>JAZTWT010000011.1:0-63449 GCA_045636045.1 Candidatus Enterousia sp. | reverse complement strand
TATCCCCCATTTGTTGGCCAGTGGTTTAATTTTGCCATCTATCGCCATCTGCATTTTGGGAATAACGGAATTTACTATTGTATTATCCAGTTTTTTCAAATCACTTTCGTTATAGATTTCGTTTAAAAAGATATCACGATAATGTTTGACCTGTTGTGCCGTAGGGTTTTCAATTTCCATAAATTCATGCATGCGTTTATCGTTTGGCACAAACTGATTATATGTGTATTTATGGTGTTTCAGGTTTTGGTGATAGTCGCTGTGCATGTCAACAATTGTTTTCCAGCAACTGTCTGCGCCCATGTGCTTCAAATTTATCTGCATATCGCGTATCCTTATCTTTCCGGTGTTGGCGATTGTTTCGTCTTGATTAGCGATTTAAATCCCTTGAATTTCATATCTGCCTTTCCTTTATTTATGTTTAGTCGTTCTGGGCTTGAGTAAGTTTGCCCCTTATAAATTCGGAAAAAGTATATGCTGAACATTCCGATGGATCATTTTCTGATTTTTCTTCGGTCATTTGCGACAGATTCATTTTTTGCGCGCCAACGGCCCCTTTGTTTGGTGCCATAACGTCAACATGATGAGAATATTCGTGCATCACGATTGATAGAATTTCGGTGAACAGGATTTCATTTTGGATTTGTTTGTCTTTTACTTGCGTTGCAATTGCTTTATGAAGCAAATTGCGGTTAATGGCGATAAATCCGCGTTCTGCGTTAAGTTCAGGGATGTATTCTCTGCTGTACTTGCCAAAAGCCTCGCTATCAAAGCTCAAGTCATCTGAAATTATCACATAGGCAACGTCGTTTTTTATCCCTTGTTTGTGTGCCATATTTTGGACCAGCAGTGTTAGCAGCATTGAGTATTCATCGGCATCAAACTTTACGCCTTGTTTCACAATGTCTGCATGCACTTTTTTTAAGTCGGATTGTTCATACATTTTGAAGAATGCATCAAACTTATCTAGTGTGGCCTCGTATATATTTTTTGGCGTTCCTGATATTGCATCGCCAATTATTTCGTCCATACTGGGAACTTTTTTACCACCTAATTTAGCTTGGGCTTGACTAAATTTTGCAGTTTTCTTTAATTTTTTTAGTGCTAAATTTCTATCAAATGTTGAAAACTCGCCACCGACATATTCTAAGTCAGGGCTGGCGACAAATTCCCAAAACTGCATATTTCGTGGCCGGTGCTTATCTTTGGCGACAGCCATTTTTAATCTGTTATATAATTCTGTTTGTCCGTACAGATCCCATAAAAATTCGAAATCCTGGGTGTCGATTCCAAAATTTTTCTTTAATAAGTTTACCATAACGTTTTTATTATCCTTATGGATTATTTCTAGTTCCTTTGCGAATTCCGCGCGGTATGCAACTGGGCCCAATACAAATTGTTCTGCATCTTCTAATTTCTGCATACAGCCAAGGGTATAATTTTTGACTGCTGCGCTAATAATAGAAGCAGCTATCTGATCGTCTTTAGACAGGCTCTTTTTATATTCAAGGAATTTTTCATAGTTAATTTCCTGAATGCTTTTTTTGTTTAATTTTTGCGGTACGCTTTCTTTTTTCATTCATTGTCCTTTTTATTATTCCTGTAAAAATCCACCGGACTGCATTTTCCACAGACGTGCATATTCGCCACGTTTGCGCAGCAATGATTGGTGGCTGGAGGTTTACAACTATAACATTAGGAAATAGCGGGCTTATTCAATATATTCACCGCCCTCCAACCAATGGTTAGAGGTATTTTTTGTTCCCACGGACACCTAATGTTATGGGTTGTAACGCCCAACACAGTCGCCTGTGTCAGCGGAAATTATATCATAAAAACGTGGTAAAAACAAACTTTATATGAATAAAAACCAAGGAAAACTTGGTAAAAATAGAATTATGTCGGGGTTGATTTTTTGATATTGTTTTGACGGTCGCAGGTTCCCTATTGAACGTTTGGCATGATGCCGACCTTTCTTTACGTCGAGCGGTTCTAAATATTTATTTTCCAGGCAAATTATCATACGACAAAAAAGAAAAATTTAGAACCCCTGAAATCGCGCCAATTTTCAAGATGTTAAGCGAATTTCAGGGGGCTAAGTCAAACATGGTGCCGGTTGTCGGACTTGAACCAACGACCTACTGATTACAAATCAGCCGCTCTACCAGCTGAGCTAAACCGGCGTTGCCCCACAATTATACATATTGTGGGGGGCAACGCAAGCAAAAAAATCATAAAAGTGAATAAAAATGTTAAAATGGTCCAAATTTGGGACATGGACATCAAAACGCTGCAATAATTTTCGGTAAAAATGGGGTGCAGGATTTTTACTCTGAAAGCATCGGTTTTTTGACACTTTTGTGGCATGGTATTTTGTCTTTGTGGACCAAAACTGGACCATTTTTTTGTCGCGTTCAAAATATCTCCAAGATTTCTGCGGGTGTCAGCAGACAGTTCCTCTGATTTAGAATCTATGGTATCTTTTTGACATTTGTTGTAAGTTGTTGTAAACTCTCAGAAAACAAGGAAAAAACTGATGGCAACGATTGAAAAAAGAATGACCAAATCTGGTGTTCGATATAGAGCGCGTGTTCGTGTAGAGGGAAACCTTATTCAAACAGCAACATTTTCCAGTAAAACATTGGCGCGTGAATGGGCCGTGAAAACCGAAACGGAAATGCGCGATCAAAAACACATGCCAAACACAAATGCACGCAATCGCACATTCAGTGAATTGTTAGACCGATATAAGCGGCATATTGAAGATAACGGGTTGCGTTCCATAAAAACACTCACCACACAGTTGGATGAATGGGAAAAGTTTATTGGTGCGACCAGGTTATATTCTTTGACGCCTGCAATCATAACCAGTGCACTTGAACGGATTGCCGCAATCCAATATGGCAATAGACCAAAAAGTGCAGCGACATTAAACAGGTATTTGGCCGCATTAAGTTGTGCGTTGGCTTATGGAATAAAGTCGTTGGGGTGGATAGATGTAAACCCAGTGGCTCGTGTTGAACACAAACGCGAAAGTCGTGGTCGTACACGCTTTTTAAGTGATGTGGAGCGCGAACGCCTATTGGCAGCAGCCAAGGATTCAAAAAACAAGGATTTGTATGCCATCATCGTGCTGGCAATTTCAACTGGTGCCAGACGTGGCGAGATATTGTCCCTTCGTTGGGATAATATTGATTTGGACAAGGGGTGGGCAGTATTAGAACATACCAAGAACGGTGAAATGCGTGGTCTGCCCTTATGGGGACCTGCATTAGATTTGGTGCGCCAGTTATATGAAAAGCGTAAGTCCGACGTATGGGTATTTCCAAACGATAAAAATTCGGGGCCATGCGAAATAAAACGCAGTTGGGCAACCGTGGTAGCCAAGGCAGGTTTGCATGATTTTAGATTTCATGATTTGCGCCACACCTGTGCCAGTTATTTGGCAATGAATGGTGCCAGCCCAAATGAAATCGCAGATGTCTTGGGGCATAAAACGCTTTCCATGGTAAAGCGGTATGCACACCTGTCCAATGCACATAAAAGCAGTGTCGTGGCCAGTATGAACGCAAAAATATTTGGTGGTGCGGAATGAAATATCGCAAATTGACAATAAAGCAATATCATGACGTAATGAAACACTGCCCTGAATTTGTGGGTTTTGGCGTAAATGAGGCAGTGTTGCAATCGCATAATATGCTTTTCCCAGACGATAAGGTCGTGGTGCCACAGCAAATAAGCTTTACCCCCGAGCAACAAAAGCGGTTGCAGTATTTAATGGATACAATGTGTGATTTGATAGAAAACACAGAAATTTTAAGGGGTAGCACAGCAAGTCGTTCGCAATTGGTAAATACAAACATTTTAGATCTGCCGCATATGTTGCAGTTAGTGTTATTGTCTGTTTTATCAAATCGCGATGCTGAATTGGTGGGCAAATATATCCCTGCGGCCAAGCGAAAACCAACGACAAGAGGTAAAACAAAAGTGGATTTGCTGCGTACAAAAGATAAGCATGCGGCACTAAAAGAAAATGTTGTTGCGCCCGCCGCATCCAAAACACTAATAACCCAGCGCAGACGCTGGTTTATAAACAAATTTAACGCCACCCCAGAAGACATGTATATTGCCGCAATTTTTTATATTGTGGATTATATGTTTGCGTTTTCTATTAGAAACCGTAAGGAATGTGGCATGTATGGTGGGACGATACTTAAATTGGCTGCATTAGCCACCCAAAACGCGGCAAAAAAGCGTGCGGCAAAACAGTCCGCGTTTGAACGTCAATAACCATAAAAAACGCCATTTTTGGAAAACCACGATTCGTCGTGGTTTGTTTTTTTGAAAAAAAGTTCATATGTCTTAACCCCACGCCCACTGTGGGTTTGCGCACAAACTGCAAGCAGATTGCTTGCAGTTGTTATCCAAATTTAATTGTCGCACATTTTCAGCAGGCAAAAGCAATTTGCGTTAAGTTAACAAGAACAACAAAAAAGGGGAAAAGATGTCAAATGACATTCCGCATTATTTAACTGTTAAACAGTTCGCAAAAAAACACCCTGCATTTTCTGAGGGCAGCATCAGGGACCTGGTATTTCACCGCCCGTTCAATGGATTAGATGACATGGGGGTAATCCACCGTGTTGGGGCCAAGGTTTTGATTGATGAGGTCAAATTTTTTCAATGGGTTGCCACCAATCCATCATCCACAGGCAGAACAAAAAAAGGAGTGTAAAATGAATAAAAAAGAAAAATCCGCGACACATATCACGGATTTAATAACAAACCAATCCAATAATAACAACGACATTGCCGTTGTGCAACATCAAAAACCAGTGCAATTGCATTTCATGCAGTTGTTGCAGCAAAACGACACGGGTGACGAACATGGCAAAAAAAGTTAAAGCAAACTGTCGCCTGTTTGGACGCGAGAGTGCAAAAGAACGCTTTTGCGCCCTGTCATTCCAACTGGTGGATTCGATGGCGTTTCAGCACTTGTCTCATGCAGGTATGCGCGTATTAGTGTTGTTAAAACGCAGATTTAATGGCGTTAATAATGGCGATATCTGTTTGTCGTGTCGCGATGTGGCAAAAGCGTGTCCGATGAGTCGCAACACAGCTGGCAGAGCGTTCCAAGAATTGCAGCAAAAGGGTTTTATAACACAAACCCGATTGGGATATTTCGCAAATGGTGGAAATGTTGCCAGCGCGTGGAAATTAAACACCGACAAAAACAAGGGTGAAAATCGTCCATCAAACGAGTGGAAAAAATGGAAAGTTGGCGACAACTTTCTTGAAAATCCACCACAGGATTAGGTGGCTCAAAATAAAGCCATCAAGTCACGACACGGAGCCACAAATGCCATATGCAAATGTGGCTCGGTCACATTTGGGGGACCGTTTTGCTGTTTTTTGCAAAAAGTGCGGTCACATATCAGGGACATTATATAGATATATACCATGTGGAGATAGTAAACCAATAACAACACTGATGAATAAACTAATCAACAAGCCAACACATGTTATTCACATACCATATAACAATACCATCCCCCCACCCACCTTAACAGGTGGGATTTGATTTTTGTCATTTTTTGTTGTAGTATATGCAATGACATGGCGGTTGCTGTGTTGGGCGTCACAACCCTTTTATGCATTGTGTCCGTGGGGACAAAAAATACCTCCAATCTGTATGGTTGGAGGGCGGTGAATATATTGAATAAGCCCGCTATTTTCAATGCATAATAGTTGTGAACCTCCAACCACCGCTTTGTTCGGTGGTTTAATTTTTTCAAATGCAGGGGTTTATAATGGCGCGCGAACAGGAAAGAGCGGAATTGCACCGTGTTATATGGCAGATTGCAAACGATTTGCGTGGTGCGGTTGACGGTTGGGATTTCAAAGCATATGTATTGGGCTTTTTATTTTATCGCTTTATATCCGAAAATATTGCGCACTATATTGATAAAAACGAACATGCCGCTGGTAATAAAGATTTCAGTTATGCCAACCTGAACGATGCCAGCGCAGAAATCGCACGCAATGAATGTATTGAATCCAAAGGGTTCTTTATCCTGCCGTCTGAATTGTTTGTAAATATCCAACGCACGGCCAAGGCAGATGCCAACCTGAATGAAACATTGGCTGCCGTATTTGCAAATATTGAAAATTCCGCCATTGGTGCAGAAAGTGAAGATGATTTCCGTGGCTTGTTTGACGACATTGATGTGAACAGTAATAAATTGGGTGCATCCGTCCCAGAAAGAAACAAAAAACTGGTAAAAATATTAGACGCCATTGCTGGTTTGGACTTGGGGAATTTTACAGACAACAGTATTGATGCCTTTGGTGATGCGTATGAATATCTTATGACCATGTATGCCAGCAATGCGGGTAAATCTGGTGGTGAATTCTTTACCCCGCAGGAGGTATCAGAACTGCTTGCAAAAATAACCCTGGTGGGTAAGACCGAGGTTAACAAGGTTTATGACCCTGCATGTGGTTCGGGTTCATTATTGTTAAAGTTTGCAAAAATATTGGGGCAAAATGGCGTGCGTCAGGGATTTTTTGGCCAGGAAAAGAACATAACCACATATAACCTGTGTCGCATTAACATGTTCCTGCATAATATCAATTATGAAAAGTTTAATATTGCACATGGCGACACATTGTTGGAACCGAAACATTGGGATGAAGAGCCATTTGATGCGATTGTATCTAACCCACCTTATTCAATTCCATGGGATGGCGATGATAATCCACTGTTAATAAACGACCCACGCTTTGCACCTGCGGGCGTATTGGCACCACGCGGCAAATCGGACCTTGCGTTCACAATGCATATGCTGTCGTGGTTGTCGGCATCTGGCACGGCGGCAATTGTTGAATTCCCTGGTGTGCTGTATCGTGGTGGTGCAGAACAGAAAATCCGTAAATACTTGGTTGATAACAATTATGTAGATTGCATTATTCAGTTGCCCGCAAACCTGTTCTTTGGGGTGACAATCGCAACATGTATTATCGTGTTAAAGAAAAACAAGGCGGACAATGACATTCTGTTTATTGATGCGGGCAACCAATTTGTGCATTCTGGGAACAAGAATAAATTATCCGATGAAAACATTGAAACAATATTGAAAGCGTTTATTGGGCGCGCAGATATGGAACACTTTGCCAAATTGGTAAATAACACCGATGTTGCGGAAAATGATTATAACCTGTCTGTATCCACATATGTTGAACAGCCCGATACGCGTGAAAAAATCGATATAAACGAACTGAATGCACGCATTGGCGACATTGTTGCCCGTCAAAGCGTATTGCGTACCCAAATTGATGCAATTGTTGCAGATTTACAGGGGGATGAATAATGGAACCCGTTCAAACCCATTTAATTAACGATGTTATCACGGTCCAAAATTCTGGCATTGATTGGGTTGCTTGGATTGCGTTGGGGGTATCGATTTTTGCAACAGTCGGGACTTTGTGGTGGCAACATCATATTCGTAAAAAAGATTTAATCGAACAGCGTAAAAATGCAGATGCGGATGAAAAAATGCGCAAATGGTCGGCAGAATATCCATATAAGTTAAAAGTTTATACAGAATTTTATGATATTTTGCATACAATCAGTTTGATTGAAATTGAAACATTAAATGCAAAAACTGTTTCTTTGTTGTTGAAACGCATGTTGAATACATGCCAAGAATCCGAGTTGTTTTTTTCAAGTGCCATTCAAGATAAACTGTATTTCTTTTATGATGAATTGAAAATGTTTTTTGAAAAACCGCTGGATTATACCAATGAAAGTTATATTCGTTTGGATTGTAATGGCGCATTAAATTCTGGTCAAATGAAACACGATGTTATGAAAAGTTTTGAATATGTAAAAGAACATGCAGACGTTTGTAAATCTGATAAAAAACTTCGTGATTTGTTTGCAAGTGAACTGCAAGCCCCAGAGGGAGGTGACCAATGTCAAAAATAACCGACTTAATTGCCAAATATTGCCCGAATGGGGTGAAACAGGTGTGCATTGGTGATATTTGTAAAATATCTCGTGGCAGGGTTATGTCCAAGGATTATTTGCGTGATAATTATGGAGAGTATCCTGTTTATTCAAGTCAAACTGTAAACAATGGTATGTTGGGGCAGATAAACACATTCGATTACGATGGTGAATATTTAACATGGACGACTGATGGTGCTAATGCAGGTTCTGTATTTTACAGAACTGGGAAATTTAGTATAACAAATGTTTGTGGGTTGTTGCAGATAATGATGGACGATATTGACGTTAAATATTTGCATTATGCTTTGGGCGCAGTTGCAAAAAAATATGTTAATGCAGGTATGGGGAACCCAAAGTTAATGAGTAATGTTATGGCAAAGGTAGAGGTGTTAATCCCGCCATTGCCAGTTCAGCAGGAAATTGTTCGTATTCTGGACTCCTTTACAGAACTGGAGGCAGAACTGGAGGCAGAACTGGAGGCAAGAAAAAAACAATATGAACACTATCGTGATAAGTTATTGAATTTTGCTGATATTTCACAGGGGGGGGTAAGAACAATGGCTCTGTGGGAAATAACATCGTGGGACAAAAGATTTAATGGGGTTGAAAAGCATATGCAAAATAAAATAATAAAATACCCATATTTGTTAGCCAAAGACATGAACTCATTAGAGTGCGAAAATGGCGATGTTCGTTTGTTGGGGACAGGAATAGGGAAAAGCGGCTATACAACTGAATGTTTGGCAGGAAAACATTTGTGTGATGGCGAGGTGGTTGCGATTCCTTGGGGCGGGACACCAAATGTTAAATACCATAAAGGAAAGTTTGTCACATCGGACAATAGAATTGCCACATCCAATGATACAGACGTTTTGAATAATAAATTTTTATTTTATTGGCTTTCAAATAATATCGATACATTAAAAACTTTTTATAAAGGTGCTGGAATTCAGCATCCGACAATGAAGTCCGTTTTGATGATGCAAATCCCAATTCCCCCACTTGCGGAACAGGAACGAATTGTTGCGATTTTGGATAAATTTGATGCGTTGGTAAATGATATATCTGATGGGTTGCCTGCGGAAATAAACGCACGCCGTCAACAGTATGAATATTATCGGGATAAATTATTGTCGTTCCCAATGGCGGCATAAAATACAGGGGTGAAAAATGGTTAAATACGATGTTGTTGCACAAAATGTCCAAGGAACGGTTGTTGCGGAATATAGCGCAGGTGACACCAGCGCAACACGCTATCAGTCCGAGGCCGCATTAGAACAGGCATTCATAAAACAACTTGGGGCCCAGGGGTATGAACCTGTAAAAATTCACACCGAATCCGAATTGATTGCCAACCTGCGCCAACAGTTGGAAAAATTAAATAAATATACCTTTACCGATGCGGAATGGGATCGGTTCTTTGCCCAGAATATTGCCAACCAATCAAATGGCATTCGTGAAAAAACACGCATTATCCAAGAAGACCATATTCAGTTGTTAACCCGTGACAACGGAACAGTTAAAAATATTTACCTGATTGACAAAGAAAACATTCACAATAACACCTTGCAGGTTATAAACCAATATGAAACCGATGCAGGCGTGCATGAAAATCGTTATGATGTGACCATACTGGTTAACGGTATTCCAATGGTGCATGTGGAATTAAAACGCCGTGGCGTTGATATCAAAGAGGCCTTTAACCAAATAAACCGTTATCAGCGTGACAGTTTTTGGGCGGGTTCTGGTCTGTATGAATATGTTCAGATTTTTGTTATTTCAAATGGCACATATACCAAGTATTACAGTAATACCACCCGCATTTCACACATAAACGAAAATGCCAATCGTGGCCCCAAGGCAGGCAAACGCACCAGCAACAGTTTTGAATTCACATCATGGTGGGCGGACGCCAACAATATGCCAATCACAGACCTGATGGACTTTGCAAAAACATTCTTGGCGCGCCACAGTATTTTGAATGTTTTAACCAAGTATTGTGTATTTAATGCGGACCAGCAATTGCTGGTTATGCGCCCATACCAAATTGTGGCCACCGAACGCATATTGAACAAAATACAAATTGCAAATAACTATAAGAAATGGGGAACTGTTGACGGTGGTGGTTATATTT
Organism: Candidatus Enterousia sp.; assembly: GCA_045636045.1. Classification (GTDB taxonomy): domain Bacteria; phylum Pseudomonadota; class Alphaproteobacteria; order Rs-D84; family Rs-D84; genus Enterousia. Next base: position 53,304 of record JAZTWT010000011.1, on the reverse strand, counting down.
GGCATACCACGGGTTCGGGAAAAACATTAACCAGTTTCAAAACCGCCCAATTGGCCAGCGCACGCACCGACATAGACAAGGTTTTGTTTGTAGTTGACCGCAAGGACTTGGACTATCAAACAATGTTGGAATATGACCGTTTCCAAAAAGGTGCCGCCAACAGTAATACCAGCACCGCCGTATTGGAACGCCAATTGCGTCCAGAATCCAGCGCGCGCATTATTATAACCACCATTCAAAAACTGTCCACATTCATTAAAAAGCATCGTGACCACCCTGTGTTTGACCAACATGTGGTTTTGATATTCGATGAATGCCACCGTTCCCAATTTGGTGAAATGCACAGTGCTATAACAAAGTCGTTCAAGAAATATCACCTGTTTGGCTTTACAGGCACGCCAATCTTTGCAGCCAATGCCCAGGGTGGCGGCAAACCAGACCTGAAAACCACAGAACAGGCGTTCGGGCAAAAGTTGCACACTTATACCATTGTGGATGCTATTCGTGACAAGAATGTTCTGCCGTTCAAAATTGATTATGTTTCAACTCTGCGTGTCGCAGAAGATATTGACGACAAGCAGGTTGCTGACATTGACCGCGAGGGTATATTATTGGCCCCTGAACGCATTAGTCGCATAACAAAGTATATTTTGGAACACTTTGACCAAAAGACCATGCGTAATACCTTTTACAAGGTAAAAGAACGCCGTCTGGCGGGCTTTAATTCCATGTTCGCTGTGTCCAGTATTGATGCGGCAAAACTGTATTATAACGAATTCAAACGCCAAATGGTGGGCCTGCCATCGGACAAGCAGATAAAGATTGCGACCATTTACAGTTTTGGGGTAAATGAAGAGGATGGCGTTCTGGATGAAAACAGTGACGACACCAGCGGTTTGGATGCCAGTTCGCGTGATTTCTTGGACATGGCTATTGCGGACTATAATGCAATGTTTGGAACCACATTTGACACCAGTGCAGCCAAATTCCCAAATTATTACAAAGACCTATCATTGCGTATTAAAAACCGTGAATTGGATATGGTTATTGTGGTTAATATGTTCCTGACGGGGTTTGATGCCACCACATTAAACACGCTGTGGGTGGACAAGAATTTGCGCCAACATGGTTTATTGCAGGCATTTTCACGCACTAACCGCATTTTGAATGCCGTTAAAACACATGGCAATATTGTGTGTTTCCGCAACCTAGAAAACGCAACAAATGAAAGTATTGCTTTGTTTGGCGACAAAGATGCGGCTGGTTTGGTTCTGCTGAAAACCTATGATGAATATTATAACGGTTATGAAAAGAACGGTAAACATGTGGTGGGCTATGCCGAACTGATAAGCGAATTAACTGATAAATTCCAAGCGGGCATTGTGTTGGCGTCTGAAAGCGACAAGAAAGAATTTGTGCGTCTGTTCGGTGCAATATTGCGCGTAAAGAACATTTTGCATTCATTTGATGAGTTTGCTGGCAATGAAATATTAAGTCCGCGCCAATTCCAAGATTATCAAAGTATGTATATCGGCCTTTATACAGAAATGCGCCCAACCCATGGCACCGCAGAAAATGTAAAGGACGATGTGGTCTTTGAAATGGAATTGATAAAGTCCGTGGACGTTAATATTGACTATATCCTGTCTTTGATTGCGCGTTATCATGAATCGCACATGAATGACAAAGAAATTTTGATAACAATCCAAAAGGCGGTGGATTCCAGTGTTGAATTGCGTAATAAAAAAGACCTGATTATGCAGTTCGTGGCATCTTTAACACCTGACACCATTGTTGACCGTGATTGGGTTAAATTTGTTAACAGTGCCAAGGCCACAGAACTGGACCGTATAATTGCCGAAGAAAACTTGAACCGTGAAGAAACATACAAGTTTGTTCAAAATGCATTCCGCGATGGTGCGGTTCAAACCAGTGGCACAGATATTGGCAAAATCTTGCCACCAATGTCCATGTTTGACCGTGATAATAACCGCGCCCAAAAGAAAAAAACAGTAATTGAAAAGATTGTGGCATTCTTTGAACGCTTTTTCAGTATTAGTGAATAAATAAAGGAGTAAAAAATGAAAAAAACAAATAACATAACTTTTTATCAGGCAATAAAAAATTTTTGGATTGGATATGTTGATTTTAGGGGGCGTACAACTCGCAAGGAATATTGGTTAACATCGTTGTTTTTGCTTATACTATTGCTGGCGACAGCGGTTTTATCATTAAACTTGGCTGCGTGTGTGTCAATAATTTGCATGCTGCCTGCTACTACAATGCTTTGGCGTCGTTTTCGTGATACTGGTATATCTATGTGGTGGATTGGTCTTGCGCTTGTATTCGGGGCGACAATTGCGATTTTGCCCGAATTGCTAATGAATAAAGTGGCGATTAATTGTTTGATTTATGGTGAATGTCATATATATAATTTGCGTTTATATACTTTTATTAGCTATTTAACAAAATATCATTTAGAGGTTGTGTTGGGAAATTTGCCAGGATTGATAATAATATTGTTACCAAGCAAAAAGCGTTAAATGTTCTTTTGTTTCATAATTCCACGAATATAAAAAATCAGAGGGGCGGTATCCCATACCCCCCCTATGGATATCGGGTTAAAATTTGGTTCCTGGATAAAAAGAATGCTTTTTTGCCGTGTGTCTGTGCGACAAATGGCCCGTGTCAGCGATTGAGCATGTTGGTGGCATGAGTGTGCCATAAAAATATTTTGGCTGTTGTCGTGGCAAAAAAAAGAAAGTCAGTGGACCAGGACAGGACCATAAAAAATATTTTTTCATGATATGTTTTTGACCGTTTTTTAGTGTGTTTTTATGGGGATAAAAATAGGGTCCATATTTGGGACATTTTATTCAAACATTTGGCAAAAAACACCATAAGTTTCAACAGTCGACCAGTTCAAAAAAAGAAATAAAAAAACGCGGAAAACCGCGAAAATCCGATGTTTTTCAATTGTGCTGCTTTGCTTTGGTGTCTCATTACAAATCAGCCGCTCTACCAGCTGAGCTAAACCGGCAATGCCACCCAATTATACATATCTGTAAAACAAACGCAAGTAAAAAAATCATAAAACATTTAAATTTGTAAAATTTGCGATTTGTTTGACAATTTGCGGTTTATCGGCTTTTTTTCATGTTTTTGTTGCGCCAGCATTCTTGTGCCAGTTCTATGGATTCCTGGATTGCTTGTTCTTGTGTTTCAAACGGTGTATCAAGGAAATAATTTGGACGACCTTTAACGGGGCAGTGCAATGGAAAGAATTTGTCGGCCCTGCGTGTATAAATCATAGCGCATGACATGTCGCAACCATCGCAACGTGTTAGTTCAATTTCTGGTTCTGGTATTTTTTTTATGTTTGGTGTGCACATTGGGAAAAATTTTGTTTGTCACAGGTATCGTACAAGATAACTGGTTTTTTTATTTATAGTTTCCCACGCATATTCAATATGATTTCTTGGTATTTCAATCATAAAAATATAATCGTGCTGGGCAATGTGTTGTTATTTCTTGTCATGTCGCACATTAGAAACAGCTAATGTCTTTTGGGTGATGTCTTTGCATTTTGCGCAAAAGCTTTAATATGCCAATGGCACGATATAAATCGTGCTTTTGTTATATTCTATTGTCATAATTGTTATCTTTTTCATAGTATGTCACAAATTATCGCTTTTCAAGTTTCTTTTTACAAAATCCTTGCCTTTGATTTTATTTGGGGCACAATATAGACATGACTAAAATTAAATTACCAGAATTATTGGCACCGGCGGGTACGTTGGATGCCTTTAAAACCGCCATTTTGTATGGTGCAGATGCGATATATGCCGGGTTGCCGGGCTTTTCGATGCGTGCCCGCGCCAAGATTACTGTTGATGAAGTAAAACAGGGGATAGAATTGGCGCACGCCGCCGGCAAGAAAGTTTACCTGGCATTCAATCTGTTTGCGCATGATCACGAATATGCTAACATGCCACGCGTAGCCGAGATAATAGATTATCTGCGTCCCGATGCGTTGATTGTGTCTGATCCGGGTATTGTAATGTGGGTGCGTGAAAATTTCCCAGAAATGCCAATTCATATTTCGACCCAGGCGAATATTTGTTCGGCGAAAACGGTTAAGTTCTGGCAGAACGCAGGGGCCAAGTTATGTGTTTTGGCGCGCGAAGTATCACACAATGAATTTAAAAATATACGCGCTGAATGTCCGGATGTTGGTTTGGAAATTTTTGTGCATGGTGCAATGTGCATGTCGTATTCGGGGCGTTGTTTGTTGTCCAATTTTATTACGGGGCGTCCTGCAAATCGTGGGGCGTGCGCACAACTGTGCCGTTGGAAATATGATGTTGTTTTGCGCGAACGCGACAGTGGTGTCGAAATGCCGATTGAAGAAGACGGACGTGGCGCATACATTATGAATTCCAAAGACCTGTGTCTGATGCCGCGATTGGCAGAGGTGATTGAGTCTGATCCAGATAGTCTGAAAATCGAGGGTCGCAATCGGTCTGAATATTATGTTGGCAGTGTGGTTCATGCGTATCGCTGTGCATTGGATGAATATGCGGCGGCCCCTGAAAAATTTGACCCTGCGCCCTTTATGGCGGACTTAAATCGTATGGAAACGCGCGGTTATACGACGGCATTTTTTGATGGACCGGTTGGGGCGGATGCGCATAACTATGAAACAACGCGCAGCACATCTGATTATCATGCTGCTGGTGTTATAACGGCGGTGACGGATGAAAATATAACATTTGAATTGCGTAATGAAACCAAGGTGGGGGACGAGATAACGTTTATTCTGCCGGGGACTATGGATTCTGTGACCGTAAAATTGACTGAAATGATTAATGCAAAAAATGGCGAATGTGTTCAGAAAATGGCGGCTGGTATGGGAAATTCCATTCTGATTCCCCGTGCGTGGTTTTGGGGGGCGCATACTGATAAATTTGTTCCGTATGTACTGGCATATAAAAAGAAATAAATTTAGCGTGCCTGTTGTACAATTGCTTGCACCAATTCCGTTGAAATGATATAATGTTTCAAAAGGAATAATGGGAAAGGTATGAAGAAACTCAATATTTTTGCCGTGTTGACGGGTCTTTTATTTGCTGTGCCGAATGTGGCAGGTGCGGTGTATTCTGCATATCCGTCGTACCAGGGTGGACAAATGGCAGGTGCCCAGATGGGCAGACAGGTGTCGGGTGCTCAGATGATGGGGGGCCAGATGTCGGGTGGTGCGAACTATAATATGCCATACAACCGTGCAGTGGCGGCACAGCCAACCCGTGTCACAGGGGCCTTGCCACATGTTGGATCGTCCCAGACAACTGCGGGGCGTTCTTATTATCAGCCGTCTGATTATGACCGATTGGCGGACAGTGGTTTGTATGTCGGATTGGGTGTTGCGTATACTGCGTCTGTTATGGGGTCGATGAATGCAGATTATCGTGGCGAAGAAGATTCTTATACTGTGCCGGGTGCGTTCTTCGGTGCTGACTTTGCGTCCGACAGTGTGATTCCATTGCAGGTGTCTGTTGGTGCAGCGATAAATAATGATATTCGTATTGACTTTTCTTATCTCAGATATTCTGGTTTATCTTATCCAAATTCAATAATTGTTCCTGCTGACGCAGATTTTAATCAGACTGATTCTCCGGCCCAGGTCGATGGGGGTGCGATTACTGCAAATGCTACGATGTTAAATGTTTACTATAATGTTGACTCGTACACTGGGTATTTGGCTGGCGGTGCATTGCGCCCGTATATTGGTGCTGGTGTTGGTATTTCTTTGAATTCTATTGCAGATTATGTTGTATATGATAATACATTTTATTCTGTGATGGATCCTGCGTATGCAGCGGCCGGTCAATTGACGGGTATTTCAGATATTACTGCATATCATAATGGTGGTACATCTGAATCCTTGGCCTTTATGCTGGAAGGTGGTGTCACAACAGAGATGGAAGGTGGAATAAAGATAGACTTCTTTGTTCGTTATGCCAATCTGGGCAAGGTTAAAACATCAGGCAGTATTGTTTTATCCCAGATTGAATGGTTGGGTGACGGTGCAGCAGGTGAATACGAAGCGCCGTATGACAGTGTCTTCCATTACACCAACTGGTATGAAAGTGGTCGTCTGGGCATGGTTGATATTGGCGCCAGATTAAGATTGCAGTTCTAAAAGAAATATGCGCACCGGGCATTGTCCCGGTTGCATTGTCATTTAAAAGCAGGGCAGAGAGAATGAAACAAAAAACGTCGATATTTTATGGTTCTTTATTGGCAATGCTGGCGTGTATGCCGAATGCGCAGTCCGCAGGAATACGTGTTGGTAATTTGTCGCGCAGTAATGCCCAGGGCTATCAACAGGTAAACGATATGCGATATAATGCAGCGGCGAATACATTGGCCGCGCAGCAAGCTGCGGTTGCAGCAATACCTGTGGAATTACCTGTCACTGTTTCAAATCCTGAATTGGCAGAAAAAATACGTTCTGGTGATGCGGATGCGCCGGTCACGGTGACCCAACTGGAACGTTGTTCGATGATTTATCCAAATGGTCAGTTTGAATGGGCTGGCCCAACAATTGGGCGTGGTGTGGGTGGTGCATCGACATGTACTGCGGTTATAGAAATGCGTGCATACCAGGCCGGCCCAGATGGCAAAGATTTGGTTGTTGCGCGTGCAAATTTATCGGCTGGTGAATCCATACGTTGTAATATCGAAGATTTTCCTGCTGCAACATGGTTGGAAGAAGCAGGAAAAATCGAATTCCCCGCGGATAATGAACCAACGATGGAAGACGTTATTGAGGTTATGAACCAGGAACAGAAACAGGATGCAGGGCTGAAGATAGCGGCTGGTGCGGTTCTATTTGGTGTTGCCGGCAATATGATTGGCAAGAATGAACCTGGAAAGACAGGCCTGTTGGGTGGTGGCGAAGATAAATTAAAAACCACAGCGATTGGTGCACTGGGTGGTGCGGCATTGATGGTCGGACATACGCAAACAGGCAAGATTGCCGGGGATACGATTTTGTCTGCTGGCGTTAATGCCACTGCCGGCGCGGTTGTTGGAAACATGGTCGCGGCTGGTGATGCGGTTTTGCGCATCGAAGATTGTATTATAAATGGTGCCAAGAATTCTTGTATCTGGGGCTATGTCGCCAAAGGAAAAGAGTTCTCTGGCACAGGTGATGATGGCAACCCACAGGCGGCATTTTACAATATCGGCGGCGACGAAGAAACTATTGTATGTAAAGAGGTTAATGGTGTATACCAAAACTGCGAATTCCGCGAATTGATTTCTATCAGATTGGAAGGTCAATCCAGTATACAAATAGCCAATCAAAAAGAAGTAACACTGGAAGATTTGGCGGCCAAAGACTATACAGACCTAAAGGGGATGCGTTATGAATTGTTAGTGGACGAGAATGGGAATAAAGGGCGTTATTTAAATAAGTTAGGAGAAAAAAGCGATACGCGCACATCAACGACATATGTAAAAATTGCATCTGCCAAAACATCGGACAAGAAAGAGCCAGCCCTAATCGCAGGAATTGAGGACAAGGCATTCGGATACAAGAAAAGCGATTGGTTAGAAGTAAAAAAATCCCCTTATTTCAAGCCGGCGAATCTGTATTTGCGTAATTCTAATAACGAAGCATACAAGACGGAAACAATGGATTACAGTCTGGATGATTTTTATCCAATGTACCGCAACGCCCAGGATGGCAACCTGATTGATTTCGGGAACAAGGCGCGTCTGAAATCAACCCTGACCGGCGCGGGTATTGGTGGTGCAATGGGCGCATTCAGCGGATACCAGGGCGCGAAAAAAGATGTAGAAGAACGCTGGGTCACCGAAGTGCGCAAGTACAAGGATTCCCTGTCCAAGGTGTATTGTGGAACCGGAGCACGCTTCTTGTCGCAATACAATGACATTGTCACAATTCCTGCAATGTCCAGTGCCGAATAAAATAAAAACCGCCAAATGGCGGTTTTTATAATGTTTTCTGATTGTTATTGCTGCGTGCGAATTCGCTAAATTTTACATTCAACATAGTGGTGCTTATAAAATCATGGAACTTCATTTTGTCTGTTATTAATGGTTGGTTAAAGTACTTGTTGCGTGCCATATGTAATAACATGTCATGTGTGGCATACTCAAAATAAAGTTGTTGCATCGGCATCAGATATTGAATCAATTCAGCATCTGACATTGATTCTATTTTTTTTAATTCATGCCTGTATTCTGCTAATGCAATATTTTTGGTGTTTGCTGCAAAAACATTTGTTGTGTCAAAAGTGCGAAACAAATCACCAATATTTTCACGATTATGTCCAACATAAATGTGTTGGGCTGTTGAATCTGGGATGAAAATGCCGTTTTCTACACGACCGCGCCCCAGGAACATTATTGCGTGAAATGTATTTTTGCTGCCTCTGTATCGTGGAACAATCATAATTGCGCCTGGTGCGATTGCGTCTGCGTTGAAATTCTTTTCTGCAAAACGCGCGATATGCTTTTTGCGAATAGAATCATCTGTGTTTATGGTTACGTTTTTTGCCCTTAAATATCTATCCAGTGCCGTATTATACGCGGAATCAGATTTGTGCATAACGCCTTCGTGTATGCATGATGGTGTTTGGGCATATTTTTCGCGCATATAATGTTTAAAATTAATGCACGCCATTTTTGCATCCTCTGGGATAATGGTCAGTGTATCGCCCATTTCATCCAGTGCGCGCATCAAATGTGTGAATTGCCCGTACATGCAATGCTGTCCAACAGGGGCGCCTGGTAATTCTTCGCGTACGGCGCGTGCGTATCGGCGTGTGCCCATTAATGGTTTTAATTTTTGTTGCGCATCCAGCATGTTTTGTATATACGCATTGCACAGGCTGTCTGCTTTATTTTCCAAATAAAAAGAGTTTTTCTTATACTCTTCTTCGTATATATATCGTATCGGTTCGACAACAGGTGTAAATACCTTTATTTTTTTATCTTCTGTTTGTGTGTTGTCTGGTGCCATGGTTGCAGATGGCCCGATAATCGTGGCCCCCAGCAGTAAATAAGGTACGATGAATTTAAATTTAGATTTCAATATGATCTCCTTTGCAATCAAAACAGCATTACGCGCATCGGTATGTGCTGCACAGTTAATAATCGAACTTTTTTCTTTTTTTTGATTGGTTCATCGTGCAATAAAAATCACGACGTACATTCAGACAATTTTGATAAACAAAACGCCCCGACTTGCCATTTATTTATTTCGGCAGCCCGCCCCGAAAACACAGGGAACCAAAGTACGTGGCAAATAATAAATTAAATTTTACAGACTTTCAAGAATTTTTATAAAAAAAATCCCAAAATGGGGATTTTTTTTATTTTCCAAATTTACCGCTGCGTGGGAATCCGACCGGTACAGTTCGTCCCTGTGATGCGCGCTTGCCGCGCCACGGTGTCCAGTTTTCAACCTTGGTCGTGCCGCGTCCTGTTGTCCATCCGAACCCATCTGCTTCGTCAAAGAACATGATGTCCAGTACATAAGTGCGTTCTGCGTTGTATTTTTGCAGAATTACCCCCTTGCCACGTGACATCTGTGGGACTTCATCTGTCTGGAATATCAGCAATTTATCATTTGAACCTGACATTGCAATCATATTTCCTGATACAGGTACACACATGTGTGCCAGATTTTTTTCATCAACATTCATAACCTGTTTTCCGTTCTTGGTTTGTGCAATGCATGCATCGCCCGGGATGATAAATCCATTCCCATGACGTGATACAACCAAGTATTTTGCATTAACATCCAACACAAACGCGCATACAATTTCTTCGTCTGCACCAATGTCCGCCATCATGCGTACAGATTCACCAAATCCACGTGCAGACGGCAATTCGTTTGCGGACAGTGTGAACATTTTACCCATTGTTGCAAACAAATTGATTTTATCTGTTGATTGTGCATGGAACGCAGTTTGTAATTCATCGCCTTCTTTGAATTTTAAATCCAATGCATTCAAATCCATATGTCCTTTGGCGGCACGAATCCATCCCATCTTAGACAGAATAATTGTCATCGGTTCTTTTTCAATAAATTCGTCCGCGTTCACAACAATTTCTTCGGTTTGCTCTGTCCATGTTGTACGACGCCTGCCCAGTTTGGTCTTTTTATCATAGGTTTTTTTAATGTCATTAAACCATGCTTTTAATTGTTCGTTTTGTGCATCGTCACTGGCCAGCAGTGCCTGCAGTTGTTCTTGCTCGGCGCGCAGTTCGGCGTCTTCGCGCTTAATTTCCATTTCTTCCAGTTTTCGCAATGAACGCAGACGTGTGTTCAATATTGCCTCTACCTGAATTTCTGTTAAATTAAATTCTGCCATCAATACGCCCTTGGCATCATCTTCGTTGCGTATGATTTCTATAACACGATCCAGATTCAGGTATACGACCAACAATCCCCCCAGGATTTCTAATCTGCGTGCAATGTTATTTAATCGCCACTGTGTACGACGGCATAAAACGCTTTTTTGGTGTGCGACAAATTCGCGCAGCACATCGCCAATCGGCATAACGCGTGGCGCGCCCTTGGAATCAATAACATTAAAGTTCATGTTAAATCGTGATTCCAAATCTGTCATAGCGAACAGGTGTGCCATCATTTTATCTGCTGGGATATTGCGTGATTTTGGTGTGATAACAATACGCACATCAGTTGTAGATTCATCGACAATATCATCAACCAGTGGTAATTTTTTCCCGTCAATCAGTGTTGCAATCTGTTCGACTAATTTTGATTTAACAATTCCGTACGGGATTTCTGAAACAACAACCTGCCATGCGCCACGTTCCAACTCTTCGATTCCCCATCGCGCACGAACACGAAATGCCCCACGCCCCGTATCATAGTTTTTAACGATTGTGTCAAAACTGTCAATTAATACACCGCCAGTTGGAAAATCGGGGCCAATCATTTTTTTTATAATCTGGGCGGTTGTTGCATCTGGGCGGTCCACAACCAGGTTTAATGCATCGCAAACTTCGGCCACATTATGCGTTGGGATATTTGTTGCCATACCCACTGCGATTCCCATTCCGCCATTCGCCAACAGGTTTGGAAATGCGCCCGGCATAACCATTGGTTCAACCGTTGTGCCATCAAAGTTCGGCATCATATCCACGCTGTTTTCATCCAGACCTTCCATAATCAGCATGGCTGCATCTGTCATTTTTGATTCTGTGTATCGATATGCCGCCTGGGGGTCGCCGTCAATATTACCAAAGTTTCCTTGACCATCGATCAACGGGTACCGCACAGAGAAATCCTGGGCCAGACGAACCATCGCATCATAAACAGATGAATCCCCGTGTGGGTGATAATGACCCAACACATCGCCAACGACAGTCGCGCATTTTCGGAATGCGGCGTTTGGGGCCAATTTCTGGCGCAACATAGAATATAATATTCGACGATGTACAGGTTTTAAACCGTCACGAACATCGGGCAGGGCGCGCGATACAATCGTGCTAACCGCATAGGACAAATAGCGTTCCGACAAAGCGTCAGATAACTGCTGTGAATCAATGTTTTCGATAATTTCCTTACTCATGATGATGAAAATTTAAAACATTTAGAAAAAAATAACAACACAAAAATTCCCCCAACTGGGGGAATGTTTTTTATTTGAAAGAAAGTATTTCAAAATTATTTTGTTTTTTGTGTTTCTGACATTATCTTTAAAACATTTTTTGCGATTTTGCATCGTTCAGGACTGCAATCACTAAAATTTCTGATGCCCATGGTTGGGCGCAGTTTGTCGCATTTTTTTTCTGTGATTTTGCAATATGGAACATTGGCCTTTATTGTGTACAGTTTTAAAGATGGTGTATTATTTTTTATAATCATTGGCTTGGTGTCTGTTGCTTCAATCACATTAATCAAATCGCCGACAGTTTGAATTACGCTCATTTTTTCACTGGTTATTTCTGGCAGTCTATATTCATCTTCGATTTGCGTGATTAATTGTAATTGATCCAATGAATCCAGTCCTAAATCATCACGCAGTTTTTGCGTATCTGATATGTTTTTCATACCTGTTTTACTACTGATGATTGAATATACAAAGCTTCTTGTGTCCATCTTTTACGCCTTTTTTGTTATTTATTTCTTTTTGATTTAGTGTAGCACAAAATTATACATTGTCAAGCGTGATGGGCGACAAAAAAACCGCCGGTTTGGCGGTTTAAATCAGATTTTTATGCATCTGGTGCAATCGCGCCAACCGGACAGATTGATGCGCATGTTCCGCATGAAATACATTTGCTGGGGTCGATTACACATTTGCCGTCCGGGCCTGTTGATATTGCACATACTGGACACATTCCCATACATGTGTGACATCCGATACATTTACTTTGGTCGATTTTATAAGCCATTTTTTTCTCCTTAATATATTATTCACGATTGAACAGACTTAACAGATACTGGAACATTGCAACGAAAGATATATACAAATGCAACGCACCCAATACAGCCAACTGATTTTTTTGGTTGCTGTCCCCTAGAACAGCGTATGCACGTTTCAGGTTTTGCATATCGTATGCGGTAAACAGTGCGAACACCAACACGCCGATAAAGCATACAATTGTCCCAAATGTGCCCCCCATCATCGCCGGCCAAATAAAGGATAGCACGCCAACCAAAATCAATCCAATCATACCCATGGTCAAGAATATTCCCATGAACGACAAATCCTTGACGGTTTTATATCCAAACACTGCCATACATGCAAACATCAATGCCGCCACAATAAACGCCATCAGGATTGAGCCTGGATTAACAGATAACGCAACCGCAATCAACGGTGTCATCGTCACGCCAATCAGCACCGCGTACAGCATCAACAATCCGGCCGCTGTTGCTGGTTTCATATTAAACACGCGTACCTGAGCCCATATTGATAATGCCAACCCACCAAACAGCAATACATAATACAACCCAGACATGCCCCCGGTGTGAAAATTAAACAGATACTGTAATCCACCGCCCCAAATTGTCATATATGCAGCCACAGCCGTCACGCCAACTGCACCAAACATCAACGCAAATATGCGTTTCAGATATAATTCTATGCCACCAGATTGCGTTGCAGACTTAATTTGTTTCATAAATCTTTCTCCTTGTTATTTGATAAATATATAATACAATATAATGGGTATTTCAAGATTAAAAGGATAACAAAATGAGTGGATTAAATAAATATTGCCGTGAACGCGCGCAAAGAATTCGCGAAATTGGAAAAAAAGATGATTTAAAAATGCCGTTAAGCACAGCACAAAAAATTGCTTTCTTCAGGGATGCGATTGATAAGAATTTGGAATTGTTGGACCATCCAAATGGTGCGACAGAAAAACGGCTTAAAAAAGCAGAAGAAATTTTGGAAAATGCCACACAGGCACTAGAGAAACTGTTGGCAGACGCAAAGATTAAGGATATGTAATATGGCATCAACAGAACAACATGCCAGACACATTCGTGGCATTATTCGTGATCTAAGACATGATGATGAATGTTTGCAACAACAGATTAAACGTCAAAGCGGTTTGGGTACACTGAATATAAAATGTCAACAATACATGCGCGAAGCGGAAATGTTGCGTTCATTACCACAGTTGAATGAATTTCAGGCACGACGCCTGGCTGGTCTGGAAAAGGCGATTGCAAACATGCAGGGAACGTTGCAAAAAACTCGCTAAAAAATTTTATCGGGGGGTGCTGTGGCTATAACATTAAATCCAATTTCACCGGTTGCGTTTAGTCTGTTTGGACTGGATGTGCGCTGGTACGCATTGGCATATGTTGCCGGGTTTGTATTGGGGTACTGGCTGTTTAAACGATTGATGAATTCCCCATATAGTGCGATAAAACTGACAAAGAAACAATTGGATGATTTATTGACCTGGGTTGTGTTTGGGGTGATTTTGGGTGGGCGCCTTGGGTATGTGATATTCTATGACCTGGGATATTTCCTGACACATCCGTTGGAAATATTTGCCGTATGGCATGGTGGGATGAGTTTTCATGGTGGCCTAATTGGTGTTATTGTATCCACATTCTTATTTGCGCGGTCTCAGAAATTAAATCCATGGTCTGTATTGGATGTAATGGCGGTGTGTGCACCGATTGGTCTGTTCTTTGGTCGTATTGCAAACTTTATTAATCGCGAGGTGATGGGCCGCCCCACCGATGTGTCCTGGGCGGTTGTATTTAATGGCGATACACCAATCCCACGTCACCCCAGCCCATTATATGAATCCGCCACCGAAGGCGTTTTGCTGTTCATAATAATGTATTATTTGTACAAACATACGCGCCTGCGCGATTGTCCTGGGGCGATTGCAGGTATAATGGGTATGCTTTATGCGTTATTCCGTATGTTTTGTGAACTGTTTCGTGCGCCAGATGTCCAGATTGGATTTCTGACATCGTGGGGGCTGACAATGGGGCAGTTATTGTCGTTAATAATGTTTTTTGCAGGCGCATTAATTTTTATGTTTGCAATTCGAAAAAAATAATGTACAATACACGCCGTTGAACTGAAATAGGAAAACAGTTTCGGATGGTTAGCAGAGTGTGTTGAGGCGTGCGTGTCTTGACTACGAGCGCCAGCGAAGTGGAGTACAAGCGTGACAAAGTCAAGCGACGTACCAAAACCGTAGGTTGAAAGACCGACGGACAACAGTTTCGGATGGTTGGCAGAGCGGTCGAATGCGGCGGTCTTGAAAACCGTTGTGGGGGCAACTCCACCGGGGGTTCGAATCCCTCACCATCCGCCATAAATCAAATGCCCAAAATGGGCATTTTATTTTTTGTTGCGATGGTCGGATTTGAACCCCCCGCCCAAGCGACAAAGTCGCGTGGGGTTCGAGCCATAGGCGAAAGGGGCCCATGGAGTGAAAACGAACATGGGAATACCCAATCCCTCACCATCCACCAGTAATAAAAGACAACGCGTACAAAAAATAAAATCTGTCAATATTTTTGTTGACAATGCTTCCATGTTTGCTACCATAGCAAGTGGTAAACAAGGAAAAAGATGAAAATAAATAAAGTTCATATTCACAACTATCGCTCGATTCAGGATGCGGTTATATCGTTTCAGGATTATTCGATTCTAGTTGGTGAAAACAATGTTGGTAAAAGTAATATTGTTGATGCAATTCGCTGTTTTTATGGTGATATTCGCTTTGAAGAATCTGATTTTTGCAAACAGGCAAATGCCGGTGACACTGCCTGGATAGAAGTGGAATACGACCTGACGCCGGTTGAATATGCGTCACTGGACGAGAAATACCAAATAGAAGAGAATAAATTGCGTATCAACAAGAATTTGACACGTGGCAGTGGTTTTCGTGGATATACCAAAAAGGGTATAGAGCGCGGAACTTTCTATGGTTCACGCAAATTTAAACCGGAAATGCTGGGCAAGTTAATATATGTGCCAGCAGTTGTTGGTGTCAAAGAAAGCACTAAAACATCTGGTGCGTCTGCAATGAACAGTTTATTGGATTTGGTTGCCAAACAAGGGGGACTGGAAAAACGGTTTGATGAATTATTCGAACCAGTTTTTAATCATATGAAATCATGTACCCGACCAATTGGCGATAATATATCGCGTGCGATTGCATCTACGGGGGTTGGTGTTGATGTGGCACCACGTTCTGTATCATTTGGCGAAATGTTAAAATTCATGATGGAAATCAGTATTCGTGATCGTGCCGGAACAATGGATTTGAATCAGATTGGAACTGGTACCCAACGCAAGATTATTGCCGAATTAATCAAATATGTTGGTGATTTTACCCTGACGACAACAGAAAAAGGACGCAAATTCGAAGATATCTATAAAGAAATAAAAAAATTAGAAGAAGAACATGCGCTTGGGAAAAAAATCTTTTCGCCTGAATTAAATGTATTATTGTTCGAAGAACCAGAAGTGTCTCTGCACCCCAGTGCAATTTCAGACTTGGCAACAGATTTGCGTAATTTTGCATCTTCGCCGAATAACCAGGTTATTGCAACAACGCATTCGTCCCAACTGGTATCCGAAGATATTATGGATTTAAACAGTGTTATCAAGGTTGACCGTATTGGTACCAAGACCCAGGTATTTCAGAACAAAATTCCAGATTCTGACCTGTCGGCTGCAAAAAATTTGGTTTATTTTGACCGACCACGCAGTGATATGTTCTTTGCGCGCAAGGTTGTCTTGATGGAGGGGCCAACCGAATATGCCCTGTATAACTATTTGCGTCGAACGGGCGCTTTGCCACAGAATATTGCGCAAAATATCACAGTAATTGATTGTGTTGGTAAATGGCCAATGCCGTACTTTCAACGCGTATTAAATAATTACAATATTCGTCATGCGGTTTTATATGATACGGACGGCGATCCAAATCGTGCCGATAATATCGCAGTACGCCAAGAATTTTCACCACTGACCGATTATTCATACGGATTCCCAAAGGATATCGAAACATTCTGCGGAATCAAGAAACAGGGAAATCCGGCGATAAATATCGTGCGTGCATTTGAAAGTGGCCAGGTTGCGCCTGATAAACGTGCAGCCATTGTCCAGGTGTTCCAGGATTTATTGACCAAAACCAAGTGATTTGAATCAGAGCATTTTTTGTGATACCATATAATAAACCAAGGATTAATCATGACAGACAAAAAAGAAAAATTTAACCAGGCCGCATCACGTGTGATTACTTATGGCGATGTTATATCACGGCTGAATGATATTTCAAGAAATGCCGGCACAGATACCGCGCATTATAACCATAATATGAAAGATTTTGATGGCAAGCCTGTGTCTGGTTTTGAATTCTCGACACATGAACTGGCAACACGGTTGGGGCGCTTGTTATCGGATTTGGGAATCAAATATTCAAATGCATATGATGGCATTAAATCCACCGCTGGTCGTCTGGAAATTGCAGATTCTGACCGCGTGCGTGCAGATGAATTATTTAAAAATTGGACTTCATGGGTTATTATTGAACAGCGTATCACAGGAAATGCAGAGTTGGATGCAAAATGGCGTCGCGTTGTCAGTAAGTCACGATAAAAAAACGGTACAATTTGTACCGTTTTTTATTCGCGCCAAACAACAGATTTAAACATAGCATTTATCTTGTTTCTTAAATCTGTATCATCAAAGAACTGATTACGCATCACATCTGTCGTTTGATGTTCTGTGTCCTCAAAGTGTGGAATATATTTCTGAATCGCAACATTTTTTACGCCGCGTTCCAACAAAATATCCATAATTTCCATCAGATTTGATTTGTCGATAAAACGTGGATCGCATGTTATGCGAACTTCAAAATCCTTGTTGTGTTCTATTAATATGTCTAAACTGCGCAACATATTATTGTATGCAATATGTTGTCCGGTCAGGTCTGGATATTTATCGTACGTTGCCTTAAAATCTAATCCAACCCAGTCAACAGTATCAATCGCATCCGACAGTGTATTGGGATAAAATCCATTTGTGTGCAGACCAATCTTAAATCCCAAATCACGAATGCGTTTCATATAATCAATTGTGGTTGCGCCTTGCATTAATGCTTCGCCACCGGAAAAGACAATAGCTTCTAATTTACCAACGCGTGACCGAATCCAGTCCATAACACGTTCCGGGTCATAATCACCATTGCCTGGGCATAATAAATGGGGATTGGAACAATATGCACATTTCAATGGACATCCCACCAGAAATAAAACCGCAGCCAATTTCCCTGGGTAATCAATTGTTGTGAATGATACCAATCCCCCAATTTGAATATCGCGCATGATAACTACGCCGCACGCTTTAACAAATCATAATGGCGCTGACCTGCACTCAGGCTGTTCTCTTCCGTAAATGTTTTGCGTTCACAGAATTCAGAATATTTACCAATATTGAAATTCTTAACTGGGCGAATGAATCCCATTGAACGAGAAAAGATTTCGCATGGTGTTCTGTTTGCTGTATTGGTCATAATATTTTCCTCCCTTTTATGATTTGTCTTATGACGTTAACTTTTATTGTTCGTTTTTGTCCTGGTTTGCGGCATTTTCAGCATCGCATTTTGGACAGAATTCATGCTTGCCCGGCAGGTATCCGTGCTTTGGACAGATTGAAAATGTCGGTGTCAATGTCATATATGGCACTTTATAGTTTTCAAAAATCGTGCGCACAATTTTCTGTGCTGCATCCCCGCTGGACACAGGTTCCCCCATGTATAGATGCAACATTGTACCACCTGTGTATTTGCGTTGTAATTCTTCCTGGTGTTCCAATGCGACGAATGGATCGTCTGTAAAGTTCACCGGCAACTGTGTTGAATTTGTGTAATATGGTGCATCCTTGGTTCCTGCTGTAATAATATCCGGAAAGTTTTTAACATCTGTCTTGGCAAAGCGATATGAACATCCCTCGGCTGGGGTTGCCTCCAGATTATACAGGTTGCCTGTCTGTTCTTGGAACGTGGCCAGATTTTCACGGATAAAGTCCATTACATCCAAAACCAACTTTTTACCCATTGGTGTCGCGATATTTTCACGGTCACCTGTAAAGTTGCGAACCATTTCATTTGCACCGTTCACACCAATGGTTGAAAAATGATGGTTCCAATCACCTAAATAGCGCTTTGTAAACGGATACAACCCACGTTCCATGTTCTTGGATATAATGTCGCGCTTGATTTCCAGTGCATCACGCCCCAAATCCAGCAAGCGTTTCAGTTCTGTAAACAACCCTTCGCGATTGCCACGATGTATATACCCCAGACGTGCCAAATTAATTGTAATAACACCGATTGACCCCGTCTTTTCTGCCGACCCAAATAAACCGCCACCGCGTTTCAACAGCTCGCGTACATCCAAACGCAGACGACAGCACATTGAACGAACGTCCGTCGGGTTTAAATCAGAATTCAAAAAATTCTGGAAATTTGGAATACCATATTTTGCCGCCAATTCAAACAAAGGCTTCACATTTGGGTGTTCCCATGGGAAATCCGGTGTAATATTATATGTTGGAATCGGGAAAGTAAATGGGCGACCCAATGCATCTCCTTCGGTCATAACCTCCAGAAACGCTTTGTTAATCATATCCATTTCCGCCTGCAGTTCACCATATGTGAAATCCACCTGGTTGCGACCAATAAATGGGTGTTGTGCTTTTAAATCTTCTGGGCATGTCCAGTCAAATGTAAAGTTAATAAATGGTGTCTGTGTACCCCAGCGACATGGCACAGCGCAGTTAAAGATAAGTGTCTGCATCGCATTTTTTACATCTGCATATGACAGATTATCTAATTTGACATATGGTGCCAAATATGTATCTACAGACGAGAATGCCTGGGCACCTGCAAATTCATTCTGTAATGTGCCCAAGAAGTTTACCATGTGTGAAATAGCAGTTGCCATATGACGCGCAGGTTCGCACTGCAAATATCCGTCAACCCCATTAAAACCTTCGTATAACAGTTCACGTAATGACCAGCCTGCACAATATCCTGTCAACCAGCCTAAATCATGGACATGAATTGCAGCTGTCTTGTGTGCCTCAGCAACCGCCCGCGGATACAGGTTCAACCAATATTCCGCGGTGACGCGTTCGCTGGTACGCAATATCAGCCCACCGATGGAATAGCCGACATTTGCATTCTCTTTGATGCGCCAGTTTGCGCCACCAACATAACCTTCTATAATATCAACTGCGTCAACCATAGATTCGCGAATTTCTGTACGTTTCTGGCGATAGATAATATATGCCTCGGCTGTTTTGTATGCGCGCGCATCCATTAACGCCTGAATAACAATATCCTGGATGGCTTCAACTGTTGGTGTTTTATTTGCAAACTTATCATCCAGACGCTTTAAAACATCTTGTGTCACTTTTACGACTTCTACATCTGATATTTCCATCGTGACCGCAACCGCCTTTTTAATCGCTTCATAAATCTTTTTAGAATCAAAAGGCACAGTTTCTCCACTGCGTTTTTGCACCGCAACCAGGCGCGTTTTCAACGTTGGTGTAATCTGAATTTGAATTTCATTTTGTGTTTCTGACATTTTACTAACTCCAATCTTCTAAAAACACAACATATAGTGGTTATTTGTTTGTTTCGATAACAATATATAGTGAATCGAAAAAAAGTATCAATACTTAAAAAAGCAAAAAAAAATTATTTTTTACTTTACTTTTAAAAAGGTTGAAATTCCGCATGTCACAGCCCGATAACAGAATCGGTAAATCTGTACCAAGAACTCTTTTGTGTATAAAAAAAGTTTTTTTATGAATGGGAAACGATTCGGTTAAACTTGATTTTTACAAAATATAGTTCGTATTTTGCGAATCAGTGACTATATATTGTGTTTTTTGTCAAAAGTATGTATGTGAATTATAGGTTGTTTTTCCTGTCAGAAATGGCTATATTCAGTACGTAGCAACCATGGTGGTTGTATTTATGTTTAATAAGGTAAGGCATAATTATGATTAAAAATATATACGAAATGCTGCAAGATGTATGTTCGCGGAATCTGGATGGTATTTTCCTGGTACGTCAGAATGAAACCTATGCAGATTTATTAAAGAAGGTAAAACGCCGTGCTGTTTTATTGGCGCAACGTTTTGGTATTAAAAAAGGTGATACTGTCGCGATTTTATCTGGCAATACCCCCGATTTTGTACGCACATATTTTGCAATCACATCCCAGGGCGCACGTGCATTGATGTTGGATACTGGTCTGCAAACAACAGAACATATCAACATGATGAAGCGCACGGATTGTAAATTGGTTATGGCACAACGTTCCATGTTTATCGAAGATTCTCCATGCGAAATGTTTGATATTGAAAATATTGACGACACTGATGAAAATGATTTTGTGATGGCAGAAACAGAACGCAGTGATATTGCGCAGTTATCATTTACATCTGGTTCAACTGGTAATCCTAAGGTTGTAGGCTTGACCCATGAAAATTTAATATCGTTGGCCGATGGTGCGCAATTTTACAAGGATGTAATACTGCCCGGTTATACCTTCTATGGATTTTTACCACTGTATCATATATATGGTGTGGTTATTAACATTATTGTCCCAGTTGCGTTACAGGGTAAACTATTATTGCAACCCGTGCTAAAGCCCCAGGAATTTATCAAAGATTTTAAACAATACCGTCCTGAGGTTATACCGGCTGTTCCACGTATCTGGGAAGTGTTCTATAAAAAGATTGTGGACAGTGCGCGCGAGAAACACGTTTGGACATTGATGCGCGTAATTGTGTCAATGCGTCGTGTATTGCGTGCGATTGGTTTGGGAAAACTGGTGGACAAAGTGACAAAACCTGTTCACGATGCGTTTGGCGGCAATACCCGGGTTTTGGTATCTGCCGGTGCGACATTAAAGCCGTCAATTCGCAAGTTTTATGAAAGCATGGGCTTTGTTGTTGGTGATTGTTACGGTCTGACGGAAACGACGGGGCCTGCGAACTTTAACTTTGCATTTCGTCGTGCAGATGGTTCTATGTACTATGCGGGGCCATTACTTGGGAACGAGATTCAGATTCACAACCCTGATAAAAATGGTGTTGGTGAAATTTGGGTTCGCGGCAATATGGTTATGCCAGGATATATAGAAAACGATACCGCCAATGCCGAAGCGTTTGAAAATGGTTGGTTTAAAACGGGTGATATTGGGTGCCTGGATAAATATGGTCGTCTGACGGTCAAGGGGCGCCAAAAACAGGTTATTGTTCTGGACAGTGGCAAGAACGTATATCCAGATGAACTGGAAGACCTGTATATGCAAAATGATGAAATCCTGAATGCAGCGGTATTTGAATATGTTATCAAGGATAAAACCGTCCCGTTCGCGGTCTTTCAGGTAAAGCCGGGCACAACGATTGATCGTGTCGCATTCTTGCTTAAGAAATCCAATATGCAAATCGCCCAGTATAAATGGGTTCGTCATTTTGCAATTACCGAAGAAGAATTGCCGTCAACATCCGCGAAAAAGGTTAAACATTTTGCGGTTCGTGATATGTTGACCGGCGGTGCGTTTACACGCGCGGAAAATTAAACAAAGACAAGCCAAAACATAGGGGCAGGGAATCAGCCCCTATGTTTTTATATGTTGGTATTGACAAATCTTGTTTGTGTACTATAATATAATGTGAAATATAAACGGGGGAACAAATGTCGAACCATAAAAAAGCACCATTTGCAGTGTTTAATATCTTAAATTCTATTATAAAGGCCAAAGCCGCGCCATTGGAACAGCAGGTCGCAGCCGGTCGGCGTGCAAAAGATGAACAACCAATATTGCAAGATCATATCAAGGCACTGCGCCAGGTTATCTCGAATTGTCGCACATTCGACCCATCAGAACGACGCGAGGCCGAAGATGATTTAGAAGATAAAGAATTGCAACTTCAGGGCATACAAAACAGGATTTTGCGTGGAAATCTGGCTGAACAAGATTTGCAACATGTTCATAAGTTCAATGATGTATACAGCACAGCGTACAAAATGCATATCAATGCGCCACGTATTCGTGAACTGATGGTTTTGGCAGAAGAAATAGAATTTCGTATGTCTGTCCTGGAAGAAAAAATTTGGTCTTGTGAAATCAATATTGATACGATATGTCGTTCCCCAGAATTTGTCAGCCAGGCACAATATGATGTCGATAAATATTTTTCTCAGCATCGCGATCTTGAACAACGTTTGTTTGAAATCAAAATGAAATTGAAAGAATTGCAAAAATAAAGAAAACGCCCAATCGGGCGTTCTTTTTTAATTACATACTACAACATACGGTGGACGTGAATTTTCTGTATCTATACCGCGTGCACCACAATCCATACAATTAAACTTTCTGTTCTGTGAATGGGATGAATCCAGTGGTACAGATATATCTTTCACTGCATCAACCCTGCTGACATATTTTGCGTGTGGGAAACCAAAATAAAACGCGCGCGCATTCCCACCGCATTCTTGGTCGTCTCCGGGATAACAACTTTTATTTTTAATTTTTGTTGGATCTGGGATGCACCATGATCGACATGTCTCTGCATCTGTTATCATCACTTCGCAATCTGTACATGAAGTTTGTGGTACGCGCAGGGTTGCGCCTAATGTGCCACCATAAACCGCATCACCAATTAAATGTCCACATTTTTTTGTGGTATTGCCTATTGTCGGGTCTGTGACACATTCCCATTCCAGCGTATTGTAATTCAGTCGTGCAATCATTTTGTCTGGACAACTTTTTTCAGGAAACGGGTTAATACATTCCCATACTTCTTCAACCATGACCGCAGATTGATTTTCTGCACACAGCGGTTTTCTGGATTCGTCTGGTACGCACTCGTACAAATCGGAATCCCAAATCATATCGCCACCACAATCTGTCTTGGTATTGTATGTAATACATTGCCAGCGCCCAAACTTATAAACCTTGGCTGTGCCTGTTGGGCAAACAATATCAGGTGTTGTTGCGATTTCATATTGTGTTCCTGTATCTGGCATTTCATATTGGGTCAAATATACCAACTGTCCATCTTGTAATTTCATGTCTTCTATGATTGCCGCAGGTACAACGCGTTTCAAAGCCGTTCCGCCAGAC
The DNA here is from genome assembly GCA_045636045.1 of Candidatus Enterousia sp. GTDB lineage: Bacteria > Pseudomonadota > Alphaproteobacteria > Rs-D84 > Rs-D84 > Enterousia. The sequence goes on along the minus strand of JAZTWT010000011.1, from coordinate 29,588 downwards.
ATAATTGTTTTATCTGTAAACAGACCAAATGTGCCAGAATCTGCATAATATTGTTCCAAAATTTCCATCATATTGTTATGTATGTTGGAATCCAGAACACCAGTTGTTGTGACGATATAACTGAACGCAGGTTTTTTATTGTTTACAACTGTGCATTCTGTAATTTTTAATCTTTTGTCCAGACAGACAAATTTGCTGGTGATATTATTCTGTTCAATGCATATATCATTAAATTCTGCATCGTTAATTTGGGCGTTATGAACCGCCGTTGCGCATTGTGCGATTGTTCGCAGATCGGATTGCATTACAGCATGTTCTGTCTCGTGAATTTTTATACGCTGACTGGGGCTGTCAATCATGTAGTATCCTGCCATAAACAGTGCGACCAAAATCATGATAAAAATATTCATCATTCCCCCTTGCGATTTATAAAAAGTCTAGGTAATATACAAATAAAATGCAACAGGAAAAACGGATAGTGTCATGAAAAAGTTTTTTGCCATCTTATTAGTATTAATAATATCTGCATGTGGATTTAAACCGATGTTTTCCGGCACGGATACAGATATTTATGTGTCTCCAATTTCTGGTATTAATGGTATTGATTTACGCAATGCATTGTGGGCGCGTTTTGGGGGACAACATGAACCCGGCGCCACATACACACTGAATGTAAGATTGGACACCCCCGTCACCCAGTACAAGGCATTGGAACAAACAGGTGATGCCACCTGGCAGGAAATATCATTAACGGCATCATATACATTGCATCACAATGGTCGTCAAATTGCATCTGGTACAGAACGTGCTGCAGAATCCTATACATTTGTTCGTTATTTGGTTGCTTCGAATGCGTCATACAATAACGCGGTTCAAAATGCAATTCGCGTTTTGGCGGAAAAAATCAGCACGCGTGCAATCGCAGAAACATACGAATATTCTCATGAAAACACAGGTGCAAATAAATAATGAAGTGGCGCGATACTGATTTTAAAACAGGTATTGAAAAAATTCGTGCGGTATTGATTTACGGCCCAGATGCAGGTCAAATCGACGAATATTGTGCGTTGGCAATAAAGAAACTGTCTGTTGACAAGGATAATTTATTGACCATTGATGCCGATGATTTGCGTGATAAACAAGATTTTATTTTTGCCGAGGCATGTTCTCCATCGATGTTCGGCGGTCAAAAGATGGTTATCATATCCAATGCTGGCGATTCTGATGCGAAGTATATATCTGAATTGGTCGCGCACAGTGGCTTGTGTGCCATGGTTATTGTACGCGGTGATGATTTGCGTGCTGGCTGTGGATTACGCACCCTGTTCGAAGGTGCAGATGATATGGCGGCCCTGGCATGCTATGTGGATGATGCTAAAACATTGGCGACATTAATTCGCAATGAATTATCTGCATCGTCTGGGATTCAACAGATTACCCCCGATGCGATGGCGTATATGACCACACATTTGGGCAGTGATCGTGGTATAACGCGTGGATTTTTGCGAAAAATCGCCTTGTATGTTGACGACAAACGCGTGGTAGAATTATCAGATGTTGAAAAATGCTTGCCTGATACGGGTGCTGCTGATATTGATGATTTTCTGTATTCGCTGACGGCTGGTTTGATTCAACAGACAATGATGGCATTGGACAGATTGTTGTACGATAACAAAGAACCAAACATGTTGATTCGCATGTTGGACGGACATTTCAAGAAACTGCAAACAGCAGTTGTTAACGGCCAATTACCGCGCCTGTTCTGGAAAGTAGAAGAAAAATTTAAAATCGCAATAAAGATTTGGTCTGAAACTGAAATAACGGCTGTTCTTATGCGGTTAAATGAACTGGAACGCCAATTACGCACCACCGGCATGCCGGGCGAGGTTTTATTGCGTGATTTTGCATTAAAATTGGTTGTGCGTTCTGCAAAATTGGCAACAAAACAAAGGAAATAATTATGTTATCATCTGTATACGCGCCGAAGGATTTCAAGCGTCTGCGTGCCGCGGGCGACATTGTTGCGCGTTGTTTTGACTTTATTTCACCGCATATCCGTGCAGGCATATCTACGGGTGAAATTGACAGAATGGTTGCTGCATTTTTAAAAGAAAATGGCGCGCGTTCATCTGATTTAGGGTATCAGGGATACCCTGCACATATATGCACATCTGTAAACGATGTTATTGTTCATGGAATCCCCAGTGATGATGTTGTCCTGAAGGATGGTGATATTGTAAATGTTGATTTGACGGCCGAGTACAAGGGATTTCATGGTGATGCATCGCGCATGTTTACAATTGGCCGTGTCAGTCCCCAGGCGCAAAAATTGGTTAATGTATGCCAAGATGCACTGAATGCTGCGATTTCTATTTGTGCGCCGGGTGTACCACTGTCGGAAATCGGCAAAACAATCGAAGCGGTGGTGAATCCGCATGGTTTTTCAATCTCGCGTGATTTTGTTGGGCATGGTATAGGCAAGGTTATGCACGACGACCCACAGATTTATCATTTTTATGACCGGCGCTGGGACAAGGTCAAGATGGTTCCTGGTCTGGTCTTTACGATTGAGCCAATGATAAACACAGGCTCTCCTGAATGTAAGATTGATGCAGATGGTTGGACTGCGCGTACGGTTGACGGTGGTCTATCGGCGCAGTGGGAACATACGATTGGTATTACCGAAGATGGTGCAATAATATTTACCGAAAAAATGGTGTAATTTATTTATGCCGAAAACAGACGAGCTTTTTCACAGCGGTCATCGCGAACGCTTAAAGCAAAAATTGCTGGATGGTAAGTTGGCTGCTTATGAAAAATTGGAATTGTTGTTAACGTATGCTATTCCGCGACGTGATGTGCGCCCATTGGCGCGTTCTTTGATCGAGAAATTTGGTGGTGTTTATTTTGTATTATGTGCACCGTATGAAGAATTAGTATCGGTTCCTGGTGTTGGTCGCAATGTTGCGATTGCAATCAAGTTGTTTCATGAATTGTCACTGGTATCATATCAGGAACGCGCAGAAACAGGTAAATATTTATCAGATGATAAATTTATCCACGATTATTGTCGTTCATTGGTTGCCGGCAAAACAGTCGAAGAATTTCACGTGCTGTATTTGGACGGTAATTCGCGCCTAATAAAACATGAAATTCATAATCGCGGAACCTTTAACCAGGCTGATGTCTATCCACGCGAAGTTGCACGTCGCGCCCTTGGGTTGAATGCGGTCAGTGTAATATTACTGCATAATCATCCTGTGTCGGACAACAGTTTTTCATTACAAGATGCAGAAATTACCAGTTTGCTGGAAGAATGTTTAAATATGTTTGGTATTTCCTTGTTTGATCATTTTGTTGTTACATCAAATGGGATTGTTCACTCAATGCGTGCAACACCATTTTTAAACAAGTCGTCATTTTCAAAAAAGTTCTGAAACATCACAAACTGTTCCCAGGTTTTCGCCGGCATCCGGAACCAGTTTATTATTTTCCAGTGTATAAATTGTACGTGTTGCCATACTGGGGCCTGTCCATGAATCGCGCCATGGACGCGATATTTTTATTATTTTGAAATTCGGTTTATATTGAAATTGTATTTGTTGCAGTGCACATTCTGCCCCAACGGTTGTGCGCAAACCTTTTGGGGTAATGTCCCTATATCTGCCATCCTGATTCAGTTCAATTTTATATTCATCCCAAAAATGCGCGGTTCCGCTTTCGTGTCTTATTTTGGTAATTCTATCTGGTACTTTATCTCCGTTAATATCGGTATTAAATGTTTCAGATTTAACAATACCTGCACCTGTTTCATCTGCGGCCCAACGTGTTATGGCGTTTGCATCCCCCAGTCCGTCAGAAAATGTTTCCATTGTTATCTTCTGTTTTTCTGGCATATTAAATTCACCAGTATACTCCGAATTGGTGATAATTTTTTCTTGTGTTTGTTTTTTTAATAAAATATACCCCAGGCTGGCAATTGCTGCAATTAATACAACCAATGTTAAATTCAGCGCCATTCCACCGCGTTCTGATTTCATGATTTTACATCCTTTGTATTGTTCCCACATCCCATCCTTCGATATGTCTGATTGCCTTGGCAACACTGGTTAATTCTGTGGGGGTCAAATCTGCCATTCTTTTATTAATAGACAGTCCTGTCAGTCTTTCTATATTTCTGTGGTATGCGGCTGTGTTATTTTCGATTGGTGGTGCATATCGGCTGATTGCGCCTGCGATGGTCAGTTTGTTATAACTGTCTGTGCGCAGCAGGGCCTCAATCGCATACATACCTGTTGCCTCATCAGGGAATACGGCAAAATTACCGGCCTTGCCGATGGCACCAACCCTGCGCGAGAAATCGGAATATCTAATATTTCCTGGGTTGGAATTTCTCCATGCACGCGAACCGCCTGTGCGTTTTACACGGCTGCCATCAGGCATTGTGTATATTACATCGCGTCCTGATTCCGATGCTGAAGTTGGCAGACTGGCGACATTAACGGGTTGTGTTGGTATGGGGGTGTCGTTGGCTGTTGCCTCTGGTTGCTGTGGTTCAGGTGACGGTACAGTCACTGCTTCTATTTCATTCTCTTCATCAATCGATTGAACGTCTGTATTTATCTCGTCTGTCTGAATGACAATGCCTGTATCATGAATTATCAGGTCTTCGTATAACTCATCTCTCTTTAATTTGCTTTTACGCGCATCCAATAATTTTTGTACTTCTGATTGTGACACAGCGATTGTTCTGCATGCGCGTGCAAATAAATCTTCGCCATAAACCAGATTGATAACGGGTTTTGTTAAGGTCAGTCCGCCAAATATTAATATTAAATTGCGCATATTTATAAAGATATTATCATATTTTGCACCGCGTATCATCGATATCGCCCATCCAAATATTAATATCCCTGTTAAAACGGTAATTGCCAACCATGCGTAATTAATAAAGGTTTCAAAACTGCGCAATATACACGCAGGATCTTCCATATAGATAAATTCCGAATCCGCACGCAGATTGTGGAATCCGGAATTTTTTAGTAATCTAAAAGCCTCTGCCAGAAATTGGTTTGACTCCATTTCTATGCGCCTTGTTTTTTTGCCCCTGTAAAGAACCCTGGCATTGTAAAGTCATCATCATTTGCTGCGATTCCCGCCCATCCAAACAGGTCACCCATCAAACTGCCGTCATCGCGTTTTGCCTTTTTAAAAGGTAAAATATTTTTTAACTTGCTAATTTTGCCCTGTGGTTCTGTATTCATATTAGTTGTAATTTTGTCTTCATTTTCCACGAATTCGGATGCCAACTGTGCCAGTGTCGCATCAGTGTCATTTGTATCCATGTCAAATGTGTCTATTGTGTCCGTTTCGGCATAGTCACTGATATTGTGTTCTATATCTTCGCGCAGCGGCGCCATGCTTTCCAGCAGGCTGAATATACTTTTTTCTGTTGTTTCAATCGGGCTTTCATCATCCTCAACAGCGCCCAGTGTTATTTTTTCTACATTATCAACTTCTGCAATCGGCTCGACAACATCTTCTTTGGGTTCAGCAACATGAACAATTGGTGTTGTTGTCAAATCTTCTTCTGCATCATGTTTGTTGTAAAATACCTCTGTCAGATTGTTTTCTGTTGGTGCTTCGTTTGTGTTCACGGCCAATACTGATAAAATAGGAATAATTTTTTCTTCGTTTTCAATTTCTGCACTTGATGCTTCAACTATTTCTTTGGTTGGCGCATGTGCTTCTTCTGAAACTTCATTATCTATAATATCTTGTGGGATTTCGGTAAGTTCTTCACATATTGGGGTTTCTGGTATTTCTTCGATTTCTGAAACTGGTTCCATGGTTTCTGATGTTTCTATTTCTTCTGTGACCACACAGGTTGTCTGTTCTGCACCTTTTGTCACGGTATTGGGTGTTTCTAATGCGCTATCGCTGTCCACTGGTACCCCAAACAGAATCGTATCATTGTCCAATCCTAACGCACTGCGCACTTCATCAAAAGCAGCACGAATTTCAGACATTTCAAACACTTCATTTCCAGAAATATAGATTATTTTAGTTTTCATTTAAATCATCCCCCACAGTACGTGACAACATTATATCACATTTTAGGGTTGAACGCATGTAAAAAATATCTTAAACTACAAATATGGCAGATTTAAAACAACAAATATTCCAAGAATTAACCCATCTGGAAGATGCAGCGGCCCGTCTTCGTGGTACTGCAATCCATGCTGGCAAGCAAACAGATCTAGAGGTTGCGATTCTAACAGAACAGGTTCGTTCCCTGCGCGATAAACACGCCCGTGCATCGGACATGATTGATAAATCTATCTCGATACTAAAGAAGTTAAAGAAATGAGTGTTGTTTCCATACCGATTGTAAACAAGAATTACCCAATGGGTTGTGAAGACGGGCAAGAGGCACGTTTGATTGAATTGGGGCGTATGGTTGATTCGCGTGCGCGCCAGATTCTGGATAAAATTGGCCCGCTGCCGGAAAGTTCTTTGTTGGCGACATTATGCATTGTTCTTGCAGATGAAATTCAGGGGCGACCTGCACCTGTTGCAACCGAAGGGGATTTGCGTGAAATCTTGGCACGTATTCGGGAAATTAAGCATAAGATTTCGCAATAAAATAATAAAAAAAAACCGCCATGTGGCGGCTTTTTTATTCCATTGCTATGATAAATATGCCGCGCTTGTTTGCCTGGGCGATAACCGCCGGCTTGTTTACGACAAAGCATGTTTTGCTGTTTACGACAATTCCACGCAGGTGCGCGTCTGCAACTGCGTTTACCGTATCGACACCGATTGCCGGAATATCAATTCGCAGGTCTTGGCCAGGTTTTGTCATTTTTGCGAATACACCACTAATATTTTTCTTGGTTGTGCGCATTGAAACCACGCGTTCCAGCATCTTTGCTGTTCCTTCAGCTGCTTCGACTGCGATTACTTGTTTGTCCACAACAACTGATGCGCCGATATCTGCAGCGCCGATTGTGTGTGAAACCTCAATCGCGCGTTCAATGTTTTTTTTATCCGCAGCGGTTGGTTTTACTTTGGTTTGTACACCTGCTTCTTCGAACGCTAATTCTGGTGCTAAATCCTGGGCTGCAACAATTTCAAACCCTTGTTTTTCCAGAATATTATTTAACGCAACAGCCATTGAATCATACCCCCGTTGATGTTTCATAATTTTTAACAGTGTCATAAACGTCCACAAATCAGGACGCAAATCGGTCAAATTTGGGTGCCCCAGCGAACCAACAAAGGTTAATTTTTTTATTCCACGCCGTTTAAATTCACGTATTGCGCGTCCAGCCCCACCCAGTCGAACAACCATATCAGGCTTTAAATCTGGATTTACAAAATTTTTCAGTCCTACGATAAACACATCCCAACCTGCGCGTCGCAACGCATCACGCGTAAAGAATGGTAAATCCAGTGCGCCTGCAACCAATGCAATTTTATTATCTGTATTTTTATTCTGCATACTTACATGGTACGCATAAATCAGACTGGAATCAAGTTGCAATTTATGATAAAATTTTTAACAATGAAAATATAATTACGGATTGGATAAAAATGAAGAAAATATCATATTTTGGAATAACGTTGGCAGTATTTGCTGCATTAAATGCGAACGCTGCCTATGATGACGCAAAATTCATGCGCGAGGTTGGACGTGGTCTGGATTTAATCAGTGCCGAAACAACATTGCCTGTAATTGAACAGACGGCGCCCGGTGAACTGGGGGCCGAGGTTTACCAGTTTGTGGGTAGCGTATCGTCAGAAGATACTCAAATGTTTATCCCAACAGATATGTATATGCGTATTGGTGGCGGTTTGAATTTGGGGTTTGCGACTGACAGTGCGGTATTTGATGGTGCTGAATATAAATCGTCCGGCAGTTATACAACCCAAATTGGTCTGGGGTGGAATTTGTCATCCTATGTTCGTGCAGAACTAGACTTTCAAAACATGTTATTTAAATTCTCGGGGCTGGATAACCGTGCTGCTACCTATAACACATTTGGTGGAATGTTGTATTTTGATTTTGCTCGTCGTTATATCCTGACGGGCGATGTCACATATCGTCGCACATTTGTGCCGTATATGGGGGTTGGTGCTGCGGTTGGGATGTATGAATTTCAGGGCGCAGGCGGTGCTAATGGTGTTGTGATTGCTGCGCCGCGCGCCACATTGGGGTTAAATATTATGCTGACAGATTTGTTTGGAATTGATATTGCGTACCAGTATCAGATGATGATTGGCGACGGATTTGGCTGGAACATACGCGGCGGCGGTGTTGATAACATCAGCAATGTTATTACGTCAATTCGTATGAATTTCTAAAATTTGGGGGTATTATTATGAAGGCTAAAATTTTATTATCATTGTTGTTGTTATCGCCAGTCGTTGCGAATGCTGGCATTCCATACCGTGTTGAACAATTAAAGATGCCAGGGGAAGGCGAAGATTTTTCCGACATAAATCGTTTTTATATTGGTGGCGCATATAATTTTTCCATGTGGCAGAATTATACAGATGAACAAGATACAACAATAAACGGTGAAAATTCATCCAATTTCGAAGCCGTGGCCGGTTTTCGTATCTATGATACCTTTCGTGTCGAGGCGAACTATATCCGCACAACCGCAGATTGGAATGCGTTATCATTCACAGGTGATACTGTATTCGTAAATGCAATATGGGATGCGCGAATTGATTCGATGTATCGTTTGTTCCGCACCCAGATGCTGGTTCCTTATGTCGGTTTTGGCGGTGGTCTGTCATGGAATAACACAGATGATGGTTTGCGTCTGGAACATAAGATTTCGCCTGTTGCGGCGGTTCTGGCTGGTGTTGGTGTTGAATTTAATAAAATATTCGCCCTGGATTTTGGATACAGATATTTTTACATGTTTAACCCAGGAACAGATTTAGTGGCCGATTTAAATCCTTCTGCACATCAGTTCCGTATTGGTGCGCGTATCAGTTTCTAATGGCCAAGACTTGTCCCTTTTTTGGAATTTGTGGTGGATGCAGATACGATTTTGCGTCTCCTGACTATCATACAAAAAAATTATCTCAATTAGATAATTTGCCGACAACTGCCGATGCGGTGTGGATAGATTCAGGGACCCGTCGTCGCGCAGATTTTGCATTTGCGCCCGGTGTATTTGGTTTTTTTGAACGTGCATCAAAAAATATTATTCCGGTGCTCTGTTGTCCAAATTTGTTGCCAGAAATCAATGAAGTTTTACCGGCTGTTGCATCATTGCCATGGTGTGGAGCAGGGGCCTGTTTAATAACTGTGTGTGATAATGGTATTGATATTGCGATAACATCAAACCTGTCATATTTTACCCCTGAATTTCGTGATGCAGCGACCAGATTACCTGTAATCCGCGTGTCATGGAATGGAAAAATAATAAAACAAAGCGTCGCACCCATTATAAATTTTGCAGGTCATACAGTCGAGTATCCGATTGGTGCATTTTTACAACCCAGCAGTGCAGGCGCTGATGCCTTGCGTGAATTGGTTGTTTCGCGCGCGTCTGGTATGGGGCGAATTGCGGATTTGTTTTGCGGGCTGGGGAATTTTACTTTTGTATTAAATGCAGACGGTTTTGATATTGTTGGAACAGGTGTTAAACGTGATTTATTTAAAAAACCACTGACTGTTGGAATGTTGAATCAGTACGATTGTGTTGTACTGGACCCACCGCGTGCAGGTGCCATTGCGCAATGTCAAGAACTGACACGCAGTAATGTTTCGCGCATAATATATGTGTCATGCAATCCGCAGACATTTATTCGTGATATGGAAATACTGACACGTGGTGGATATAAAAACACCGAACTTATCCCTGTTGATCAATTTGCAGGCTCGCATCATTGGGAATTGTTCGGTGTTTTTACGCGCGATTAAAAGCGCGCATTTTTTATCGACATAATCTTCTGAATTATAATTGGTGGCATATTTTTTACCTGGAAATTTTTTCCGATAATCTTTTTTGCATAATCAAAACACTCCTTTCTGTGCATTGGTCCTGAAAGGTGCAAAGATGCCGTGAACAGTCCTGGGAACATAGCGTCCCAAAACCAGAATTTTTCACGTTCCCACATGCCATGCTTTTTACAATAATTCATGTAAAGTGTTGCGACTTTCACATGGTTTAAATTTGGACCTGGTTTTTTTGATACAGAATTCATAATCGTTTCCGGCTTGTATCTTTTTATATATAATCCTTCTGATGTCAGTGTGATTTTTTTTGCCCATATGCAATATGCTGGGAAAAAGAATTCATCTTCATGTTGCAGGTCGATTGGTAATTCTATTTTGTTTTTTATAATTAATTCACGTTTATATATTTTGCCTGGTATGCATACATTGCATAACATTTGATTTTGCCTATTCATGTCTAATACGCCATCTATCTTGACTTTTAAATACTCTTCTTCTGGGCTTTTTTCTTGACCTTCTTCGTATTTTAAATCAGTGGTGCATACGGCAATGTCGGCATTGTTCTTGTGTATAGCGGCCAACATTTTTTCGCATGCATCATTCAACAACATACCATCTGAATCACAGAACATAATATACGGCGCGCTTGCATGTTGTGTACCTATATTTCTGCAGTATGACAAACCGCGCTTTTTATCATTCTTGATAATCTTTATTCGATTATCGCTTTCTGCGAATTTTTGGACAATCTGTCGCGAGTTGTCATTCCCGCAATCATCAATACAGACTATTTCGATATCTTTCAATGTTTGATTTACCAGGGATTCCATACATTCACCAATGTGCTTTTCCGCATTATAAAATGGAACTATGACTGAAACCTTTGGTTTACTTTCTGTTAAATTAACCTTATATTCTGTTGTATTTATTGGCGCGCATCCACGATGTTTTTTCCATACGGTCAGGCACCTAAACAATTTTGTATTGATAAAGGACGGGGTTTGGCTTATTTTTATCAGGCCCCACAATCTGTTCCTTTCAGACATTATCTGTCTTGTGTACATGTCATAAACCGCGGTGTTTTGGCGTTTCATAATTTTTAAAATTTTCTTGTTCGGTGCATATTTTCCCAGAACGCGTTGTGCCAGTTGATCAAACACATTACACATTTCTGCTTGAGCGTATTTTGTATTTTTTGCGCCTTTTATTACATCAAAAATAGATTGTTCTAACAGATATCTGTCTTCTGCATTTGCTTTAACTATATTTTTTACCAATACATCTAAGACAAACCATATAATAAAGTCATAGTCTTCTTTGGGCATGTTTTCTGCATTGTTGGCATAGTTTATCATGTGGTTAACGATTGTCACAACAGAATCAACCTTGTCCTTATTCATCGAAGTATTTGCGGAACCTGGTCTTATCAGATAATAATAAGATGTTGAATATGGACAAATCGCCAAATCGTTGCATAAATATGCAGCTTTAATCAAGAATGTGATATCTTCGCCCAGCGCGACCCCTTTCATAAATCGCAACTCATGTTTATTTATAAATTCTCTGTTATATATGGCGGATTGAAAGTCATAACAAAAACGAATTTTTCTTCGTTTTGCGTGTGTGTTGGTTGGTGTTATCCATCGTTTGCCGTTTTCGATTACAGTAAATAATCCTTTGGTAACTTCTGCGCCTGTTTTTATCGCATGGTTATATAGTTTTTGATAGAAATCTATATCCAAATAATCGTCTGCATCAACAAATGCAATAAATTCACCGGTTGCAGCATCTATCCCGGTGTTTCGTGCCACGGATACCCCCGTATTTTCTTTTTGTTCTATTATGTGAATACGCGAATCTTCCGCTGCACGTGATTTTAGAATCTCCAGTGTGCGATCGGTTGATTTGTCATCAACACAGATAATTTCAATATCTTCCAGTAATTGTTTTTGCAAACTGTCCAGACAGCGTTCGACATATTTTTCCATGTTATAACATGGCACGATAACAGATACCTTTGGCATGACCTTTCCTATATGTTTATTTATATACGGGTATCCTAGGAAAAAGATATCAGATTTGCAAATAAAAAATCCCCCGAACGGGGGATTTTTATTATTTTGCTTCGTCTTCTGGAACGACAGAAACCGTTCTGCGGTCGCCGTTGCCTTTTTTGAACTTAACAATGCCGGCAATCTTTGCAAAGATTGTGTGGTCTTTACCCATACCAACATTCAGTCCTGGGTGTACAGATGTACCACGCTGACGAATGATGATATTGCCTGGGATAACACGGCTGCCACCAGATTTTTTAACGCCAAGTCTGCGTCCTGCAGAATCGCGTCCGTTCATTGACGCCGAACCAGCTTTCTTATGTGCCATAGTTCTGACTCCTTACGCTTTGATTTCTTTGATTTTCAAAACAGTGATGAACTGACGATGGCCTGCTGTGCGGCGATAGTTCTGACGGCGTTTTTTCTTGAACACCAGAATCTTGTCAGCGCGTTTCTGTTCGATAACTTCTGCGACAATCTTGGCGCCTTCTACGAATGGTGTGCCAATTTTGTCACCGACCATTAAAACCTGGTCGAATTCAACATTACCTTCGGCATTCAGTTTTTCAACCTTGATAATATCGCCCTGTGCAACGCGATACTGTTTGCCGCCGGTCTGAAAGATTGCAAAATCGCGCATTTTCTTTCTCTTATTTATTTGTTCGTTTGTTATTATTTTACGCCAAATGGCGAAAAGTTTATGCAAATTTTATGTTTTTTTATATAAAAGTCAAGTGTTTTGTAGAATGTTTTATACAAAATGTATGCTTTTTTGTAAAAAAAATACCCCAAAAGGGGCATTTTAAAACTTTCTAATCTAATAAACCAGGGGTATTAGTGTGAAACCTTCGCTTCTGTCATAACAACATGCTTGCGCAGTTTTTTATCATACTTGCGGAATTTCATTTTACCCTGAGTGTTTTCAGACTTTGTATTTTTTGTTGTGATATAGAAGACACCAGTTTCGTTATTTCTCAACTGTACAACTTCTTTACTACCTTTTTTAGATGCCATTTTATTCGCCTTTTATTTATTATGCGCCGATTGTATGTTAAATTTTACTGGAAATCAAGTTTTTTTTATCATAAAATAGAAAAAGTGTTTTTTGAATAAAAATGTAATGCGGGTATGGCGAAATTGGTAGACGCGCTGGATTTAGGTTCCAGTGGGGCAACCCATAGGAGTTCGAGTCTCCTTACCCGCACCAAAACTCACCATATATGCGTGTAATAATTCTTCTTCTTCAATTCTAGCAATTCCAGTGCAGGCAGAGATTTATTGCCCAGAAGGGATAAAAAATCCCGCCAATTTGGCGGGTGTTTTTTTACTTTATTAATTTGCCCATTGCAACAGCTGTATCTGACATGCGGTTTGAAAAGCCCCATTCATTATCATACCATGCGGTCACGTGTGCCAATTTTTCTCCCAATACCTTGGTCTGACCGGCGTCAAAGATTGAACTGTGCGCATCATGTGTAAAGTCAATCGAAACCAATGGTAAATCATTATATCCAAATGTCTCAGATTGGGCATCTTTCATAGCATTGTTAATCTCATCAACTGTTGCATCCTTGTTCAGGTTAACAACCAGTTCGACAACCGACACATCCGGTGTTGGAACGCGAATTGCCATACCATCTAATTTCCCGGCCAGTTCTGGTAACACCAGGCCTATTGCCTTGGCTGCGCCTGTGCTGGTTGGAATCATCGACAGGTTTGCCGCGCGTGCACGACGGAAATCCTTGTGGTTTTTATCCAATAATTGTTGGTCGCCGGTGTATGCGTGAACTGTTGTCATCCAGCCAGATACAACGCCAAATTTATCGTTCAGAACCTTGACCACCGGTGCCAGACAGTTTGTTGTGCATGACGCGTTTGAAACGATTAAATCATCTGGTGTCAATGTATCCTGGTTAACGCCAAATACAATTGTTTTATCTGCGCCGGCCGATGGTGCAGAAACCAGCACGCGTTTCGCCCCTGCGGTCAGATGTACGCGGGCCTTGTCCGCGGCGGTAAACATACCCGTACATTCCATAACAACATCGATATCTAATTCACCCCATGGTAATTTTTCTGGGGCGCGTTCTGAAATGCATTTGATTTTCTGATTTCCAACGATGATATATTCACCTTCTAATTTAACATCCATTGGCAGGTTCCCGTGCACAGAATCGTATTTCAACAGATATGCGTTCTGTTCTGCAGGTGCCAAATCATTTACTGCAACAAATTCAATATCATCACGTTTTGCCTCCAGTGCTGCGCGTAATACCAAACGCCCAATGCGACCAAATCCATTAATGGCAACTCTTAATCTAGACATACATATTTCCTTTCGTTTATATTTTTATATCGGACATGATTATCTTAGCACCAGAATTTTCAATTTTTCAATATTTTATTTACATTCAGGATATCTTGACTATAATCAACACATAATGAAGCACTGTGCATATATTATTGCTGGACCAACCGCGTCGGGTAAATCTGATTTTGCCCACCGTTTAGCATGCCGTATTAATGGTGTGATAATAAATTGCGACAGTGTTCAAATTTACCGCGGAATTGAAAACATTTCGGCCAGTCCGTTTGCATGTCGCGAAATTGCGGATAATATTGATGGTATTCCGTATCGCCTGTTTTCCATTTTGCCGTTGACAGAACAAATATCTGTTGCGGATTATTTGAACATGGCGCGCACAGAATATAACGCGGCAATCGGGGCGGGGCGCACCCCAATATTTGTGGGGGGGACGGGGTATTATATAAATGCGCTGATTAACGGTATTTCGCCAATGCCTGATGTTTCTGATGAAAATCGTGCACGTGCCCGTGATTTGGTGGCTGTCGATATTGAAGCAGCGCGTAATTTGCTGCCAACCGATTTTACTGCGACTGATCCACAACGTGTTGCCCGTGCGGTGGAAGTTTTTTTTGAAACTGGGCATCATCTGTCAGAATTTCAAAACGCACCGCGAATTGGTGCTGTTGTGCCCGATGCATATCGTGTCTTAATTTGTCCAGATTCCGATGTCTCGCGCGAAAGGATTGCAACACGCATACCTGAAATGCTGTCTGGCGGCGCATTGGTTGAGGCGCAAAACATTATCGATTCAAATTGGGATGAAAATCGTGCGATTGGTGCATCCCAGTTATGTAAATTCATTCGCGGTGACATATCACGTGAAGAAT
This sequence comes from Candidatus Enterousia sp., assembly GCA_045636045.1. Lineage (GTDB taxonomy): Bacteria > Pseudomonadota > Alphaproteobacteria > Rs-D84 > Rs-D84 > Enterousia. The sequence continues at coordinate 14,357 of JAZTWT010000011.1, read as the reverse complement.
GTATTCAAAATTGGATAACAAAAACGAACCAGTACGCCAAGCGGCAACGAACATGGTTTCGTACACAGTATAATCCAAACACAATAATAAACTGCGCCGGTGGCACCGACGCAGATATTGAAGCAATTATTTAAAAATAATCATTATTTTTTACGATAATATGCAGATTCAATAAACACTGCTCTGATTTGTTGTCTTATTTCGCGTTCCTGTCTTTCCATTTCGCGTCGTTCATCTTTTCGCTTTTTTGCTGCGTATTTTGGTGATTTTCGTGCAAAACGGTTATTTGCCTGGCGTATTTTCATATCTTTGATATATGAATTATTATCCCACAACTCGCATTCTAATTCGCGTATTGCTTCCTTGCGCAACATGCCCGGTTTTTTGCGTTTGGTATAGCGTGACAAATAATCTGCGATTTCCCTGATTACTGCATGCAGAAATCCCAAATCAGAACTGCTGGCCAATCTGGAATCCAGTGTTTTAATAAACAGATTTGATTTTGCAATCAGGAATTTTTCTATTTCGGCCCTGTATTCGTATGTGTCGCGCCATGAATTACGTACCGCGTCCTGTGTTTCGAACGAGGCACCAAACTTATCTATCACCAATTCAGAAATAAATTTGGCATAATCACCAAAGCATCTTTTTGCTGCTTCGCCGCGCACATAATTTTTTGTGGTATTATCTTGTTGCATAAAAGTTCCTTGATTTTTTTTACAAGAACAGTATATGCAAAAAATATGATTTGTCAAGGTTTGCGCTGGATTTTATTATATTCGTTTTTAATAATTTCGCCAATTCCAGACAGTTTCATCTTATCAGAGAACTGAATACAGTTTTTAAATTCTGTCTGTAATTTTCCCCATCCAGAATATTCCCAGTCAATTATGCCAACAATTCTCATTGTTTTTTTATCGACAATTATATTGTTGCAAATATCATTGTGATTCCATCCGTCGCCATCGCCAGATTTCAAATCTGCAATTTCAATCGGGTCGTTATTGTGCATTGTATAAATAAAGTCTGCCAACTGCTTGCCCCATTTGTTGCGATACTTAATAATAGTTTTCAGGCGCATACGATTCAGATTTTTGCCCGGGATAAAATTATATTTATAGAATGTATAACCACCCGCTTTCAGGATGTCGATTTTCAGAATTTTTAACGGAACTATTTTTCCAAATGCATCTGTTATACGCTTTTCTCGCATAATTTTTTCTGTTGGGATGTCGCGATCATAATGCTTTCTAATTTTGCATACATACTTATTATCTACGATGAAACCAATATTCCATCCCCCTTTAATAACACGTACATGCTTGAATTCAGCCTGGGTTAATGCACGGCGCAGTGCATTGTATTTTTTTCTATAATCATACAGATCTTCGCGTCTAATTTTTTCGCGCAGTTTTTTGTTTGGTATCAAGCCGGCCAAGAAATCGCAAATTTCAAAATAAAAACGCCACATAAAATAATGTCCTTTATCAAATTGCTATAAATGGTATTGAATTTTAGGAAAAAAACAAGTACTTTATGGGCATGTTTAATTCTGGCGCGATTGTAAAAGTCTTAATATCAAATATTCCCAACAGTGGTTATGATTATCGTCTGACCGCACCGGCAGATATTGGCGCGTTTGTATCTGTCCGTGTTATGAATCGTCCGTGCATTGGTGTTATATGGGGATTGGGGGACAGTAATCTGGCACCCGAAAAGATAAAAGATGTGTCAGAAATTTACAATGCGCACTTGAATATATCGGATTTGCAATGGATGAAAAAGATGTCGGATTGGACACTGATTCCATTGGGTATGATTTTGCGCCTGATTGTTAATGTTTCTGATGCATTTTCTGCACCGCGTCTGGAACAACTGTACGCATATAATTTTGAATCCAGTGCACGTATGACAGACAATCGCATGGCGGTTATGGACGCGTTTTCATCAAATGATAATGATTCGATGACCGTATCAGATATTCAGAACATTGCGCGTGTATCCGCTGCGGCTGTGCGTACAATGATAAAAAATGGTACATTGTTGCCAACGGCTACACGTGAAAAAACATTGGACAGTTTTTGTTATGAATATATGGATTCTGGAAATGTTGAATTAAACGATGAACAGCAGTTGGCAGCCAACCAAATTGGCAATGCAATAACGCGTGGTGGTTTTTCTGTACACCTGTTGGACGGAATTACCGGCAGTGGCAAGACCCAGGTATATTTTGATTCTGCCTGGCGTGCATATCAGCAGGGACGGTCTGTATTATTGATGATGCCTGAAATTGCGCTGACGGCCCAGTTTATGTCGCGCTTTACCAAACGTTTTGGCGCACCACCAGTAATCTGGCACAGTAATTTAACGGCTGCCCGTCGTCGTGAAATATGGCGTGGTGTGTTAAACGGCAAAATAAAAATGGTTGTCGGCACGCGCAGCGCATTGTTCTTGCCGTGGACTGATTTGGGATTGATTGTAATTGATGAAGAGCATGACACATCGTACAAACAAGAAGATATGGGCAACTATCACGCGCGCGACATGGCAATTTTGCGTGCAAAAATCGCTGGGTTTCCGGTTGTGTTGGCATCTGCCACCCCTGCGGCAGAAACGCTGGAAAATGTAAATTCGGGCAAATATATGCGCCTGCGCCTTACCTCGCGCTTTGGTGGGGCACAATTGCCAGAAATAAAAACAATCGATTTGCGTGAAAATCGTCCCGATACATATGCTATAAACGATACAGAACAGACCGGCTTCTTGTCTGCGCCATTATGCGATGCGATTGGCGAAACATTGCGTGTTGGGCATCAGACAATGTTGTTTATCAACCGTCGTGGTTTTGCGCCGATTGTTCAGTGTAAAAAATGTGGCTGGACAGCCACCTGTCCAGATTGCAGTGTTGGCATGACATATCACAAACGCCTGGGCAAATTATTATGCCACATGTGTGGTCGAACCGCCCCCCTGGGGCGTTCGTGTCCCGATTGTGGTTCTGATGTTTCCATGCGTGGTGTTGGTCTGGAAAAGATTCAGGAAGAGGTTAATGTGCGTTTCCCATCCGCCCGAACCGCCCTGGTGTCCAGTGATATAATCACATCACGCCAGGCACTGGAAAGATTGGTCGACAAAATGGAATCGGGCGAAATAGATATCGTTATTGGTACGCAAATCTTGGCCAAGGGGCACCATTTTCCAAACCTGACCCTGGTTGGGGTTGTTGATGCAGACATGGGGTTGTTTGGTACGGACTTTCGTGCGGCTGAACACACGTTTCAACAGTTGTTTCAGGTTGCCGGCCGTGCTGGTCGTGGCGAATTCCCGGGGCGTGTATTAATGCAGACATACCAACCGGAACATCCTGTTTTAACCGCAATATGTAATTGCGATCGCGATTTATTTATGGAAACGGACATGACTGGTCGTCGCATGGCACAGATGCCACCATACGGTCAGCTAATTGCAATTATTGTCGAAGGAGAAAAAGAACCTGTTCTGCACCGCTTTTGTTCAGACCTGGCAGCGGCGGCACCAATTTTAAATGGTGCGAAAATTATGGGTCCCATCACTGCCCAGGTTTACCAGATACGTAATTGGTATCGTATGCGTTTTTTAATTGCGGGTGGTGCAAACGCAAATCTGCAACCTATTGTGTCGCACTGGCTGGCCAAGGTCAGGACCCCTGCCAACATTCGTATCAAGATAGATGTAAATCCAATTAATTTTATGTAAAAAATTTTATAAAAAAACACCGCCGTTGCCGGCGGTATTTCCGAGTGCCCCGAAAGGAAGGAAAGGAGAAAAAGAAATTGGGCACTCTAAACTTGTTTCTGGGGCCCAGAGTCCAGAGGAGAGAGAATGTAGGAGGGAGTCTGAACCTCTGGTCCCCACAGTTGCTTTCGCACCTGGTCATCGGGATTTGTCCCCTCTGACGAATCGAAATATAGTATACAAAAAACGATTTGTCAAGTGTTTTGTCAAAAAAAATTTTAGTATATTTTTTTCTTGTGCTTTTTTATTCTATTCCTAGGAAATGCTGCTTGTTGTAATGCCCGGAAATCTGGAATAAAATCGGTTTAGGTCAGACAAAAAGAGCTGTGCTAAAAAAATAAGAGGGAGAGAAAAAATGACACACGAAGAAGTATGGCGTGCCATTGAAAAATTTGCAACAGAACACGGTATGTCATGTTCTGGTTTGGCAAAATGCAGTGGCCTGGATCCAACAACATTCAATCGCAGCAAACGCTGGTCCAAAGAAGGGCAGCCACGTTGGCCATCAACAAACAGTATTTCCAAGATTTTGGCATCAACAGGCGCAAAAATCCAGGATTTTACCAAGTTTATTGATGTGCCCGAAGTGGCGCGTGAATAAAATTTTTATCGGTTTTCGACACCCCAAACCACAGCATTTATATGTGTTGTGGTTTTTTATTGGACAATTATTACAATCTAGGCTAGAATAAAAGCATATGCTAAATGGCGTTCGTATTTTTACAACAGATGAAATATGGCGACAAATCTTGGCGGATTTTGGGGCAACTGTCACGGATGCGCCCAGTATTACCGACATAAACTTTGATGATTTGCGTATCTCAGATATTATAACACCATTGCAGTTAAAGGCGGCAATATTATCCGCCAGTGATAACGAATGTATTTTATCCCAGATATTTGGCTCGCGAATATCTTTGCCGCAACTTCAGTCGCGAATTATTGTATTGTTGCATAAAACCGGTGGTATGGCATACGCAGATTTGCGTGGTGCGCTGGGGTTTATACCAAATGTCACATCGCATACCATTGATACCGCAATATATCAACTGCGGCAAAGGTTTGGTCGTGAATTCATTCAAAACACAGATGGGGTATATAAACTTGGCAAACTATAAACTGATATCTTTTGATAAAATCCCCAGCACCCAGGACTATGCACATGATTTAATCGCCCAGGGTGGGGCGCGTGATCGTACAGCGATATGGGCATTGGCACAATCTGCCGGGCGTGGTCGTTTTCGTCGTCCATGGGTATCGCACCACGGTAATTTGTATGTCAGTTTTATTTACGATTGCCACGAACGTGATGCGCGTTTGGCATATGCGGTTGCGGTGGCTGTTGCAGAAACAATCGCATCATTTGGCATACATCCGACGATTAAATGGCCAAATGATATCCTGGTTGATGGCATGAAAATTTCTGGTTCGCTGATTGAATATTCTGGTCGTTTTGTTATTGTCGGAATTGGTATAAATGTAAAATCAAATCCAACGGTTGACCGATATAAAACAACCAAGATGGACAATTATTCCGAAGTGCCATTGGAATCATTATTAAATCGCCTGATGCGGAATCTGGATAAATGGCGACGTGCAGATTTTCGTGGTGTGCGTGCGCGTTGGTTAGAATTGGCGGCATGTTTGAATTGTCCTGTGCGTTATCAGGGTGCGCCTGCAACATTGGTTGGGATAAATGAAAATGGTGCTTTGGTTTTGCGCCGTGATACGCGTTATTTGCTGGTGTATGGGGACGAAATAAGTGTATAAAATCCCTGAAAACGCCGCAGTTGAAATTATTTGCTTGACTTTTTGATAAAATTATGTTAGTATACGCAACATAAACAGCACAAATTGTATCCACATTCGCGTGTGGATTTTTTTTATCCCCATGGCTTTACATGGGGATTTTTTATACCCAGGGGGGGATACATGAATTTCACAGTTGTTAATAACACGGACATGTCCGCCGGTCTGGCATATCGCATTGCGCGCATTGTGTATGCAGAAACAGGTGCGCAATCATTGCCCGGGGTCGAGGCATTAACATCAATGATACAGAATTATTCAAACAAATCAGGTATAGAAATTTCAGATTTAATATCTGATGAAAATATATTCCGTGTTTTATCCGATAAATCGCCATATCATGAACGCTTGGTCGTTTGTCCAATTGAACGTGGCTTTCGTATGTGTCTGCGCGTTGCGCAACGCATGTTGCGTGGTGGACTGCCCGATTGTTGTCATGGCGCAACACGTTTTCATCATGCGAATGTTATGCCAGAATGGGCGCGTGCGCGTGGCTATATTGCTGACATTGACGGTATGTTATTTTATCTGTGATGGGATGAACATGAAAAATATTATACGCGGTGGATATCTGTCAGGGTATCGCACATACATAATTTCTGCAACAGGAATAATATCAGCGGTTGGTGCATACCTGGTTGGTGACAGTGATTTATTTGTTATGTTGCAATCAATATTTACATTGGCCGGAATATATTTTCTGCGCAAATCAAACGAAACCAAAGGAAACAAGAATGGATAATATTCCAGAAAAATTTTTAAACGAAGATGGAACACTTAATGCGTCTGCATTGATGAAATCATATTCAGAACTGGAAAAGAAAATAGGAACGATGGTGACCATACCAACATCTGAATCAGACGATGCCACGCGTCAACGTTTTAATCATGTGATTGGTGTACCAACAGATGCATCTGAATATCCGACAAACGAATTATATGATGATGAAAATCTGCGTGAAAAATTTTTACAAATTGGATTGACTTGCAACCAGGTTGAAAAAATTTATGAACTGGCAAACGAATTTTTATCACCAATAATTTCAGAATTATTTTCTGCGCAAAATGAAAATAATGCAGTAAGCGAATTAAAAAAAATCTTTGGTAATGATGAAAAAATGAACGATACATTACATGCAATAAATACGTTTGGTGAACGCTTCCTGCCACGCGATGCATACGAAGCGTTATGCGCGTCACCCCAGGGAATCCAAAGCATGTACAAGATGATGCAATCAATGGAACCTGATGTGCAAACAGAATCAAACAGCATAAAAAATTTATCCGATTCTGATTTGCGTCGCATGATGCGCGATCCAAAATATTGGCGTGATGGTGATGCAGAATACATTCGTAAAATTGAAAATGGATTTAAAAAATTATATTCATAATATAAAAAATAACTTTTCTTCTTTACTAGTATTTGGTGTTTGTGATAAAATACACAGTAAGAACAAAACATGTTTGTTCTGTCACAGAACGTAGTTAAAGGAGAGAAGGAATGGGATTTTTCTTTAGAAAATCTAAAAAAGTAGAAGCAGCAAAACCAGTTGTTGCGAAACCTGTTGCAAAGAAAGCGCCCGCAAAAAAAGCGGTTGCTGCGAAAACTGTTGCAAAGAAAGCGCCTGCAAAAAAAGCAGTTGTTGCAAAACCAGTTGCAAAGAAAGTTGCAGTTAAAAAAGTTGCTGCGAAACCGGTTGCAAAAAAAGTTGCGGTTAAGAAGGTTGCTGCAAAACCAGTTGCAAAGAAAGCACCTGCAAAAAAAGCAGTTGTTGCAAAACCAGTTGCAAAGAAAGTTGCAGTTAAGAAAGTTGCAGTAAAGAAGGTTGCAGCAAAACCAGTTGCAAAGAAAGCGCCTGCAAAAAAATGTTGCAAGAAAAAATAAGATAACCCCCGCAATCGCGGGGTATTTTTTTAAATTGTATCAGTCAGATTAATGTGCACAGTCTGACTGATATTTTTTACGGATAATCTGCATATGCAGACCCATTTTTTATTTTGTCTTTCTGGCGCATTTAGTTGCATAACCAAAATACAAAACTCGAATTTTAATTCTTATTTATTAACCAAAGGATTTTTATATGTCTGTTTCCATAGACAATGTATTTGTAAAACAATTCGAAGCCGATGTTCATTTGGCATATCAACAGATGGGCACAAAACTGCGTTCAACAGTTCGCAGTAAATCAGGTGTGATAGGCGCATCAACAACCTTTCAAAAGGTTGGACGTGGCACAGCCAGCACAAAATCACGTCACGGTATTGTTCCTGTTATGAATCTAAATCATGAACCAGTGGAATGTTTGTTAATGGATTATTATGCCGGCGACTGGGTTGACAGCCTTGATGAATTAAAAACAAACATTGACGAGCGTCGCGTTGTTGCATCTGCTGGTGCGTATGCATTGGGCAGAAAAACTGATGAATTGATTATTTCTGCAATGAACACGGCGACCGCCAGTATTGGTGATTATACAACTGGTCTGACCAAGGAATTGGTTTTAGGCGCACTGGAAGTTCTGAACACAAATGATGTGCCAGATGATGGTCGTCGTTTTGCGGTTGTTGGTGTTCACCAGTGGAACGAACTGTTAAGCATGGATGAATTTGTATCTGCGGATTATGTATCTGACACGCCATTATTAAACGGTTTCGAAGCACGCAAATGGTTGGGTATCACATGGGTGTTGCATAATGGCTTGCCGGTATCGGGCGCTAATCGTGATTGCTTTATCTATCATGCATCCAGCATCGGTCATGCCTGCGGTCAAGAGGTAAGGTCTGATATTTCATGGCATGGTGAACGCGCAGCACACTTTATCAGCAACAGTATGTCCCAGGGTGCTGTCTTGATTGATGGTGATGGTATTGTTCGCATCAAATGTTCTGATGGCGCAAATGCTTAAAAGCACAGATTTCAAATAAAATAAACAAAAGGGAAAATACATGGCTTTTCAGAATAAAAATTTGTCTGTTATTGCTTATGCAAACGGTTTTACATTATGGCATTACAGCAGTGCATCCGAAACATTGGCGACGATTACGGCAAACGGGTATTTTAATAATGTAAAAACTCTTATGAATATCGGTGATATTATCATTATTAATGCATCTGATAACACCGCGATTAAGAAAATCAATCTGACAGAATTGAATGTCACGACGGTCGCATTGGCGTAAATATCAACAAAATGGCCGGCGAAAATGTCGGCCTTTAATCTTAATACATAAAAAACAAAGGGAACAAAAATGCTTACCAAAATAGACTTGTGTTCCATGGCTTTATTAAAACTTGGTGAACAGCCAATTCAATCATTGACCGATGACACTGCATCCGCCAAGTTATCGCGCACATTATTTGACCCAGTTATTGATTCATTGATTACAATTTATCCATGGCGTTTTGCTACGTCGGAAATTGACTTGAAACGCAATACAGACGGTAATTTCCAACTGCCACCAAATGTCTTGCGCGTATTGCACACATCAGGATCAGGGCGTATTATTGGCGATCGCATATTTTCAGATTCTGAAACAGTGACAATAATTGCACTGGTGCGTACATCAACAGAAAAGTTTCCTGCATATTTTGTATCATTGGCGGCAACCCGTCTGGCAATGGAATTTTGTATTCCATTAATGGGTGATCAGACGATATTTCGTATGTTGGTGGCACTGTATGAAACAGAATTGCAAACAGCAAAATTTCTGGACGCCTCGTCAACAACAAATAATGGAATCAGTGATTTTTCTTTGATTTCTGCGCGTTATTAACATCAGGGGATAAACAATGGCAAATTTTATAAAAACACAAAATTCTTTTGCAAATGGTGAAGTTTCCCCAGATTTTTATGCGCGTGATGATATTAACGGTTTGTCAAAACTTGAAAATATGGATGTCTTGGCCGGCGGTGGAATCACGCGCAGAATGGGGCTAGAGTCTGTATGCAAGTTATCTGGGGATGCGCGTATAATATCTTTTTCTGTATCAGAATCAAATGAATATATAATTGCATTAACTGATATGCACATGTACATATTTCATGGTACAGAACGTGTTCAAGACATAATTACACCATGGTCGTATTCTGCGTTGGCGCATGTTCAGTATGCCCAGCGTTTCGGAACAATGATATTTGTGCATCCTGATTACCCACCCCAGGTTTTACGGCAGTCTGGACAATATTTTACATTGTCTGAATTTGCTTTTCTGCGTAATGACGCAGACATGACATTGAATATGCCATTTGTCAGATTTGATGATGCGTCTAACATAACAATTACAGTCACAACAAATTCGCATGGGAATAACTTTGCCACATTTACAACCAGTGCAGACTTCTGGAAACCGAATAATGTTGGTGGGCGGCTATATCTGTTGGACAAACAGTGGTATGTCTATGAATACATCAGCCCAACACAGATAGTTGCGCATACCAATGGTGCATATTCACTGCCGTCCAGCAGTGTTTCAGATTGGCGCGAAGCGGCATTTGGCATGCGTCGTGGTTGGCCACGCAGTATCACATTTCATCAAGACAGGTTGGTGTTCGGTGGTTCGCGTGATTGGCCGGGCGGTATTTGGATGTCGCAGGTTGGCCAGCATAACAATTTCGATGTTGGAACCGGATTGGACGACGAAGCGATATTCATATCATTACTGTCGCAGCAACGTCAACAAATTAGTACCGTCGTCAGCAGTGATAACCTGCAAATTCTGACAAATGTTGGCGAATGGGCGATTTCCAGTAAACCATTAACCCCATCATCAGTCGATATAAAACAGCATACATCGATTGGTTCATATATGGCGCGTTTCCTGCCGCCACAGAAAATCGAAGGGGCTACAGTATTCATGTCCGCATCTGGTTGCGATATTCGCGAATTAGGATTGGATGAATTGGGCGAACATTACAACGCAAATGATTTATGTGCATTTGCGCGACACTTGATAAAAAATCCTGTGGACATGGCGTACAATCCGTTACAGCACCGATTATTCGTTGTGTGTGGTGATGGCATGATTGCTGTTTTGAATCATAATTCTGCATTGGGTATATCCGCATGGGGGCGATATAAAACCATGGGGCATGTTATGTCAGTTGCCATCTCAGATGGTCGTACATATCTGGCAACCAGGCGTGCAGATGGTGTGTTCCTGGAATGTTTTTCAGAAACAGCAATGAAAGATTGTGAAAGATATGAATTTTCATATATTGCATCTGGTTTGCCGCTGCGCGCATCTGGACACAGTGCTACGCGCGTAAAGTTACGAAAATTGGTTGCACGCTTGCTTGATACAAAATCAGTTCATATAAATTCGCACCGTATTAATTTACCGAATGAAATATATTCTGCGGACAGTCCTGGTTTTTGTGGTGATGTATCAATTAATTTATTGGGAACGATGAATGATTGCATTCAACCATTGTGGACAGTTCACGGAACAGATTCCGAACCAATTACTGTACTGTCGATGACAATACATGGTTGGTACTCGGTATAACATGCATTTTTTTCTTATCAAAAGGGGATAAAAAAATGGGACAAATAGTATCTGATGTAACAAAACTGCTTGATTACAAAGAAGATAAAAAACAGGCAAAATCACAGCGCCAGGAAATTTTGAAACAAATGGCCACGGATGATGCCGAAAGAACAAATCTGATAAAAAAAGTTTTGGCAACCCAGCGTGCAAAATATGGGGCATCTGGTATGTCAAATTCTGGCATAACCGAAGGTGCTGTATTAAAACGTTTAAAATCAGAAACGGCCGCACCATATGAAAAGAAACGCAATGAAAACCTGTTGAAATTAAAGAAAGCACATGCTGCCAAACCAAATTTATTAAAATCTTTATTGTCGCGCTTTGATGATATTGTTGGTGGCTAGTGGTATGGGGGGATAACATGTATAAAATATCATATATAGCGGACGGCGCGACAACAGAATTTGCATTTTCTTTTCCTTTTTTTCAAATTGCAGATATTCATGTGGCGATAAATGAAACCGTTGGAACGGGGCTGGTGTATTCTGTAATGCCAAACGAAGATTATTCGGGTGGAAATGTTGTTTTTAACGAAGCGCCCACTGCTGATACAAGAATAGACATTTTCCGACAAATTTCATTAAGCAGAACAATTGATTACCAACCGATGAAACAAATAGCACCAGAAAATTTGAACGCTGACTTTAACTTTCTATTATCCGCGTTCCAGGATTTGCGCTCAATAGACATTGATTTACAAGAATGGACAAATCGTCATGATAATATCAAATCTTTGATTGATTATACCCATTCTGTTATATCTGACAAGTTATCAGGTGGGGCGGTTCTGGGGCTGTATCGTAATTTATTGGGTGTTTTGGAAAACGCGCTGCCAAAATTGATAAACGATTATGGTTATATCACAGATGTTGCATCAAACGAAAATATCGATGATTACGGGGTTTTGTAGTTTTCTGGATGAATGGAATCGAATCTTGGGGTATAAAACCCCAAAGCATCACAAACAGATAATGGCGTTTCTGGTTGATGTTTGGGAAAAATCACCACATCGTGGGTTGTTGATGGCGTTTCGTCATTCCGGAAAATCAACGGTTGTTGGTATTTTTGTGGCATGTGTTCTGTACATGCGCCCAGAAACACGGATATTGATATTATCTGCAGAAAATGGTTTGGCATCGCGTATGGTCGGTCATGTACGTCATATCTTGGAAAATCATCCGTGGTGTGCTGATTTGATACCGACGAACAAGAAAGAATGGGCCACGGGTCGCATAACAATAAATCGTCCAATCGGAATACGCGAACCGTCGGTTATCTGCCAGGGGATTCATGGAAATATCACAGGCATGCGTGCAGACCTGATTATTTGCGATGATATCGAGGTTCCAAATACAACCAACACAGCCCAAAAACGTGAAAGTCTGCGTGAAAGACTGCGTGAATTAGATTTTATTTTATCGCCCACCGGCACAATGATTTACATTGGTACGCCGCATACCCATGATACGATATACAGAACCTGCGAAGAAGACTAATTCAAAGTACTGATAAATGTGCGCAATTTTTCCAACAGTTCAATGCCCTGGACCCCAAATTTTGGCAGATATGTTTCATAATCAGGCATATCTGATTGAACCAATGCACGTGCACGTTCAGACAATGGGTTTGAAATAATTTCATTTGCAGAATCCCATAATCGGTATGCATCATACGTCTGTTTAATTACGTCCCACTTTGCCAGCAACTGTGGCTGTTTGGCAATCACAGAACGAATTGCGACCGGCCATTCTTCGCCAAATCTGCGAACAACCGGCAATGACAAAAACATATCCAGACCAGCCTGATCCGGGATAAAGTCTTGAATTGCCCTTTGCAGTTCATTCATTTCACCATCACGCAGATTGATTGATGCGATTGATTCTGTCATCATACCCCCATATGGCAACAGTTCACGTTCAATAGAATCCATTGGGGTTTTACCACTGCGCAGATTTTCAATATGCTGAACCAACAGTTTGCCGGCCGGCATATCATTCAGTTCCGCAATAACATCATCGTTTGCATCATTCAGAAATATCGGATTCAGCACCGCCCATCCGCCAACAATAACATGTTCTTGGCGATACAGGTTTAATAATCTTTGTGCGATTGTTTTGATTTTTGCTTTCATTTCGTGCCTCTCTCCTGGTGAAATGGATATGACTTATTCCATAACAATCATTACAACCTTGTGCATGACCTGACCGGTGATTTTTTCATCTGGCCCAGAAATATGCCCATAAATTTTACCTTTGGAATCCTGGCGTACGCTAACAATCTGGACATTAATTGTTGTTTCATTATCCAGTGTGTCAAAATCTGTATCAATACATACTGCCATATCACCTGGCTGTGCTTGTGTCATTGCATCTGCAAATACATATGATTTTTCTGGGATAATACCACCCAGGCGCTTTGTATTCGGGGCGACGGCGTAAATTCCTGCGCGACCTTCCAGTGTCATTGGTGCAACAATCATTGTTTTATCAGATTTTTTGAATGCGATTGATTTTCCAGATGGTGTACCAAATACAGGAACTAATTTTTTGCGTGCACTATCATATAACTTTGCACCATACAAACTGCCATGCATATCAATGCCAGACAATGGATTACCCGGCACCAGAACAGATTTTACACGTTCTTTTACTTTGCTGATATGCTTGTTCAATTCGCCTGATTTATACAGATTTGCAATTTTATCAAATAAATCTTCTGCACCCATTGCGAAAGATTTGGCCAGTGGTTCGATTTCGTTTTTATATATTTCGCGCTGCCCAACTTCGATTTTATGATAAACGGACAATGTCATACCGGCTTCTTTGGCGGCCTGTGCGATGGTTTTGCCCGACTGTTGACGGATTTTACGCAGACCGCTGCCAAACACCTTCAGTCCACTGTTTTCATTGTCATTCAAACGGCGTTTGATTTCGCTTTGCCATTGGTTTGCGACATCATCAGATTCCTTGATGAAAATATCAGATAATTTGCATCCTAAGATATTGCAAACATTCAACAACTGCTTTTGGTTCAGGCGACGTACACCTTTTTCGATTTTTGAAACAGCAGACAGGGACAGGCCACTTTTTCGTGCCAATTCTGTCATTTTCATGCCGCTTGCCAAACGAATGTTGCGAATATTATTTGGAAATATAATTTCTTCTTGGGCCATAGCAAAACTCCTAAAAACTATTACTTGACAAAATAATAGTCAATTTTTAGGACT
>JAZTWT010000010.1:0-45743 GCA_045636045.1 Candidatus Enterousia sp. | reverse complement strand
GGTTAGATATTCCTGAAACACATCATGTGCCACACGAAACATTTCCATTTGTTTGGCACAAGGCTGTGATCGGCGAAACATTAGGGCCATCTCAATATGCGCAATTGACGGAACCCCAAAAGGTAAATTTGGCAAAAAAATTAGCCGTATTTTTGTCAGTCATACACACATGTAAAAAATCAGAACAAATACCAGTATCAAAAACAAATGTCGCTTTTATATTAGGCCAAATGCGCTTGAACGGATTTTCTGAGTTAAAAAACAAATTACCAGAATTCATTTTTAATAAATATAATCACGCACAGATAAATACAAATTACCCAGACGTTGTATGTCATTTTGATATGCACGGCAGAAACATGGCGCTGAATCCGGACACAAAAGAATTAGTTGGAATCTTTGATTTCGGTGATACCTGTGTTCAAAAATGCTTTTTGGATTTTTATAAGTTGTCTTTTATTTCACGTAATTTAACGTGTCGGGTAATTAGTGAATATAATAAAATATCAGATGTAAAAATTAATATAGAAGATGTGGACATTGCGTATTTATGTGACGTATCAAACAAATTAAAAAATTCTCCAAACGACGGCATATTCAATATGTCTCTACAAAATTTTGTAAAAGACATCAATGAGCAAAATATGAAAATACTAAACTCTCAAAAAGAACAAGACTAATTTGTTCGCATCATGTCAGCCGACCTTATTTTATACAGTTTTTTATTTGCACCTGGATTTTACTGTGTATAAAATACAGGCAAAGAGTCACACATGAAAAACACTATCCAAATTTTATCTGAATTAGTTGCATTGCAATCCGATACGCATAAAGGAACAAAAAATATTGCGGACTATATTTGCAATACTCTTGAAAGACATAACGTTATTTTTCAGCGCATTCCGCACACAGAAAATAATGCAGAAAGTATTATCGCAGGAATAAATACTGGTGCGCTGCGTGATATAAATTCTGGAATAGTTTTGTCTGGGCACATGGACACGGTTGCGGCAAACCCAGAAATGTGGAAAACGCCACCTTTTGTTGCAACGATTTCCGACAATAAAATATTTGGACGCGGCGTGGCCGATATGAAATATTTTATTGCAATTATTTTGGGCATGTTAAATGAGTTTAAAAAATACAATTTTCCAATCCTGCTGGTATTTACAGGCGACGAAGAATCAGATGCATTTGGCATACGGCATATATGCAATTTTATGGCACAAAATAATATAACCCCAAAAATGGCAATTATAGGAGAACCAACAAATTCTGAAATCATTATTGAACACAATGGATACTGTGGGTATACAACCACAATCCAAGGACGTGCCGCACACAGCAGCAATTTATCCAATGGAATTAATTCGATATATATTGCATGTGAATTGATTTCACATCTGCAAAAATTAGCCGATACTTATGTCAATAGCGGCACAACCATTAATGTCGGACAAATAGATGGTGGACAACGACGAAACATAGTGCCAGATAATACAAGTTTTGAGTGGGAAATACGTTTTGCCAAGACAGAACACCAAAAAGAAATAATAAAATCTATGCAAGATTTTCAAAAACATTTAGAACAAAAATATATAAACCCAGTAATAAAAACCCATTCTGCGGAACATATATTTTCACTGTCCCCCAGCAAAAACAGCAAGATTTCAGAAATAATTGCAAACATTACACACACCAACAGGTCAGCAAGCACAATTGCAACCGAGGCAGGATTTTTCGCAAACGCAGGCATCGATACCGTTGTATTCGGTACCGCCGATATAAACCAAGCCCACACTGCAAACGAACGTATTGACATTAATGCACTGGGCACATATGAACAAGTTTTGAAAGAAATTATAAATAAACTATCATAAAAACACTTGACAACTTTGCGTTTTGTACTATATACTATTGTGTAAGAAATAAGCAAAGGATTTAAAATGACAGAAAAAAGACGCACTTGGTTAAGAAACCTATCTTTAACATCAGTTGGTGTTGGTATGATGCTGGCACTGGCTGCAGCAGGCACATCCGATTTTCGTGATGAATTGCAATACGCCGATGAAGCAACACGTATCCGCGAAGAAAAAAGACTCGCAAGCGAAGAATCTATATTCAAAATGTTGGGCGCTTCGATTGTTGCATTAGGCGCCGGTGTTGCGGGCCTGCATTTAACAGAAAAAAAGAATAAACAGCGTTAAACAAGCAGAATAAATAATAAAAAAAACGCCCAAATGGGCGTTTTTATCGTGCCATCTGCTCAATCGCATCTAACATGGAATCAATTGCGCCCGTGGCAGCCTTGATACCTTCTTGGACAGATTGATCCATACCGCCAGTCATCAGCATCAGATTACGATGCTGTTCCAAATTAGTTTTTGGCGTATCAAATACAACAACATCGTATAATTTTGATTGGTTTTCTATCATTTCACGAACCAATTCTATACCTTCCCGCAGGCCTGCAACAGGTTTCTTGCCCTGGGTTGAACGTGCGATACGTTCCAGCCTTTTTGCACGTTTCAATATTTCCTGTTGGGCAATATTAACACGTTCGTTAACATAGTCTGTTTTTTCCGCCATGATAAAATCTCCTTTTTCGCTTTGTTGTTATTATAGCATACTTTTCTTTAGAATCAAAAGCCCCATTTCTGGGGCTTTTTTTTTTAAAATTCGTATCTGAATTTTACACGACCGGTCTGAGATGTGTAGTCTGCACGCGCCTCGATATCATAACTGAGCGCCATGTTTAACGGACCATACATCATACCCAATTCCAAGCCAACCTCGTTCGCAATACGAGACAGACGATCGCCAGTTAAGGAATACGCGTTAACCCCAGGTATCGCAACCGTGACACGATTGTCATCAGATAACAAATCGTACTTCAACGCATAACGCATCGCAGGTCGCAACACCCAACCGTTATTCAGCAATAAATCAAAACCATAGCGCGTGCCAATTGCAGCCGTCAGATAATCACTGCTGTCAATCTTGTTTCTGACACCCATAGAATTAGCATAATTTACAGAATCAAGATAGATATAACGCAATGATACCTCGGGCGTGATACCACCAATAAAATCATATCCAAACGCAACATTTGCACCGAACGCATCCATCGTGTAATCCGAAGATACATCCAGCCCCAGCGCAGAACCACGTTCTGAATAATCAGATGTCGTATAATTCATAACTGCGTTCATGTACCAATTACTAGGCTTGTACTGACCATAAACAAATACAGAGTGGGAATCTATTTCTGTATTACGCGCAACCGCACCAATGTCTGAATGGCCAAACATATAACCAACACCCAGTGTCAACACTTCATTAAAGATACCATCAACACCAGCTGATATGCCACGCGTATATGCGTTAAACGCGTTGTTTTGTTTGGATTTGTTATACAGCCCCTGGGCCCAGATGCCGCCTGGCATCATACGAACATCACCGCCACTGCGCCCCATCGCCGTCAGGCCCATACGCTCAGCCGCAACAGTTGTCAAGGATTGTTGAATTCCCATGCCGACCGACTGGGACACTGATTCAGTTTCTGGATTTATCGCCATAACCGCATTTTCAACATCTGCACGCGCAGATTCTGTACCTGTGGACAAACTGTTCTGAATCAATACAGATAATTCGTTCAATGGTGCCGATGACGAAGAAGCAACACCTGCAACAGTACGCGCCGCATCATCTGATATATTATTTTGTTGCGCAATATCTGATGCAGATTTTACGGTTGCGGTCACATCGCCACCATCCCAGGTCATGTCATAAATCGGACTGCTGACATCAACATTGCCAAAAATTTGATTACCAAATACTTTGTATGTACCGGCCGCATCAAACGCAAACTTTATCTTGCCACCACCTGTAAAACCACCATCGTTCGTCACGTTAATTTGCGCATTATTTGCACTGCGCAATGTTGCCAACATTGTGCCATCTAGCATAATCGAACCCTGGGTTACTGTTGACGAACCAATATCCAATATCGCACCAGACGCAATGTTCAATGCCCCTGTTCCTGTCACGCCACCAACAATCGTTGTATTCCCCTTTAGATTCACAGTTCCATCATTATGAATATCATTTCCAATACCATTTGCAGTATTGCCACGGAATATCGCTTCGCCATTAAATGTTATTGTGTCGTTATTGTATATCGCACCACCCATGCCACCTGCATTGTTATTCACAAATGCGACATTATTATTGAACACTATATTTGATTCACCAGTCGTGCCACCAGATTCAGCAACCGCATTCCATATCGCACCGCCATTCAATGTTGCAGAATTATTAACAAATCGCGTCGCACCATTAATTACAATATCTGAATCTTGCCCTGCCCCATCAAAGGCACGCGCAACAATCGCGCCACCATGCGCACTGGAAACATTTGATTCAAATAAATTAGTGCTGGAATTAGTCCCAATGATTAATGTCGTTGTGCCGTTATTTCCGCGATTATGGATTGCACCACCCCCACTTTTTACCGCGCCTGTATCACGCGCAATATTGCCACGAAATACATTTTCTGTTCCAGAAACAGTCGTATCACTGACATTGAATATTGCACCACCATATCCCGAATTAGATGAATTATTTGCAAACAGAACAGACTTAGACGTTAATGCAAGATTGCCGCTGTTTTCTAATGCGCCGGCACTGCTGCTGGTGCTATTAGAGGTAAACGAAACACTGCCCGATGTGTTTACTGTCAAGGTACCAGAACTTTTCAAACCACCACCATTACTGCCAATATTACTGGCAAATATCATATCACCACCAGATACAGATATCGTCCCTGAATTAACCAGCGCACCATTTAAATTATTTGTGTTACCTGTAAAATTTACACCGTTTGCAAACGAAACACTTCCAGTTGAATTATTATTTAACAATGTTCCAACACCGGTATTATTAATAAAGTTTGCAGCATCTTTGAATGTTAATTGACTGCCGGATTCATCTATAAATATCGCAGATGCACCGGTCGCACTGTTATTTACAAAGTTTGCTGTTTTTTCAAACAGGACATCACCACCCAATATCGCCATTGCGCCACCATTTGTAGCGGCCGTATTACCACTAAATTCAGCAGTGCTATTAAATATCACGTCGCCACCTGCAATTATTGCACCACCACGACTGGCAGATTCATTACCAACAAATGTCGCAGTATCATTAAAAACAATCATACCACTACGATGATTTATCGCACCACCACCAGCAAAAACACTGTTAGAGGCAGTCGTTGCCTTGTTTTCATTGAATGTTGTTGCACCAATGAACACAACATCTGGGTTTGCAGCAGTTCCATTACCGTAATTAAATATCGCACCGCCGCCATTTTGATTATTTGTAGTATTGCCATCAAAAATTGATTTGCCGTCAAAAACTATTTTGCCACCCTGGGTGTATCCAGAACCACTGATTGATGACAACCAGCCATTTCCAATCGCACCGCCCATACCACCATCATTCAGCGAATTGCCCACAAATAATGTTTCTCCATCAAATAACAATGTGACATCTGGAACATCCTGCATATAAAATACACCACCATTATTCGCAGTCGTTGATGCAATATTTTCTGCAACCAGATTATTATATGTCGTATTTTCCGAAATTACCTGGCGCGATGAAACAGTATCCGCCACGGCCGGCATAATCAACAACGCAGGCAATACAGAAATGCCTATTATTAAGTTATGTTTCATATATCATCCTTTTGGTTTGATAATATATGTATAGAACTTTAAAAACTAAAAATAACTAGGTTCGTTTTCATAGACAAAACCCAAAAAAATCAACAAGAAGATTGACAAGCAGGTGTTTTCATAATAAATTTATCAGCCGTTAGTTAAAACAAGGTTCTTTTATGACAACATCGGATTTTAAATATTATAATTTTTCATTAAGTCGCGATATATTGGAAACATATACATCAAATACCGTTGCAGAACGAAAATATTTAAAAAAGCAAGGAAAGTTAAAAGGATACGAATCCGCATTGACCAACTGTATAATCACAGCAATCGCAAGCAACAAGGTAGAATTCGATATCACAAATCAAGATATGATAAACACCGTTGAAAAACTGATAAAAGAATGCGGCTATGGAACAGATGGAATCTATTCCGAAAATGCACATATTGCAATGCAAAAACTGTGTATTGCACGCGGACAAAAACCTGATGCAGTAAAACTGTACGATCATACATGGTCTGCGCGTTTTAAACGCGGCGCAAGCAAAGTAAAATCATTGTTCGGATTTGGAAAGAATAAAGAAGAAAAAAAAGAAGAACCCAAAAAGGTAATTCCACAACAACCAGAACACAAGAACAGAAAAACACTGTGGGGAACAATTGTTTTAAGTGCCGCCCTGGTTGGAATGACAACATTGTTTTGTAACAAGTGCGTGAACGAAAATAAAAATACAGATGACAACAATCCTAAAAAAAGAATTGTTAATGTACAAAACACACCTGCAAATACTTTAAAGATTGAAACAAAAAAAGAAGCAGAAAAAATCCCACAAAAAACAGTAACAGAAAACAATCAACAATTACAAGCAATAAACAATTTCTGCGACAGTTCTTTGGACATTTTGATGGGGGCAAAAAAACGCGATGCACTGTATGACAAAATCCAGCAACAAGTAGACCGTGGAATATTTAAAATTCCCAACGGCATGTCAGTTCAGCGAATTGCACACGCAATGAAAATGAGTCGCATTTATGAAGGCGAAAGCATTATTCTGGATGCATTGAACAATAATATAAAATTAACCGAAGCACAACAAATCGCGTTCGAAAAACACATTGATGGGATTGGCATTCGTGGCGAAAAATTGCAAAAACGCATGATGCAGAAACAAAAGCTGTCCAATCACAGCAAATTCGACAAATCTTCATACGCACAACAGAAGGCGCATGTAAAAAATCTGAAGCAATTACGTCAGTTGCGTGGCAGATAAATAAAAACGCCGGTACGACCGGTGTTTTTATTTATCTTGATCACATTTTGTGTAATATAATTTCGCATAATGTGATAAAACCTCTATCATCAATCCGCGAATTCCATTTTTATCCCAAAAATGTTCAGAATTTGACAGCGATTTTTTAAAGTCACAAAACTTCATATTCTCGCAATCTATAAATGCAACTATATTTAAATCATCATCCATCATAAAATTATTACCAATATCATCATGAAACCAACCATACAAAAAACCGGGCTTTGCAGCCAAATTTGGTTTTAAATCATACAATTCCACCGGATCAGAACAGCCAATCGTATATATAAATTTTGCCAACTGTTGTGCAATTTTTGTTTTGTTTTCATTTATAACGGTCGGCGAGAAATCCATTAGCATTTTACCAGAAATAAATTCATAACGACGAACCACTGTATCTTCTAATTCTATCAATTCCATTTCAGGAAAACGTATCGGTGAAATCTTGCGAAACGCATTTACAACACGTTCTTCGTGATAGGCACGCCCTTCACGTCCAGGCAACAAAGAAAATTTAAACACATGCGCATCATTCAACAACACAACCATGTTGTGACAACCAACACCAAATTTCACAGACAGTTTTTTCACCCCACCACAATTTACCCCAGCCCATTGACGCACATATTTTATATAATTACGAACACATGGATTATTAAAAATAACACGAACCTTGCTGCGGGTCTTTTTGTTAGGTATAAAACCGCAAACTATATTAGATATAACGCGTCTAGGTCCCATGCTTTCCCCCATGATATAATTTATCATATTCACACGATACCGCACGCATTAATTCACGATTTGGCGAACGTTTATCCCCAGTAAATGTCGCAGAAAAATCACCAAAATAACAATCTTCCCAGTCTATAAAAGATATTATTTTCATTGTATTCATATCTACAAAAAAATTGTCGCCAATATCACCATGAAACCAACCGTATTTATATCCAGGCCGCGCATCAGGTGCCGGCTTTAAATCGCAAATCTGGACAGGGTCAGAAATACCAATTTCATACAGAAACCTTGCAATTTGTGGAGCCAGAATATTAATATTTTCCATCACAACATCTAATGACATTTCACGCAGACGCGTGCCGTGAACATATGGATAACGACGCACCAGCACACCGTGATATTCAAAAATTTCAACCGACGGTATTTTTATAGGTGAAATAGATGATAACGCATCCGTTATTCTTTTTTCACGCATTGCCAACAAATTTGAATCAGAACGACGCAGCGGAAATTTATATACACAACCATCATTTACACTGATAATCAAATTACGTGCCTGATACCCAACAAATGTTTTTAATTTACGAATTGGACCGCCGATATTTTTACGAATAAATCGAACATAAGAAGACATCGGCGAATTAAGAACAACACGCAACCGCTTGCGCGTATCTTTGTTATAAACACAACCGCATATAATATTTGTAAAAAATCGCCTTAGTTTGCCAGCCATGATATAAACCTATCCTAGGTTAAAAAAAATTTATGCGCAAGGAAAAGTTTCATTTGAAAAATCTAATAAATGTGTGTAATATGTTTTTCACGGTCCCATCGTCTAGCGGTTAGGACATCAGATTCTCATTCTGGTAACACGGGTTCGATTCCCGTTGGGACTGCCAAGATTGAACAATGGCGCGTGTGAACCGGGGTTCCTTGTGACGCAAACCTGCTGCGCGTTGCTAATAACGCAACTTGCAGGGTTTTTATTCACGCGGATTCCCGTTGGGACTGCCATTTTATAGCTTTTTGTTATGAGTAGCGTTTTTTCTAATTTTAATAATAATTCTGATTACCGTTTCGTGTTTGCGATATTGTTTGCAATGGCATTTTGCACTGGCATCGCTTTTTTTGACAGCCAGACAGAACAAACAGAAAAAGATAACACGACACAAAAGAATGATGCCGCACAACAGGATACAATAAAAAAATTTATCATAGATAGTTTCATAGCCAGTAAAGACAGCGCGATAAAACAGCTGTTTAACGAAATTGACAGCATTGCATACAACAAAGATAAAAACACCAGCGATTCCATAAATAATAACAAGGATATTGTTGCCAGAAACACTATAAACAAACAACTGGACAGTTTAAGATACGATAACAAAATACAGTTAAAACGCGCACAACGCGCCGCAGAACAAAGTCCATCGTACATTTCAGACATTCCATGTAACGAAGAAACATTTTATACTTTCTTTCATGTGCCAGAAGTAAGACGTGCACAATTCGCATACAACCAAAACAATCGCACAATTGAAAGATTGCGGAACATCAGACGAACAATACCGTTAAACGCGACAACACAACAAAACATCACACAATATTTTGATAGCCTGACAAATGCACAAATTACCAGCCGGCTGAAAATGATAGAACGGTTGTTGCAGGCAAAAGATAGTCTTGTTTCACAAAAACACAAATAGAAATAGTTGACAAACAATGTTTTTTGTTTATAGTTTGTCAAAAAGGAGCTATTTTTATGACAAAGACCGTAAAATACGACAATAACTCTCCTGTATACTTATTTACAAACGAAAATGTGCGGGAATATATCGCAAAATCGGGTGGAGTAAAAAACAAAAACGTTCTGACCGTTGCTAGTTCTGGCGACCACGCATTCGAGGCATTATTGGCCGGCGCAAAACACGTCGACACCTTTGATATAAACATTATGCAGAAATCGGTTATGGATTTAAAAACCAGAATGATTCGCAATCTGGACTATGATAAATTTATGGACTTCTTTTTTTCCAAAAAAATCCGATTCAAATTGGATTTATTGGAGCCAATTGAAAAAAATCTGTCCAGAAATGAAATTATGCTGCTGATGAATTTAACACTAGGAAAATTCACTCAATTCAATGAAACATATAATCTGGAAAATATCACATATTTACAAAACAGGAACAAGTACAAGGATTTGCAAGCAATTCTGCCACAGGAATTTGATTTTAAACACGTAGATATAAAACAATTACCACATACAATAAATCAAAAATACGATGTCATGATGTTGTCAAACATTTTTGAAACAATGCTTCCAGGAATAGAAGATGCAATGATAGCGATGCTCTACTATCACATGGAAGTTTTAAGACCATTGTCTAAAAAGTTAAACGATACCAACGGAATCATTTTTATAGACTATCTGTGGGGCATGAATCATGTACCTACAAAAAACTATGTTGATTACTGGACGTCGTTTTTAAAGGCGTACAACCAACGTACACCAGAAAATCATAATTTTAAATTGCAGACCGTCAAATCAACAAAAAAGATGACTTCGGTTGATTTGGTTATGTACATGCAACAAAAATCTAAATAAAAAACGCCTGATTAGGCGTTTTTTTTATTATCTGACTGCAGATACTGCAATTCTTTTGCGACCTGCTGCGCGACGACGATTCAAAACTTCGCGGCCGCCCTTGGTCTCCATTCTGGCACGGAAACCGTGTGTACGAACACGACGTGTCTTAGAAGGCTGATATGTACGTTTTGTTGCCATGACTTAATTCCCTTAGTTTTTTCTTTTCTTTTTCCATTCCGTGTGCCCGAGCAGCATCATAAGCACCCAGAAAAAATCCGTTTGTGCGTCTATTTAATCATACGATTTATAAAAACGCAACTATTTTCTTTAAATTATTTTGATTTTACCAGCCCCATCTTTTTCAGACCTTCTAAAAACAAATAATATACAAATATAGCCGTTAATAATCTGTAAAATGGTAAAAACATATTGTCCCCTGTTCTATTTGTGTTTTTGATGCAAAAAACGCTTTATATAACGCACAGTGTCAATCGCATCAATAATTCTGTTTAATCCCCACGCCTGACAAGAATAACACACCTGTGCCAATTTGTCATCGCCGGCAGATTTACGCGCATCTTCTATAATCTGTTGACCTTCTTTTAGGTCGCGTTTTATTTGTTCCATTGTCATACTATTACTCCCAACAAAGACTATCACAAAGAATAGATTTGTCAAACGATTTTTTAACCTTTATTTCTTGACGGAAAGCCCAAAAATCTGCTATGTTTTGTGTGTTATTAACAATAGGAAAGGCAGTATGTCAGAAAATATCAATGAAGTAAATGAAGTAAAGGTTCCACAGTCTTCGTTAGAACACGAAATGCGGACCAGTTTCTTGGACTATGCGATGTCTGTTATTGTCGACCGTGCATTACCAGATGTACGCGACGGATGTAAACCTGTACACCGCAGAATTCTGTATGTTATGAACGATGTTGCACCGGCAACAAAACCAACTGTAAAATCTGCACGTATCGTCGGTGATGTTATGGGTAAATACCACCCACATGGCGACAGTTCTATTTATGAGGCCATGGTGCGTATGGGCCAAGATTTTTCAATGGGCGAAATGCTGGTCCAGGGTCAGGGTAATTTCGGTTCACGCGACGGGGATAAGGCCGCTGCTATGCGTTATACTGAGGCGCGCCTGTCAAAACTGGGCGCATCATTGATGGACGACATGGATAAAGATACCGTTGATTGGATGCCAAACTTTGACGGCAGTTTGCAGGAACCAGTCGTCCTGCCGACCAAGTTTCCAAATTTCTTGGTCAATGGTGGTTCAGGTATTGCAGTTGGTATGGCAACAAATGTCCCAACCTATAACCTGGGAGAAATCTGCAATGGTATTTTAGCAATCTTGGACAATAAAAATTTAACCGATGACGAATTGTTCGGCATTATCCCAGGACCAGACTTCCCAACAGGCGCAATGATTATGGGACACGCCGGCGCATACAAAGCGCATACAACTGGACGCGGCTCTATTATCGTTCGTTCAAAAACACATATGGAGGATTTTCGTGATCACCAGGCAATCATCGTTGACGAAATACCATACCAGGTGAACAAGGCGCAATTAATCATCAAAATAGCCGAGTTAATCAAAGATAAACGTATCGAAGGCATTTCTGAAATTCGCGATGAATCATCCAAGGAAGGTCTGCGCATTGTCATTGAATTAAAACGCGATGCAATCGCAGAAGTGGTATTAAACCATCTGTTCCAATATACAGAAATGCAGACCAGTTTCCCAGTTAACATGATGGCATTAAACCGCGGCAAGCCGATGTTATTTAATGTTCGTGGCGTTCTGGATGCGTTCATAGATTTCCGTGCCGAAGTAATTCGTCGTCGCACAATCTTTGATTTGAACAAGGCACGAAATCGCGCCCACACATTACTGGGGTTGTCGGTTGCGGTTGGTAATTTGGATGAAGTTATCGAACTGATTAAATCCAGTCCAAACCCAGATGTTGCACGCGAAGCACTGATTTCACGCGGTTGGAAGGCATCAGATATCGAATCATATATCCAACTGATTGATGATCCAAATACAGAATACAAAGACGGTATGTTCTTTATGTCCGAAGACCAGGCACGTGCAATTCTGGAATTACAATTACATCGCCTGACAGGATTAGAACGCGACAAGATTCACAATGATTTGACAAGCCTGGGCGCAACAATTCGTGACCTGTTGGATATCCTTGGCAGCCAAGAACGCATTATTCAGATTATTCGAGACGAAACAACCGCAGTGCGTGATAACTGGGCATCACCACGTCGCACAGAAATTTCAGATGCAGAAATAGATATCGACATCGAAGATTTGATTGCACGCGAAGATATGGTTATTACAGTTTCTAATACCGGATATATCAAACGCGTTGCACTGGACACATATCGCGCACAAAAACGCGGTGGCAAAGGACGCAATGCAATGGCAACAAAAGACGACGACTATGTCGTTCAAGTATTTGTCGCAAACACACATACACCATTGCTGTTCTTTAGTTCAAAGGGACTGTGCTATAAATTAAAAACATACAAATTGCCAGAAGCCGCCGCCGCTGCCAAGGGACGACCACTGGTAAATATGTTGCCGCTGGAGAATGGCGAAACGATTACTGCAATACTGCCAGTACCAGAAGAAGAAGTGGAACGCGTCGCAAATTCAAACAAGGAACATTTCTTGATGTTCGCAACCGCATCCGGTACCGTACGCCGCAACCGTATGTCAGATTTTGATTCAATCCGCGCAAACGGAAAAATTGCAATGAAACTGGACGAAGGCGACAGTTTGATTTCTGTTATGCCATGCACAGAAGACCAAGATGTATTCCTGGCAACATATCGCGGTCGTGCAATTCGATTCCCTGTTCCAGAAATTCGTGTATTTGCCGGCCGCAACTCGACCGGTGTTCGCGGAATCACATTAGGGGCAGACGATAAAATCATTGGCATGTCAATGCTGAACCGTGGAGAATCAGATTCGTCCGTACGCGCAGCATACATAAAGCAATCACGCGCTGCACGCCGTGCAGAAACTGGAATTGAAGAAGAAGCGGATTCTGATGAAGAAGAAACAACATTGGTTCTGAGCGATGAAAAAATGGCCGAGATGGCAGCACGCGAAGAATTCATATTGACGATTTCTGAAAACGGATTCGGAAAACGCACCAGTTCATACGAATATCGCCTGACACACCGTGGTGGCGGCGGATTCACTAATATTAAACTGGGCGGTAAAAACACCGCTGTTGCTGGTTCTTTCCCGGTCGAAAATGACCACGATATTATCATGGTCACAGATGGCGGAAAGATTATCCGCACACCTGTTGACGATGTTCGTATTGCAGGTCGCAGCACAGCCGGCGTGACACTGTTCCGCACCGCTGATAATGAAAAGGTCGTATCTGCTATTTCAATCGAAGGTGCAGACGAAGAAGAAGAAACGACAGAAGAATCTGCAACAGCAGAAGCAGTTGTTTCAGAGTAATACACAAAAAGGAAGTGTCGGCATGGAAAACACAAATGAATACTTTGCATCTATAAACGAAGTTTCAAAACAACTGGCCGTGCCGGCACATACACTGCGATATTGGGAAAAACAATTTCCTATTGCAATTCGTCCAACAACCGGCGCAGGCGGTCGCAGATACTACAGAACAGAAACCGTAAAAAAGTTAATCAAAATAAAAGATTTACTGTATACGCACGGTATGACGATTGCCGGGGTAAAAAAATTACTGCGCGACGGCAATCTGCCAGACGACACAAGCGATATCGCCACACAAAATGTCATCACCCCCACCACAGCAACACAGGCGTATTCACGCGACGATATTGATACAGCAATAACACTGTTGGAAAATGCAAAAAATATATTACAATAAAACAACCGCCCGAATGGGCGGTTATTTTATTTTTTGATTACCTTTGGCATCCAACCAGACACGTCCAAATCCTGCAAATCAGCCGGCAGTTCAGACACAGTTAAGACATTCCAATTCTGTGTTCGACCAAAAGGTCCGATTTTACCACGAACATTTAACACACTTGGATTCTTTTTATCTTTCCAGATAACACTGGAATAAACCTTACCCGATTTTGGATCCATAATTTTTCCATCTTCGTATTCATAATCATCATTATCCCATTCCATATTCCATATAATATCCATACCAACCATCTTTGGGGCACCAGAAACATTTTCTGCAACACGCGTTGGATTTGACAACGTTTCAGAAATGATACCGTCCGCGCCATACAACGCAACAATACGCCCAGCCAGTTCCATGTCATCACCATCACGATATTCATACAGCGCAACAATTGATTTTGGCGTTTTTGTTTCATCATCAATCGTCTGATAAAAACCAGTAAACGGCATTGCCGCATTTGCTACGAATGGCATCAATCCCCATGCAACAATAGATAAAAATTTTAATCTCATAAATTTCCCCTTTTAGATTTATACATATACAGGACAGAAAAAATGTTAAACAATTTATTTTTATTTTGCAACCAAGTTAAGCATTGACAAACAAATGTTTTGTGCTATATATAAAACATAACAAACTATAAACACAAGGAATTATACGATGAACGAACTATTAAAAAATACCATTATTGACACAATTAAACGCAGTAATGTCGTTTTAACACGCCATCCAGGTGTTGATGAGTATATCATCAAAGACAAAAATGGTAAAATCTTGATGGAATATACAAACGGATGGGATTACGGTTTATACACACTGACTATAAATGGAATAACATTTCAAGTAGAATGGTACGAAAACGCCCATAAAGAAAAAACACAAAAAGAAAAAGATATGTTTGATATATTGCACACCGTGTGCGAACGCCATTCGTTTTTACAACGCATCTATAATGGAAACAAACATATAACAAAAGTTGAACAAGGGCTGATTGATTTCTTGAACGGCAAAATAACCGAGAAAGTAAGATAATGCAATTTGCAGCAGACACATTATTACAAGAAAAAATCCGCCAAGCAATCATTGGCGGACACGTGTCAGTATACAAGGTTTTAAGCGACGATTCTTTGGCCAGTACTGATTATAATGTCGTTGGCAAAGACGGTACATCATACGATTTTGAACAAATGGTTCTGTACAACGACAAAGATGCGACCATTTACGAATACAGTATTTATGTTGACGGACACAAGGTTGCCAATACAATAATCTCGGACAAAGAAAAGACAGTAGCACAACCTGCCCTGTGTATTTTAAAACTATTCCAGGCATGTTCAACAAAGCTGATATATCAGGAAATGCAAAACACAGTTCACAATATACAAACCCCAAACAAATTCAAAATACTAAATTAAATCGTGCGTGCCACACGACAAAATGTCACACCATAAACCGCCGATGCACCAGCGCGCATCAGGACGCGACGCAATTCTTGGAATGTAGCACCCGTCGTCATAACATCATCAACCAATAAGATTTTACGACCGCAAATCTTTGATGGCTTTACCACACTAAAAACACCATGAATATTTTCCATACGCTGGCGCGCATTTTTATGTCCCATGTCAGGACGATATTTCCTGCGAACAGAATCCAAATCCATCGGAACCCCAATCACATGCGCAATAGGCCGCGCCAATAACGCGGCCTGATTATAACCACGTTTAAACAAACGGCGTGTCGCCAGTGGCACAGGCATAACAATATCTATATCCACATCAATATCACGCAGCGCCCATATCATTGCACGCGACATAAAACGCGCATATTTTATTTGTCCACCATGTTTGAACGGCAGCACCGCCGAACGCGACGCCGCATCATATACACACGCGCTGCGAATCCACCCCAGTTCATTGCTGCTCGCCGCACAATTCGGACACAGTGGCGCACCACCCAAATCTAAATCAGATAAAAACGGATAACCACACCGTACACAATACGGCCGTTCAATCCAACCCATCGCCGTCCAGCAATCTGCACATAACTCACCATGAATTGATACCGGCGTATCACACAGTGGACACGCCGGCGGAAATAAAAATTCAATAACCTTATTAAATAACCTTACCACGACATACTTTTATAAGTCTTTCTGCCAACAGTATCACCAAACATATTGCGCGACTGTTGTGTTAATGTTTCGTATTCATCGCCAGAGAGAACACGCAGAACAAAACTGGACTCGTTACGATTTGACAAGACAGGAACAATACGTTGTTTCGATACGCCATTATCTGTCAGTGCCTGCTCAATAATTGCTAAACGACGTGCTGCCAATTTCCGTTCATCTGAATTTTGCGTCATGTACTGAGGGATTGCAATTTGTACTGCGCGCGTCGGCCGATTAACAACAAACGCTGCATATTCTGTCAGCATTTTATAATTATCGCGCGATATAGCAGAATCGGCATTACGGAATTTTATTTTAATTTCCAGTGGACGAACACGCGAATCTTCGGACAGGTCATGCTTAGCAGTAAAACCTTCGATAGATGCGGACATATCACTGACCGTGTCAAAACGCGATTCTATTGGGAATGTTGATAGATGTTTATTTTCAGACAAGAATGTTTTACGAAATGCGCGACGCAATTCGTTCGGATTCATATTGCTCATATCTTCACGGACAGCAGCAATACGCGGTGATTTTGCTTTTTCAACCGCACGCATAACAACATCTTCTGTATCCATTGGAACAACCATGCGACGTAGTGAAATAGATTCGTTTTTCTGCGACTGGTTTGATGCAACATTAACAGGTACATTTTCTGTTTTCACATCAGCGATTGGTGCCGATATTACGCGGCGCGACACAGTAGGCACACTATCATCGGCCCGCTTCTGTGCTGTGACTAAACGCGCGATTTGCGTGTCTAATTCGGACACATCAGATTTGACAGACGCGACTGTTGGCAAAATTGCAGGTTTGACGGTCGGCGCAACCGGAACAGTCGGGACAGCAGCGATTTTTTTGTCTAAACTCTCCTCTGGCAAGACGGAATCAGTGCGGATTACAGAAAACTCGCTTGGTGTTGGCATACGCAATACCGAATCGTTTTTTGCCCACAAATCATTACTGGGACGACGTGGCGACAAAACATCATTTGATGCGACAATCTTATCCCCTGAATCCACAGATTTCACAGGCACGGCAGCACGTGCAACAACGCGTTTTGTGCGTGTTGGCGCAGTCTGTTTTTTCTGAGCAACAGGAACCTGAGCCGTATGATTAACCGGTGCACCTGCCCCTTCGCCAAATGCGGCACGCGCAGAAACACCACCCGAGGCAATATTCACCACAGGCAAACGACCGCCCGCAATCGCAGGCAATACAACAAACACCGACAATACACTGATTGTAATACGACGCATTTCTTCTTCCCTTCTGATAGAATCATAGAACAAATGACAAATCGTGCGCAAGAAGAAAAATGATTTTTCGCAAAAATTTTCCCACCACCAGGTGGGATTTTTTTATTTCGTCACAACATCCGAAATTAAAGAAACAGCGTTATTTTCAACATAGGCTTTTTGCGCCATCTTCTCTAGGCGCGATGGATTGTTAAATAATTCTGACAAAGTAGATGTCAGCCAACGCTGTGTGAACTTTGATTGCTCAATCGCAAAACCACCACCCGTTTTCGCAAACGAGGCGGCATTTGCAGCCTGATCCGGATTTATGTTTAATGGAACAAGTATCGCAGGACGACCAATCGTCTGTAATTCTACAACCGTACTGGCACCACTGCGCCCAATCACCAGGTCCGCACCTGTAATCGCACCTGCCATATCATGCACAAACGACAAAACATTCGCATGAATTTTATTTTCTGCGTAAAAACGTTGCAGTCGCGCTACATTTTCAGGACGCGTTTGATGCGTGACAAAAATCTTTTTATTTTTCATCGCTGCAATCGCAGCAGGAACAACATCATCTAATATCTGCGCACCAAGTGAACCACCCGTCACCAACAAGCGCCCACCACCAGTCAATGGCGCACAAGATGCCGCCATAAAATCCGCACGTACAGGCAACCCCGTATAAACAACACGCGTACCACCAGATGGAATACCAGATACTGTCGGGAAACTGATCATCAATGTTTTTACCCAACGCATTGCAAATTTATTTGCACGACCAATCGCCGCGTTCTGTTCATGCAAAAATGTTGGGATTCGCCAAACATGCGCAGCAAACACAGCAGGCACAGATGCATACCCACCAAATGCAACAACGCGTTCTGGGCGCGATATCATAAAACGCAATACCAGCGCAATACTGGACACACCTATCTTGGTCAGCGCCCATATTTGGCGCAAACGACTTTTCGCACCAACACCAGATGCCCAAATATGCACAATACGCGCATTCGATGGCGCACCACGACGAACCATTTCGCGCACACGACCATCACATGAAATTGTTATTTTATGACCACGCGACGCCAATTCTGTGGCGACACTTAATGCCGGATAAACATGTCCACCCGTTCCACCTGTTGCAATCCATATCTTCATAACACACCCCCGTTATTTTATTTCCATTTATCTTCGCGAACCAGCGCCAAAATCATTCCAAATAATAAACAATATGCCAACAGCGAACTGCCCCCATAGGATATAAATGGTAATGTCATTCCCTTGGGCGCGAACAGATTCAATGTTGTCAACAAATTAAAACAAATCTGTATCGCGAATAATGCCGCAGTACCACCTGTTGCATACAACACTAATAAATCGCGCGCATTTGTTGCATTTGTTATCAAACGACGAAACACATAGAACAATAGCACCAACAGACCACATGCCAAAATCGCCCCCATATCCTCTGCAATCGCCGCAAAGATAAAGTCCGTATGAACGTCAGGCAGATATTGCTTTACAAACGCGTCATCCGTACGCGGCAGCAACCCACCATGACGAATAGAATCAATCGAACTGTCAACCTGATATGTATCACCATCGCCTGTGAAAAACGCGATAATTCGACGATGCACATGCCCCAATGTAAAGAAAGCCGCAACCAGCATAAGCAACCCCACACCAGCAATCGCAGGAATTAAGAACAACGGCAACCCTGCAATAAATATCATTGACGAGAACACACCTAAATACAAGATAGATGTTCCAAAATCAGGATGATTAAACACAATAAATAAAAACAATGCAAAAGCAGCCAGGTAATACGACCAACTGAGCCATGTATTCAGACGCCATGCTGCCTTGTTAAGAAATATGTTATTGCCATAACACTGTTTCATACGCGAAAGGAAATATGCCGTCATTACAATAAATCCCGGCTTCATAATATCCGCTGGCATAATGTTCGCAAAACCAAATGACACAAAACGTTTTGAATTATTAATCACATGTGGCGATATCACAGTCAGTGGCAATAACGCCAAGCCAAACGCCAGATTCAATCCCGCCAGCCATAAAACCTGTTTCTTGGTCAGAAAACTGGACCCAAATAATGCGATTAAACCCGCAATATAAAATGGCATAGATTTAACCAAGAAATAATACCACGGTTCACCCATATGTTCTGCCTTGATAGAGCCGGCAGACACAACAAAAACCACCGATAACAAAATCATAACCAAAACCGCACCCAACAGGCGACGATCTGTTTCAAAATACCAACTGGTTAATTTACTTTCTTCACTGCGTGTAATCATGTCTTGTTTTTATTCTTTATGCAAATTTCAACAATACCAATGCCAACCCCGAAAACAGAATCGAGATAATAAAGAAGCGCTCTACTATCTTGGTTTCCGGCCATCCCAATTCTTCAAAATGATGATGTAATGGTGCACGCAAGAATATGCGACGACCTGTGCCTGTTATTTTACGCGTTGCTTTAAAATACATCGTTTGAATAAATGAAGACAGCAAAATCAAGACCATCATCCCCGCTGCAATTCCCATAATCAACTCTGATTTTAACAGCATTGCAACCGTACCCATAAATCCGCCCAATGCCAACGAACCAACATCACCCATAAAGATTGATGCAGGCTTTGCATTATACCACAAGAATCCCAGGACCGCGCCAAATGCTGCCCCCAAAACCGCATACAGACCACTGGCCGTTGGCAGGAACATAACGGTATCCATAAAACCAATTCGTGTCGCCCCATACAGTGCAACAACTAATACAACTAATACCGGCAAATACAATTTAGATAACATTCCATCCAAACCATCTGTGATATTTGTGGCGTTGGCACTGCCACAAATTACAAAGTATGCAAAAACATAATACAATAACCCCAGCGGCAATATTATACCAGCACCAATGGATAATGAATACTCGGGAATATACGGGGGCATTGTTTGGTTAATAAAATACGCCAAGATTACGACAAACACACCTTCGACCAACAAACGCGTCAAGGGTGACAGACCATTTGATGCCTTGGATGATTGACTGGTCACCTTTTTATAATCATCAACAAATCCTAATGCGCCAAACATAACCAGGGCAGCCAACGCAATCCAGCCCGTAGGATTTGCAAATGGCATAAACAGTAATGCACCAACCAATATTGAAAAAACAATTAAAATACCGCCCATTGTCGGGGTTCCTGCCTTTTTCAAATGCGCATCTGGGACATTTTCACTGATTGGCTGTCCCTGTTTCTGCAATGCGCGCATCACACGAATAAACGGCCGCCCCAACAGCAGCATTATCATAAACGCAACAAAGAAAGCCCCAGCAAATTGGGTCCAACCACTGGCAAAAAATGAGTATCCATAAGTCAAAAAATAATTAGTCAGCATAAAAAATCCTTTCCCTTATGCTGACATTCTATCACAAAAGATTTGATATACAAATGGAATATAAGAATTAAAATACACCGCCAACAACAGGGCTGAAACCCGGGGCACTTTTACGCGGCGCTGGGTTTGGTTTCTGACCTACTTTAAAAGCCTCTTGTATTATCATACCATCGGGGTCAGATGCGGCAGGCGCACCACTGCGGCGATTAACACGCATAAATGTCAACCCATCCGGAACAGCGAAAGGCTGATTCTTTTCATCATGTAAAGCAACACGCATAAAATCGGCAAATACACGCGCCGCCATGTGTGAACCTGCGCCACGCCCCAGTGGCTTTGGCGTGTCAAACCCCAGATATACGCCAGCAATCAAATTCTTAGAAAACCCAATAAACCATACATCTTTGACATCGTTCGTTGTACCCGTTTTGCCGGCGATTGTATGCCCAGGGACACGCGCCTGTTTCCCTGTTCCGCGTTCAACCGCACCCTGCAGGATTGATACCATTTGATACAAACTTTGTGGGTCAGACAAAGGTTCTGATTCGTTAACCGTTTCAGGCGGCATTAAATCTTCGGACCATTCAACAATTTCAGATGGCGCACCACCAATTACACGACCATATCTATCTTCAATATAATCAACCAACTTTGGCTGAATCGCACGACCACCGTTGATAAAAGCAGAATAGCCCAACACCAGTTTTTCCAGTGTCGTTTCACCAGACCCCAACGCCATAGACAGATTCATATTTGGCATTTCCGTTGGATAAACCCCAAAACGCTGGGCCGCAGCAATCGCGTTTTGA
Organism: Candidatus Enterousia sp.; assembly: GCA_045636045.1. Lineage (GTDB taxonomy): Bacteria > Pseudomonadota > Alphaproteobacteria > Rs-D84 > Rs-D84 > Enterousia. The sequence goes on along the minus strand of JAZTWT010000010.1, from coordinate 23,774 downwards.
GTTCCTATCTGCTCGACCAAACGAACGGTTGGAACATTTCGCGATGTCTCCAACGACAGACGCAGTGGTACATCGCCCAGGAATTTCTTGTCATAATTTTCAGGTTTCCACAAAGTATCATTTTCACGCCACCCAACAATCGGCGCATCTAATATCATTGTCTGGGGGGTATAACCATGTTCCAGTGCCGCCAGATACACAAACGGCTTGATAGTCGAACCAATCTGACGATATGCCTGGGTTGCGCGATTAAATGAACTGTCACGAAAAGAACGACCACCAGCCATTGCCACAATACGTCCCGTATGCGGATTCATCGCGATTATCGCGCCCTGTAATTTTTCATCACGCCCAGCGTTATACGCATCCAATTCACGCGCCAAGGCCGCAGATGCCGCGCGTTGCAATTCTGGAACAATCGTTGTTTTGATATACAGCCCCTGGTTATACAAAACCTCGCGCCCAAGGGTGTTTAATAATTGACGGCGCACATCTTCGGCAAAATACTGAAACTCTTCTTCCATCTGGGCGGTAAAGCCACTGTTGATATTTAATTCTTCGGCAGATGCAGTGTCTGCCTGTTCTTGGGTAATAAAGCCTTCTTCGACCATGCGTCGCAGGACATAGTTGCGACGTTCAACCGCACGACTGCGATTATTTGGCGCCTTGGGCAAGGATGCCAAAAATGCACATTCTGCCAAACTTAATTCATTAACAGGTTTATTAAAATACATCAAAGCCGCAGACCCAACACCATATGCACGCGCCCCCAAGAATATTTGATTTAAATACAACGTTAAAATATGTTCCTTGGAAAATGCACGTTCCAGACGCAGAGCCAATATAGCCTCTTTAATTTTTCGGGATATTGTGCGTTCTGATGTTAAAAAGAAATTTTTTGCAACCTGTTGAGTAATGGTTGATGCACCGGACAAGGTTGTATTATACCCCACCATACGCAGTCCGTTATTTGCAGCAGCGCGAACTATCCCCTGAACATCAATACCAGGATGTGTCCAGAAATTCTGGTCTTCGGCAGCAATAAAGGCATTTACCAACTGGGGTGGCAGGTCCGCATAATCTATGAACACGCGGCGTTCTTCGGCGTATTCTATTAATAACGAACCATCCGATGCATACAGACGCGTTGCAACCGGCGGCGCATATGTCGCCAATTTTTTATAATCAGGCAAATCATTCCCATAAATCAAAACCAATGCCGCCAGGGTCGCAATCCCAGCAACAAAACACCAAAAGAAAACATTTAATAAAATATGTAAAATTTTTTTGAATTTCATAGTACTTTAAATTTTACGATAAAAATACTATGTTTGCAAATAATTTAAACAATAAAAAATCCCACCATTTGGTGGGATTTTTTTATAACTCTACCTTGCCGTTTGTTGCAACCAAATCAGCCATCATCTCAATATGACCACCTGCTTCGCGGACAATCAAATCGCCAGCTGCAATTTCTGCGAAATCCAATGGATCGGACACAAATGCATCCAATTTACCGGCCGCAACCCATGCTAAATCTAATGCAGGACATCCTGTACGACGAACATCACCAATCATTGGACGCGCATCAGATGTATTATACGCAACCGTTAATTCCGATGGTTCTGACAAATTAGAAACCTTGATACGGGCAGAATGATACGCCGAGAAGATGTATGCGCCACGTTCACTTTCTGCGTAATACAATCTTTCATCAATCGGAGAATATATTAATGCAATTTTTGTTTCGTCGTTTGAACGCAACGCCAATGATATTGCAAAATGCGGATTGCCACGAACAAAATTTGATGCGCCAGATAAAGACAACACAAATTCGTCACGACCATCGCCAGCACGCGATACATTTGGTGTCAGCAACCCTGCCGATGGACGAACCAACAATAAATCATTCAGGATGCTTTCTTCGATGCGATTCGCAGCCTTTTGCACAAAATCACGCGCGCCACGCAATGATTGCTGCAGGTTTTCAACCTCGCCAAAGTCACGGCGCAAACCAGATGCGGTGCGCTGCAACGCCATAAACATTTTGTTTAATTCTGTTGAACCTTTAATCAACAATTCCATGTCGCAGCCCCCCGTGAATGCGTGTTAATCTTAGAAGTTAAAGCCAGCAAATTTGCTTTTGAATTCAGCGGCGCGCTGACCTTTGTCACCGGCGTTTGAACGCTGACCTGTCCAGGCGGAATGGTTCAAATTGTCTGTTGACAATAACAAGTCTTTCTTAACAGAAGAGTACATTTTAATTGTCTTACCGTCAGTTCTGGTGACGTTAATTTCGTGGTATTCTGGATGAATTCCTGCTTTCATGATATTTACCTTTTTTTAAATTTTAGCCCGTGAATTATACATGCTTTTTTACATAAATCAAGCAATAATAGCATTTTAATACTGACCAATGCATCCAAGATATGAATTTCCTGTGGATTCCAGGATATTTATAAACTGGGACTGATTATGTCCAGAAAATAACGCTAAAATCGTCCCGGTATTTGTCGCCAGCATATCTGCAACCGTTGCAATACCTGAATTCATTTTCTTAAAAAAACCACTGGATGGATATATTTCCGCTGCCAGCAGTTGTGTTCGACCATGCGATTTGCAGTTTTTCTTGGACCCAATAACCATCAACTGACATTCAGGTGATATAATCAATTTATCGCAAACAATGGCATCACCACCCAACAATTCCCCCCACCATCCGGTGGACCCACAGAACACAGGGTAATATATCGCCGCATTTGGATTCGCAGACAATACCGCAGATATATCAACATCATCCGTACAAACATCAGGCATTATACCGGTTGTACTGTTGATGACTTTGCGTGCCAACTGGTATTCGGAATCACCGGTTGTCTTGCGTGGCCAGTAAAGAATCGGAAACTTCGTCATTGCTATGAATTATATCAGATTCGGGGGTTACAAAAAAGGGGGGGGATGTTAAATAAAGCACTTGATTTTTTATTTTTTCATAACTTCATACCATTTTTTCAAATTTTTCCACATAATATTAATATTATTTTTCGTCGTTTTATAGAAGTCATCTGATATCTGTACATTAAACAGAGTCTTGGACAGCGCCGGAATCATGTTCATAAACATCGCCGCAAATATTCCCATCAATACGATTGTTATCAGCGAATCGTTTCGCATCATTAATGCATCCATTAATATTTTAGAACTGTTTGAACCACCAGATTCCAGCGCCGCCTGAATCGTCGTTGCGCCATCCCAATCACCAAATATTGCATTTAAAAACATTATTATAAACGATATAAATATACCAGTGACCGCCAACCCCAGCGTTCCATTTATTACATCATCAACAATCCCGCGAATCGTTTTTCCTGCACCAGCCAGTGAAATCTGCCATCCTTTGAACAGCCATGCCAACAGCATCAATGGCAACATTACTAAATCCAGTGACAATTTGATAAATATTTCCAGAAAATACAGTGGTATTGGCAACAAAGCCATAAGAAATAAAACCAAAACCAATAATCCTGCAAACATAATCGGCACATTTGGGAAAATCGGAATATCCCACAATATCTTGTGCATGTAATCAGAGTTAAATGCCATATTTAACATTGTCCAACCAACCGCCATACCCAGACCTGTCATCTGGTGCACACCGGCCAATTCACATGTCAGATTGTGGCGTAGGCGCGGTGAAAACGCACCATAATTTGCCGCATTAATATCAACAACTGTTTCATCATTGATTGCAGTCGCCACGATACATACATCAAACGAATCGTCATGCACGACCGCACGATTTAATGACAGCCCAACATTAAATATTGGCTGAACCGCAATTTCCGAGACAAGACGCGGCAATGGCGCAACCAACAGCGTACAGATAAATGCCAATTTTACACAGTGATTCGTAAATGCGCTGACGATTGACCAGGGGGCTTCAACCTTGGAATTCAAAAAATTATTGACCAGACGCCACGCAAAAAATATCGCCGTCAGAGTTATCGCAAATGGAATGATTGTTTTTCCCAACGCCTCGTAAATTCTAGGCAATATACGCGACATGCTTTGCATTATGTCTGCAAACATAGTACAAGACCAGCAACTGGAAAAAAACCGATAAGCATCTGCCATGTTCACCGGTGCAGTTGACCGATAAACAGAATAACCTGCGATTGCACCAATACCCACAATGCCACCAACAATCAGTGGCGCAACCGCCCCAGCCGTAAAAGGCAAGAACGACAAAAATACTATCCAAAATTTTTTTATTCTGTTCATTGCTTTTAAGTATATCATATTTTGTCCCAAATGTGATATAATTGAAAAGATAAATATAAAATTAGAGAATGTTTTACAAAAAAATACTATTCAAAGCGTTGTGTTTCGGGGCATTTTTAATTGCGCCATGTATCGCACAGGCCAATGTAGTTGACACACTGAATCTGGCACCATTTGTTCCAATGGTGTTGGATGCACTGATGATGACCGCAACAGGTATATATGAATACTTTGTCGGAGATGGTAATCACACCGGTTTTATATATGTCTTGGTCTGGACTTTTTTAGGATTAACGCTGGCGTTGGGTCTGGCAAAAATGTACCTGCCAAAGAGTGCATTATCATTCCTGGGAATGTCAGGCGGCGGCGATATGGCCAGCGGCAAGGTTAGCGCATACAAAATTGTTGAAGACACATTAAAACCATGCATGCGTGCAGTTATTGCTTCACTGGTATTATTACAATTAAAGCCGGTATATTTAACACAATGGCTGGTTAATCCATTCCTGCAACTGGGGGCGATTTATACACATCAAATAACAGGAACTATTAACGAAGTGAACGCGAATTCCCACCCTGTTGAATGTCCACCAGAAATTTTAAAAAAAGAGTGGATTTCCGAAGAATCGTGCAAATTCTTGGTTCAACCGGTTGCGGATTTGTCCAGCGCAAACAACCAGATGATAAAACGCGGATTCGACATGGTATTCGAAGGGGTGCGCGGATTATTAAGCCTGATTCCACATGGTGGTGCGGGCTTTTTAGACTTGGTGACAGGGATTATTCTGATATCTACATTTGTTGCATCTAATTTATTTATGGCACTGTTGGTAATTCAGGGGATATTTAATTTTGGAATTCAATTAATTTTATACCCATTCTATGTTTTGACATATGTGTTCAAGAAAAGCGATAAATGGTTTGACATTTGGCCAGCATTCAGCGGCGTTACCAAGGCGTTGCAACAGTTAATAGTGACAATGATAGCATGCGCATTTATCCTGTGTATAAATATTGCGATTGTAAAAGCATTGTTCCAGTGGAACTCGTCGGTATTTGTTGTCGCTGCAGGTGGCAGTTCATACAGCAATGTTCCAACAATGGCAAATGTCCCAGTTGGATTTGGCGGACATTCTGTTATGTGGATATCTGCAATCCTGACATTCTATTTAATGTTCAAAATATTTGATATGACCCAGGCACAATTAAAGAAGTATATAGGCGGTGGAATGGACGGACTGTATAAAGATGTAATAAGTGATTCAAAGACACTGTTCAAAGGCGCAAAAGATTGGGGCAAAAAAATAGGCAAAGCCGCAGGATGGTTTAAAAAGAAATGACAAACACGATGATGAATTTGGTTGGTGATGCAGTGCAGTGTTGGGGCTGCCCGGTGTTTGACAGACTGTTCCAGATAATATCAATGGCTGCCGCTGGCTTTTACGACTATTTCAGCGACATGTGTTTGATATTATTTTTGGCGATGTTTACAGTCTATATAATTAATGCAATATGGGATAATTTTAAAAATAATTTTGCGGACCCCTTCTATAAAAAGACAATTCAAAAAGTTTTTATAAATTCAATCGTTGCAATCGGTTTGATGGGTGCAGGGGTTGTGGTGCCACGCTTTATAACAACAATAACTTTTGAACCGGTCGCAACAATAACCCTGACATATACCCAGGCGATGATTAATCAAACACAATCTGATGTAGACGAGCGTGTATCATACCAACCAGTTAAAATGCAGGATGACGGATTTTATAGACCAGAATTGCGCAATACAATTATAAATCTGATGAAAACAACAATCACACAATTCCAAAGTTATATAAAATTAGGAATTGCGGTGATGGATAGTGCATTTACATGGAAAGCGCTGCTGAGCGTTGGTGCATTGATGAAACATATTGTATTGTTCTTTATTGGATTGTATCTGGCATGGGGATTTTTCAAGTTGTTCTTTAGATACTGTTGTTATTTTGCAGATGCGATTGTGGCAATGGCATTCTTTGCGTTTTTCTTTCCATTGTCCCTGGCAACGTTTGCATTTAATGATGCTGACAAGGTTCCAAATATTATAAAAAAAATTGGAAAAAATGTTGGTGTTGGACAGATAAAAAACCTGATTAGTTCTATTGTGACATTAGGTTCGGTCATTATCACATATACCGTTATTATGGCGATTGTGGCAAAATTCTTTTCTGCGTCTGATGTCAGCAATGTTGAATTAATGAACGCAATTACCAGTGGCGATGTCTTTGATCAGGGTTTAAATTCAGAAAATCTGGAGGCATTAACATTAACCAGTTGCATCGCACTGATGTATGTATTGAATTATGTTTATAAGCAAATTCCACAAATAACAAAAATGATTCTGGGCGCATTTGCAGTAGAAGAAAAGAAAGAATACGGTGAAAAGATTGCTGATGATTTGATGACACTTACGAAAAACATTGTTGATACCACCGTCAATGTTGGTAAAATAATCATAAACGGTGGCGAGACAAAAGACGAGAAAAAGGATTCTAAATAATGTGGAAGGCGCAACTGATTTTAATCGCAGTCAGAGTTGTAATGTGCCTGATCGCATTAGGTATGGGGATTTGGTATTTATCGTCTTCGATTGGGGGCGCCGCATTAACATATACCAGCGCAGATAATTTTATGACCGCAATCGGTGCCGAAAACGGCGATGTAGCAAGTGTCAACGGTTGCTTTATGTGTGGATATATTGCCGATTTGTTTTCTGTCATTGGTGATGCGGCAGAAAGATTTTGGGGCACAATGGTTGATAACCTGTGGATTATTATGGTGCTGGGACTGGGAATATATGTTTTTATCCACAGTGTGAAACATATCTTTAACGCCGCAAAACAAACCGCGAATCTGGACGGGAAACAAACGGGGATTGACTTTAAATCTTGGTTTGAACCAATCAGCAAACAGGTTTTACGACTGATGGCGGTTGGGCTTGTTATGGGCGCACTGGGGATGGGCGGTGTCACTGCATTAAAAGCGGTTTCCCAGATTACAATTACACCGGTTTTATATGTTGGGGCAGAATTAGGGATGGCGGCCACAGGGGTCAGCAACGCTGCACAATGTGGTGCACTGACACCAACCAAAGAAAAAGGCGACACATCTGATATTTTAAACCCAATATTGCAACCATTCATGTGCGTAATGGGTAATATTAATTCTGTTATGTTGGCTGGGGCAGCCGGTGGTTTTGCCATGATGAACTATGCATGGTTGGGAATGGGCGGTGGTGCATTCACATGGTTGGCCGGATTAACATTAGTGTTGATGTTCCTGATAATTGGTTTTGACCTGTTTTTTCAGATATTGTCGGTGGTGTTTAAGTTGGTATTTCTGATTATCTTTTTACCATTTTTATTGGCTGCGTATGCGTATGAACCCATTTGGTCCAAGGCCAGCGGTCTGATGGGCAAGGCGGTAGGAACGCTGGCATCATCGGCAGTGCGACTGGTCGCAATTACATTAAAGGTTTTAGTTATTTACGCAACTGTTTCGTATACTGCAGACACCTTTATGCCGGGGCCAGCCGATGGGTACAGCGCGATTTTACCCCCACTGTTAACAGGCGCACCAGAAAACCCAGATGCAAAAACATTGTCAGTTATGAAAGTATTTTCAGATTGTGAACGTGTTGCGTTAAGCAGTGGTGAAATGGATGAAGATAAATTTAAAAACTGTTTTACCGCACGCAAGGCCGAGGTAGAAAGACAATACCCGGGCGCATTCGATTTTCTGGACGACGGGTTTGATTTTCTGCTAATGATGATGTGCCTGTTCTTCCTATACTACTATGCAATCAGTCCAAAAATTGATAAAATGTTGCCGGCCGGCGAGGTAAAACTGCCGATACCGGGGGAAGATTCAAACGTTGCAGGCAAGGAAGAATTTGACTATGGCGCATGGATTCATGATCTGGGGCAAAAAATTTGGCATGTACCAGAACAAATCGCAAAAAAAGCAACCGCCAAAATGGGTAAAAAGGATTAATCTTAAATGAAATTACTGCGCAGGATTTTATCTGTAGTAATTATTGCACTGTGTCTGGACGGGGCAGCGTTTGGTGCGTTATCAAACCTGCCAAGTCCAGACATTGGGGATCATGGAACATGGGCAACCGAGAATAATCGTAAACGATTCGTATCTGATATATCAGGCGATATTGAAAATTTTCAAAGCAGCTTTCAAGAACAGATTGTTGATAACTATGTCCCAATCGAAGCCAAGGCAGGATTGGCATTTATGAATGCGTTTTCTTTTATTGCGCATGTTTTAGATTCATCGTTGGTACGTTTTGTTATTCTGTTTATTATATTAGCATACGCTTTCTGGGTGACATTTGAATCATACACTATAATTGTCGGCAAAAGCAAAATGTATGACAAAACGGTCGAAATTCTGAAAAAAGGCGTGATGGTTGCAATATGGACCGGCATTTTGTCGATTGGCCCCGCTGAAACATTTATGATGGTGATGACACCGATATTAAGGGTTGCAACATATACCTCGAATGCGATTTTAGATGCAGTGGCCGGTGTTGCTGGGACGAAACTACCGGATACGTGCAGCGCAATTCACGCGTATGCCACGACAAATATATCAGATACAAACATTCTGTCACCACAGGTGGCGGCGGATATTATGTGTCTGCCAACCCGACTGTCTGGTTTTTGCTATACCGCGATTGCAGTGGGGTGGAAATGGATGATTGGCGGCATTGGCAGCAGCGCATTTACTTTCCTGTGTGGTGGCGCGTTTGTTGGGGGATTTTTATACCTGGCATGGCGTTTTGCATTTATTGCATTTGGTGTTGTGGCGGATCTGTTCTTGGGGGTTTTAATGTTACCATTTACAGCGGTGGCAGAAACAATCAGCAAAACAACATACAAGGGTATTGCTGGTGATATATTTAATACATTTATGGGAATATTCAAGGCAGAATCCCTGCAAACACAAATTATGCGATTTATTAATGCAGCATTACACTTTATAGTATTGGCTGTTGTTATTGCAGTGTGCTCGGGACTGCTGTCGGGGCTGGTAGATCTAAACAATGGCGTAAACCTGCCGAACTTTAATACATCTGAATTCTGGGTTTCTATTTTAATGGCAGCACTGACATGGTATTTGGCCAGCAACGCAATGAAACTGGCAACAGAATTTGGTGGCGCAATCAACACAGCCATGGGGGATTCACTGGAAAATGACACAAAAACATTGTATAAAAAAACCAAGTCAACCGCCGTTAAATGGTACAAGATTATTAAAAGTGGCAGAAAGAAATAAAAAAACGGCATATGCCGTTTTTATTTTGTTATTTCTGCAATAAACTTCTCGTGATTTTCCAACTCTTCGGGGGTTGGTTCAAATTTACGATATGGGAAATCCCCTCCAACCTTGGGGTGCGCCAACATTGCGGCATGTTGCTGGGCAATTATTTCTGAAACATCGGGGGCCGGCGCTGTGTTATCCAATTCTATGTAAACCTTGGCCAGAAATTCCGAGTCGATTAACGCCCCGTGTGCATCCGCACGCGCTGTCAATGAAATTCCATACCATTTTGCCAGCGCATCCAATGTATAACTTTTTGGACCAAATACACGGTTTCGCGCAATGACCAGTGAATCCATCTGTTGGGTTCGCGGAATCTGGGGCAGGTTCAACATTGCCAATTCGTGATTTACAAACGGAAAGTCAAAGTCCAGACCGTTATGTGCAACAATCGGACTGTTGCCGATAAAATCCAGAAACTTGGGTGCAATTTCTGACATCTTGGGCTTATCCTCCAAAAAGGCATTCGAAATCTTGTGAACTGCATAGGTATCGGGTGGGATAATCTTGCCCTCAGGATTAATATATTCGTGGAATGTATTGTCGGTGATTTTGCCATCAACCACTTCGACTGCACCAATTTCAATTACACGGTCACCACGCATATATTCAAATCCTGTGGTTTCAATGTCAAAACAAATAATACGTGCCATAATATTCCATTCCTTGATAATAATTGTTTGTGGTATTATAATAGAACGGTGAATTTAATGCTAGAAAATCTTAATGAAAAACAACGCGAAGCGGTTTTAACAACCGATGGCGCCCTGTTGGTGTTGGCAGGTGCCGGCACAGGAAAGACACGCGTTCTGACCACGCGTATTGCACATATTTTAAATAATAATATGGCCATGGCATGGCAGGTTTTGGCACTGACCTTTACCAACAAGGCCGCAAACGAAATGAAAAATCGCCTGGGTGATATGTCTGATGGTGCCTGGTACGCTGGTGATATATGGTGTGGGACCTTTCATTCAATATGCCTGCGAATACTGCGTGCGAATGCAGAACGCGCCGGCCTGCAACGCGACTTCTTGATTTTTGGCGAAGACGACCAAAAGACGGTTATTAAATCTCTGCTAAGCGCTTCAACAAAAACACCCGGCGATTATGTAGAAGAATTTTCTGCGATTAAGGACAAAGGTCTGATTGCGCTGAAAAACAAAGATAAACTATTTAACGCATATAATGCGGAACTGGCGCGATTAAACGCAGTTGATTTTGGTGATATTATCTTGAAAGTATTAGAACTGTTTGATAAAAACCCGGATATTTTATCGCGTTATCAAAACCAGTTTAAATATATATTGGTTGATGAATTTCAGGATACTAATAATGCACAAATGGAATTGTTATCATTATTAACGCATGGAATTGAAAATCCAAATCTGTGCTGCGTTGGCGATGATGACCAATCAATTTATTCATGGCGTGGGGCAGAAATTAAACATATATTAAATTTTGAAAAAAACTTTCCTGGGGCACGCATAATCAGACTGGAAACAAATTATCGCAGTACTGCAAACATATTAAATGCAGCAAATTCACTGATACGACACAACCAAGGACGACTGGGCAAGGATTTGTGCGCAGTTGACGCCTCCAGTATGGGCGAACCAGTTTATGTTCTGACACTGCCGGGCGACAGAGACGAAGCACGAATTATCGCAGATGCAATACTGCGTGATGGGTCAGATGATTTTAGTAAATATGCATTATTGATACGCGCAGGCAGTTTGTCACGCATATTCGAAGAAGAATTTGCAATGCGTGGCATTCCGTATAGATTGATTGGCGCAACCAAGTTCTATGACAGAATGGAAATACGCGATGCGATTGCATATCTGCGACTGTTGGTTCATCCATTTGACGATATATCTTTCCTGCGCGTGATTGCAAAGCCAAGGCGAGGCTTTGGCGACAAGGCGATTGAAAAACTACGTGCAGCAGGGTCCTGTTTAATGAACGGGCTGCGTAATGCTGCATTGGCACCAAAATTGCGCGCCGCAGCAGATGAATTTTTAAATGCTTTCGATTTTGACTGGAACCTGATGTCGCCAACGGATGCAGCAAAAACACTGCTGGACCGCGTTGGATATATAAAAATGTGGTCTGAATCCAAGGATACCGATGCATCAGACAGGATTGCAAATGTACGCGAATTGATAACATCGGTTATTTCAAAGTATGAAACATTGCATGACTTCCTGGAACAAGCAGCGTTGATGATGACCGATGACAATGACAGCAATGACATGCCTGGAAATAACAATACAGTCAGCATAATGACAATTCATGCTGCCAAGGGTCTGGAATTTCATACTGTATTTCTGCCAGCATGGGAAGATGGCATTTTCCCAAATGACAAGGCAATTAACGAAGGCGCAATTGAAGAAGAACGCAGACTGGCCTATGTGGCAATTACCCGCGCACGTGCACGTTGCGTAATATCGAACGCGATGTCACGCATGGTCTTTGGTTCACGCCAATATAATTCCCCCAGCAGGTTTATCACAGAAATGGATAATAGATACCTGGACTTCCAGGGTGGTGCACCACGTACTTATTATCCGTCAACACATAATAATATTCCACATTCATCCGCAGAACCCCAAAAAACGGTCAGCAGACCCGTATCCGCACTTGGGAAATTAGTTTCACACGAAGAATTAGGTGGTGGTGTTGTTATTGAAGATAATGGCGCAATACTGACCGTCGCATTTAAAATACGTGGTATAAAAAAAGTTGCACGTGATTTTCTAAAATTTATTGGATAATTTAATTTATAAAATAAAATCCCCCAAATGGGGGATTTTTTATTCCTTGTTACGATTTTCTTCGAACCATTCACGGATGCTCTTGACACCAGAATCCTGCAGACACTTTTCACGCAGGGCAGCAGAATTTGCTGTATCATCCAGCATGTTAACATCGCTCACATCTTCAACACCAGTGCCATTCAGGATTTCATTCAGCGTTATAATATTACGGCATGTGTTTGTCGTATAATCCTGGGTGTTTTTACAAGTGTCGCTGTCCGCTTTGTCAATAACAGCCTTGAACTGGGAGGTCGAAGGTGTACAAATCATTTCTTCATAGCAATGTGGAACATTTGCAACCTGGGAACAATATGTTCTGATACGCGCATCTGGCCATGATGGATTTGATGATAACTGGGTTTCATAGCAATCATAGATTTCACTGAAACATTCGTTAAAGTTTGTACCCGCATCAATCGCCGCCAGCAATATGGATTCTTTTTCATTCTGGGCAAATTCCAGACGTTTCTGTTGCAATGCCTGTTGGGCTGCAACCTTTTGATATCCAATATTCTGGGCGGTTGCACGCAGTTGTTCACCATACAAGTCACAGTCCGCATTTGCATCCAGTGCATATTTCTGCATAATACTGCGGCGCGCATCTGCAACCGGACCACGTAATTCTGCGTATGGGTCACCATTTGAAGATGTATAGCCAAAGCATGTTGCAGAATTTGATGCAGTATAACCAGTGTTTGGCGATACAAAATTCAATTCATATGTACCAGTGTTATTTACAGAAATTACACTGTTGTAATTATATGGGCATTGCGCTGCACCATTTCCGCATTTACGCGCACCAGACGGTGGCATACCGCACGCTTCAAAAATACCATTAAAGCAAGAATCCAGAACACGTGAACACACATTGTTGTGTGCATATTCAAACAGTTCATATCCCCACGTTTCCGCCAAAGAATCCTTGAGTTCGTCTGCATTCGCCAGCGAGCCGCCAATACCGGCCAGACCACTGACCACAGAAGACAGGTTGTCAAATGCAGATGTCAGACTTTCTGTATCGTCTGTGACGATTGTAAGGGTTTGTTCCTTGGCACGTGCCCATGATTGCAGTGATGCCAAAATGTCTGAACCACTGCCATCCAATGTAGAAATATCAAACCCGAAATCATTCCCTGATTCAGAACAGTAATCTGGTTTACCACACGATGACACCTTGCCACCGTTGCTGCCATAAATACCATGCGCATAACACCACTCAATCGCCTCGTCCGAACTGGTGCCATACTGGTTTGTCACATCCTGCCAAGAAACACAGTTCATAACCTTTTCTGCATCGGTTAACTGGAATGCTTCGGACACATCTTTACCCTTGTTCGCAATCAGCAATGCCAATTCACCAGAAACTTTAATCAATTCTTCGTTTGCAGATTCCAGGGCGGATTCAGCCTCAGCAAATGCTTTGACACGGCCGGCGCAGGCACAGCGACGCTGGGCTGCATTACGCGCAGTACAAATTTCATCCATACATGTATAGTAGGACTCCATACAGTTATTAAAGGCTTCGTTCGAAATCAAACCAGTTGTTGTATCGATAATATTTGAATAATTTCCAGAATAACTTTTGGTAAACCCAGAAGAACTGGCACTGGTTCCAGTGTTACCACGCAGATTACCACCAGTCATTGACGCGCGTGCCGCACCACTGACAGCGTCACGGGCCGCAACACGGGCACGAACAGCACGGGCATTTTCACGTGTTGTCGCCGCAGTATTGCGCGAAACAACATTGCGCGACACACCAGCATTTGTGCGTGCAGTTGGCACAGTTGCACGATTAATTGCCGCACGCGATGTGACCGCACGCGATTGAACACGCCCCACAGCCCCAGCACGAGACGCCGAATTATCCGACATAACATTCGACGCAGGCGCAACCGCAGTACGGGCAATCGTCGCACGTTTTGTACGTGTTGTGCGCGTTGCATTTGAACGCGAATTTACCGAACGCGAATTTGAACGCGTCACCTGGGCGCGACCATTCTGGCGTGCATTTACCGCATCATTTATTGGCGCAATCGGATCTGCAAATACCGCACGAATTGAAAATAATGTGGAACAAACAAAAAACGCACCGGCCAGCAAGAAAACCGTGCCCATAGCATTCTTGAACGAATTTGCGATTTTTTGACCTTTCATAAAACTCTCCCTGTGTTCTGGAAAACGCCCAGAAACCCGACCTTTCCGAGACACGACACCATATAGATGTATGTCTATTTTATTTGATTATAGCAATTTTTTTTTATTCTGTAAATACTTTAGTTTGCGAATACATGCATATATTTACCAGGAATTCTGTCTGATAGATAAATTTATAATCAGGGGTATAATGCCAATATGAAAGTATTTTATGTTTTTGCATTCTTGTTCATACCAATAAATTCAATCGCCACCCCATTGTTCGACACAAACACAAGAAACAGCATAGGATTTTATGTGGCACAAAGCACAGGACACGGCGATTTAGGCCACTTGGCGCTGCCATGGGAATGGAAGATTAACCCAATGACACTCATAATGATGCAATACAGCCAGCCAATACAAATTTTTAGATTGCCATCGCGAATAAATTTTAATCTGGTGCAAAATTTTGCCTACGGGGCGAACGATGGTAATTCTTTTGGTGCGATTGGCATATCATGGGATATTGTTCTGGCACAAATATGTGGATGGTATTTCGGCATTGGCGCAGGCCCATATATGCGTGATAGTGGCGACGAGTATGTCGCCAGCAGACTGGTCTTTGGAGAACGCGTATTTATCGGAAAAAATTTAAGCAATCGCATTCGCGCAGAATTATTCACCCAACATTTTTCAAATGGTGATTTTACAAAAACAAATCACGGATTTAACTTCCTGGGGATGGCAATAAATTACAGTTTTTAAAAACCGCCATTTGGCGGTTTTATTATTTTGTTTTACCCTGCAGTTTTTTCAACAGACGCGCACGCGCATCGGAACGTTGGGCCGGCATTTCAACATCAGGCAAACAATGATGTTTGACTGTAATTTGACGCAATTTATATTCAGTATCCAGAACAAAGTATAAATCACGGGCAGCATCAAATAGATGTCCATTTTGTTTTAGGCATAAATTCTCATAATCATCGCCCCCACGATTTATATACACCCGAGACGAATTAAACTGCCCCCAATCTGTCGCCATTGTACCAGCCAACATAATCTGATTACCAGGTTGTGCCGAAGAATAGTATTTATGCGCATAGTCTGCCTGGCGTGCACTGTACGCGTTTTCTGTTATATCCAACTGATAACGTTCATATTTACCGGGCTCAAATACCCACTTGCCAAAGCAGAATATTCGATTCCATTTCCTGGGGTATGCATATACCGGCGTTTGACGAACAGAAATTTCATAATTATCAACCAGTACGTTATATTCACGATGATTGCCATCAAAAATCTGTCCCTTTAAATCAAGTTTTGACAGATCAGTATTACGCAAAATCTTGACCAGGTTTCTTAAAAATTCAGCCTCAGCCTTTTGCTCATCGGTCAGATTAGTATGAATAAATTTAATTTCTTTGTCAGACATAAAACCTCTTTTTGAGTATATTAGACCCAAAACACAAAATGTCAAATGTTTTCATTCCTGTGGCAGGATGCACAGATATAGTGTTAATCTGCACAATATGCAAAAAGTCAGAATATGCGCAGGCGCAATTATCTTAGGCATGCATGATGCACTGGTATCATTAACAGGATTGATATCAGGATTAACATTCGCGTTGGCAAATCAGAAAATAATCATATTGTCTGCAATTATCGCATCCGCAACAGCCGCACTGTCTATGGGCGCATCAGAATATCTGGCCGAGAAAACGCGACACAATACCCATGCAATTCGCACCGGCGCAATAACAGGAATTGCATACGCAATGACATGTGTAATTTTATTAACACCATTCTATATCACCGATAAAACAAAATGCGCATTATTTGCATCATACGCAAACGCAGTTATAATGATATTTGTATGCAATTTCTGTATTAGACATGCACACAGACGACAATGGTGGCAACATGCGATTGAAATGCTGATTATATGCGCAACAGTATCCGCCGTCGCATTTATCATCGGCGAAGTTGCACATAAAACATTGGGGATAAATATATAAAAATATTATCTATGCTTGCCATCACGCATGGTAAATACCATTGCGCCCGTTAATGTCGCCATACATGATGTCGCCATAGCACGTGTCTGTGATTTTTCACTTTCAAAATCAGATGCTGCAGTATATATCATGCCACACAATCCACCCAGCACTGTCAGCGCCGCAATTATATCTGTTAAATTTCTGTTTTTCTTTTTATTTTTCTTCATTTTAATTTTTCCGTGGAATTATCATAGCAACAGGCATAGAAAAATCAATCGCTATTTATCGTATTTTACAGAATGCACATACGCTTTTTTGGGGATAATTTATAAACAATTCAGCATCAGAACGACCAGCAAATACATGATTCACGATCCCACATTTTGTTCCAACTTTTCTATCAGGATGCAAATTATAACAGCATTTAAAACAATTTTTGCCATGCAGAATATCTTTATCACACTTGAATTCCAGGTGATGTTTTAGCCTGTATTGTGGAACACTTAGATAAAAATATTCTTCTTGGATACGCTCAACAGAGATGCCCATAAACAGGCGAGAATGCAAAACATCTAAATCCATAATAAAACCTTTTATATATCACGCGATTTTTTTTGTATTTCTTTCATATTTGTATTAACCATGTTTATAGCATTTAAATATGGTTTCAATCGTGGCGGCATATCGGATGACTTTATCACCATGTTTAAAAACATATGTTTCACAACAGATGGATTTGTTATAATCATGCGGTTTAACAATTCCTGAAACCGGGGCATATCATCTGTTCGCATGAAATGAACCAATTTTTTTACCATATCAATTTCTGTGCGTGTCAGATTCAACAAAGGCTTTGTTTTATATACGCCAGCCAGATCGATAATTTTTCCATCTTTTAGATTATCAATCCACAGGTCCGAATAATCCAGTCCCTTGGTCAGGCGTGCATATAAAATTTTTTCGCGACCGCGTTCATAACTGTTTAGCCTGTCGCCTGCAACATAGTCTGACAACAACCATGTATAATCATATCCACCAAACCTAAACGGTGCACCAATATATGTTTTATTTACCAGATTACGCGCAGAACGCTGTAATTTTATCACACCCAATTCATCTGAACGCGCATAACTGCGATGCGTATTTATTTTTAATGCAAATGTTTCTGTGCCAATTTTTATCTTGTACACAGATGCCATTGTACCTGAACCAATAAAATCCAGTGTGACATCCTGGCCAAATAATTTGGGCGCATCTAATTTTACAGATGCAACATTCTTTTTCGTATCTTCAACACCAGACAGACGTGTATGTAATTGTAATGCGATATCATTTATAAAGTGTATAAATTCATCGGTTGCACCGCGTATATTTTCGCCGTCAATATATTTAAACAATTGCGGTGGAATACTGCCAACTGGTTCTGGATTAAATGCATCAAACGCTTTCATTTTGTTATCAACCTTTGTATACGAATATTAAAATTAATATAAGGATATATCAAATAAAAAAACATTCTGCACGATTGTATTTTACCCAGCAAAAAAGGTGCGATAATCCCATATACACTATACCAGTTTATCATATGGATTTTCCAGAAAGTGCTGATAGATATGCGCAAATTGAACTGGTGTTGTGCCGGTTGCGGTTAAAATCTTGACCAGTGTGTCACCAGTTATCCATCGTGGCTGACCGTATTTTGATTTACGTTTACTGATATTAAAACTGGTCGCGTCCATACCGCACAATATCGCCAGACCAGAACACGATTTTCCATTCTTTTTCGCAATGTAATTAATAGTGGCCCACAGCGCATGATTGTAAAGAATATATTTGTCCTGCATAACCACCCCTTTACTTAATATATGTTAAGCGCGAACACTGTTAATTATGGAATAAATTCATAGAATTTGTAATAAGTTGTCTTTCCTAATTTTATCAACAAAAAACCGCCCAGATGGGCGGTGGGATTTTAGTTATGTTTTGATAATTTTTTTGCGACCCATTTATCAATACCACGTTGACGACCGCCGCCCCAACTGGACCAACCGTCTGTGTCAACAATGCAGCCATCACACAGTTCTGCAACATCTGAAAAACTGCGACCACGACCACCACCACCATGTGATACAAATGGAATAACAGTCTTGCCCGATAAATCATATTCATACAGGAAACTTTTTACCGGCTGGGACAGATGATTTGCCCATACGGGCGACCCCAGAAATATAATATCATATTCCGTAAAGTTTGGTATCGGTCCCGCCAGTGGTGGCAGTATGTTTTGCTCTACCTGTTGCGTTAATAATTCTTTGCGCACTTTGTCATCGCCCGGATACGGTTCGGCCACCAATATTCGATACAAATCACCCCCGGTTTGTTCATAAATTGCGCGCGCAACATCGCCGGTGTTGCCGTCTTGCATTGAAAAATATGCAACCAAAATTCGTGGTTCTTTACCGGTGGCAGTATTGTTTACGCCGGATGTGTTTGTTGCGGCATCGGCAATTGATGTCAACACTAAGGTGGACAACAATATAATCTTTTTTATGTGCATTGGGTATTCTCTCTTCCTCTGGTACTGGCATGATGACATACATGTTCGCCATGCGCCACAGGAACGTTTGCCCAAAACAAAATCGCCCAATGGGCGATACTGTTAACGCGTATGCGGTAATTTTCTGAATGGGCATGACACGCCAAAAATATTTCTGTAATCTGCGCCACCCAGCGTGCGTGGACAATTCTTATCTGTGCATCCCTGTGATTTACACGAATTAAATTTACAACTGAATTTACGAACAGGTTCTGTCCACTTAATTTCGCCGCGCAGATAACGCACAGCAACGTCAAAAAATTCGCCAGCACACAATAAATCCATGCGACCGCGTGATATATACTGTTCACTGCATGGGGATGTTTGCTTGACAACATGCACGGCATAAAAATCTTCGCCATGCGTGATATAGACTTCGCCATTTCTGTGATGATATACTTTGATTGCATTTGGCACATTGTAGAATTTGCCCAGTGGTGTGATTGGCATTTTTATCCCTTTTTTTCTTATGTATGATAATAACAAAAGACAGATTACATGCAATAAAAAAACCGCCCAGATATCGGGCCCCACAAAATTAAAAATTTCGCGGGCGATACGGGCGGTGGGGGTTATAAACCAATTAAAAACAAACCTTCGGTATCTTTGTCTGTTATTACATACCAATGTTCGACACCGGCGTCATCCGCACCACCAAACAAAGAAAAACCACCCGGTGTGCGTAAAAAGTATACACTTGAATCATCTGCAATCAAATCATCAAAATTCAAAGCAGAACCATCGGTATAAACCCAATCTTGATATTGCGCGGCATCTGGGGTACCAGAACGCATTGCAACATGCACAGCATCAGCAGGGCAACGAACAATATAATTGTCCCGCGGTATAGTAATATTTTCTTGTTCGATAATCTTGGAACATTCTTCTGCTGTTTTGATGTTCAACTGACATTTGTTACTGTTGGGTTCAATGTCGCATATGCTGGGTTTCTGGGTGCATTTTTCAATTGTGTTTGAATTGACACGATGCGCTATTTTTTCACAATTTGAAACATCAGGCACCGCAAACAATGTCGACGGGACAAGCACTGCCGCCCATATCAGTTTTTTCATCTATCTATCCTTTTTATACTCTGGGAACATTATATCACAGTTGAAACCACAAACAAACAAAAACCCGCCCGGATGGGCGGTGGGATGCTAACGCTGTTTGGTCTTGGAAGGTTTACCCTTTAAGTATTCCAAATGTTTTTGCAGTTGCCTTTTCTCGGCTTCTCTCGGCTTCTAATGCTTCCAACCGCCACCGTATCTTTGCTTCGGAATCTTTTGGTGTTGGATCTGGATGCCTGTCAGGGTTAAAGAAATAACGTATATTAGCTGGTTTTCTGTTTATCATGATTTATGTCCTTTGGTTCATATTTATATAAATTAAAATTGGATAAAAAATATATGTAAAAATCTGCCCTGTTCTTACAGGGCAAAAAACAAACCAAGGAAGTTATATCTATTGCTAAATAACATACCTTTATAGAGTGTATGTTGTCGATGCTTAAATGTCAACAAAAAAACCGCCCAAATGGGCGGTGAAATTCGGTTTTTATATCAATAACTGGATTTATTCTGGCGACGACCTACTCTTCCGTGGCTTAAGCCAAAGTACCATCGGCGATACGGGGTTTCCCTGTCTGGTTCGGGATGGAACAGAGGGTGGCTCCCGCTCAATAATCACCAGAATAAATCCAGCTGAACATCATAATTTGATTCCAAGAATCATATCTTAAACGTTCTCTTCAAGCATACCGTCTTTGACTTCAAAAGTCAAGACGATAAGATAAAAAGTCAATGGTTCGATTAGTACCGTTAAGCTGAATCCGTCACCGGACTTACACATACGGCCTATCAATGTCCTAGTCTAGAACTGAACTCATGGGGATATCTTATCTTGCGACCAGCTTCCCGCTTAGATGCTTTCAGCGGTTATCTGTTCCGAACATAGCTACCCTGCGGTGCCGCTGGCGCGACAACAGGTACACCAGAGGTTCGTTCGACCCGGTCCTCTCGTACTAAGGTCAAGTTCGCTCAAATATCCAACGCCCACAGTAGATAGGGACCTAACTGTCTCACGACGTTATTAACCCAACTCACGTACCGCTTTAAATGGCGAACAGCCATACCCTTGGGACCTGCTCCAGCCCCAGGATGCGATGAGTCGACATCGAGGTGCCAAACACTACCGTCGCTATGGACGCTTGGGTAGCATCAGCCTGTTATCCCTAGAGTAGCTTTTATCCGTGTGCGATGGCCCTTCCATGTGGAGCCACCGGGTCACTATGACCGACTTTCGTCTCTGCTCGGAGTGTCCTCCTTGCAGTCAGGCTTGCTTTTGCCATTGCACTCACCGGCTGATTTCCGACCAGCCTGAGCAAACCTTCGCGCGCCTCCGGTACGATTTGGGAGGCGACCACCCCAGTCAAACTGCCCATCACGCACTGTCCCCCGCCCTGCTTCAAGAACGCGGGTTAGACACTAAAACACATCAGGGTGGTATTTCACCAACCGCTCCAGGCGAACCAAAATCCGCCCTTCAAAGCGTCCCACCTATCCTACGCAAATGAGTCCTAGTGCCAGTACGAAACTGCAGTAAAGCTTCATAGGGTCTTTCCGTCTAGCTGCGGGTACCCGGCATTTTCACCGAGAATTCAATTTCGCTGAGTCTATGTTGGAGACAGTGTGGAGATCGTTACGCCATTCATGCGGGTCGGAACTTACCCGACAAGGAATTTCGCTACCTTAGGACCGTTAGAGTTACGGCCGCCGTTTACTGGGGCTTCACATCAATGCTTGCACACCTCTGCTTAACCTTCCAGCACTGGGCAGGCGTCAGTCCCTATACATCATCTTATACGATTTAGCAGAGACCTGGGTTTTAAGTAAACAGTCGCCCCCACCTGGTTTGTGTCACCTGATTAAAGTTGCCTTGAAACAGGTCATCCTTATCCCGAAGTTACGGATGCATTTTGCCTAGTTCCTTCAACATAGTTCTCTCAACCGCCTTAGTCTACTCGACTCGAGCACCTGTGTTGGTTCTGGGTACGATCTATACGCTGGGGCTATTTCCTGGAACTGCTTCACTGCATCACCAATCCAATAAGGTAAAACAATATACGCAATTCGTCACTCACCAGCAGGTCACGGAATATTAACCGTGTTCCCATCGACTACGCCTTTCGGCCTCGCCTTAGGGGTCGACTCACCCTACCCTGATTAACATTGGATAGGAACCCTTGCTCTTACGGCGTCAAGGTTTCTCACCTTGATTAGCTGCTACTCATGCCAACATTCGCGCTTCTGATACCTCCACCGTGGCTCACGCCTTCGGCTTCACAGGCTTACAGAATGCTCCGCTACCGCGACACATACGTGCCACCCGCAACTTCGGTAGATGATTTTAGCCCCGTTACATTTTAGTTGCCGAAACTCTAATAGACCAGTGAGCTATTACGCTTTCTTTAAACGATGGCTGCTTCCAAGCCAACATCCTGGTTGTTTTGGAATCTCGACTCACTTTCCCACTTAATCATCATTTGGGGACCTTAGTTGGCGGTCTGGGCTGTTGCCCTCTCGTCCATCGACCTTAGCACCGATGGACTGTTTCCCATGCTATTTATTTGTTGGTATTCAGAGTTTGATATGGGTTGGTAAGATTTTACTCCCCCTAGCCATTTCAGTGCTTTACCCCCAACAACGAACACATGAGACACTACCTCTATAGTTTTCGCGGAGAACCAGCTATAACGGGGTTCGATTGGCTTTTCACCCCTAGACACAGGTCATCGCCTAGTGTTGCCATACTAGTGCGTTCGGCCCTCCAGCGACTGTTACGCCGCCTTCAGCCTGCCCATACCTAGATCACCCCGCTTCGGGTCTATTACTGCATACTATGTTCGCCCTATTAAGACTCGGTTTCCCTACGCTTACACCTAGCGGCTTAGGCTTGCATGCAATAATAACTCGTTGGCTCATTATACAAAAGGTACGCCATCACCGGAAAACCGGCTCTGACAGCTTGTAGGTATTCAGTTTCAGTGTCTATTTCACTCCCCCTTCGGGGTTCTTTTCACCTTTCCCTCACGGTACTTGTTCACTATCGGTCAATCAGGAGTATTTAGCCTTAGGAGAAGGTCCTCCTATATTCAAACCGGATTTCACGTGTCCGGCTCTACTCTTGAACCAAGAAACTAGTTTTCGCATACAGGGCTATCACCTATTATTGCTGTGCTTTCCATCACATTTTGCTAACTAAAATCTCGGCTACTGGGCTGGTCCCGTTTCGCTCGCCACTACTAAGGGAATCGCTGTTGCTTTCTTTTCCTGCAGGTACTGAGATGTTTCACTTCTCTGCGTTTGCTTCTTTGACCTATGTATTCAGTCAAAGATAATCCATACGGATTGGGTTTCCCCATTCGGAAATCCCGGGGTCAAAGGATATTGACGCCTCACCCGGGCTTATCGCAGTCTTTCACGTCCTTCGTCGCCTCTGATTGCCAAGGCATCCACTAAACACCCTTTGTTACTTTTTATCTTATGCTTGAAGAGAATGTCTTCA
>JAZTWT010000009.1:0-29994 GCA_045636045.1 Candidatus Enterousia sp. | reverse complement strand
ACGATGTTGCGATTGGCAAGACAACGGGTGCGTTTACATCACTGGCGCGTGCATTACAGAATCCAGATGGCGAAGATGCCAAAGCATGGGCCGCACAGAAAGATAACTCAAAATCAAATATGGAAACAGGATTAAAGGTTGTAGGTATTGGTGCGGTCGCCGGTATGGCAGGTAATCTGTTGATAAACAAGAATGCCCCAAAAGAAAACAGTGATGAAATACTGGCAAAACGTGAAAAGATAACCCAAACACTGGACGAAACAATAAAACGAATTATTGAGAAATGCAATGCCGACACCACAACGGCAAAAAATCTGGTCACGGAAATAAAAACCAAAATCCCAAACTGGGAAAAAGACCCAAACTTGCAAGAATTTGTCACCCTGACCGATTCCGCAGAACTTCTAGAATCCGAAAACGACATAACTAAAATCAGACAACACCCAATATGCAATTAAACACAAAAAAAATCTTTGCAAAAATCATACTTATCTTGATTATGACAATCGGGATATCTTCTGCAAACGCATTGACCGCAAGTGGATTCATAAAAAAATTAGACTTTAACGCCGCCAAAGAGTACGTCGGCGAATTACTAGACGAAGCGAAACAATCATTAGAAGAATACGCACAGGCGCATCCAGATGCAAACGTAAACTTTCGCTTATCATGTAACGGTGACGGTGGCGTATGTGTCCGAACCTACAGAAACACCCAAGTACAAATGTTACAAGCACAACAAATCGCTATAGAACACATAAAAATGAACAAAGGATACGACATCCATTGCAGTATGAACTACCGCACAGAATCAAATGACGACTACATCAAATGTACAGATTACAAAGGTCATTTTTATGAATTCCAATTTGATGATATCAAGGAAAGTTTCGACGACACAATAAAATATAGCGTTGCATCCTCAATGTGCCGTTTATATAATGGCACTGTACAAATCCCCGAAATATGCGACATAAAAAAAGATCACGCTGATAAATTCAGAATGTCCCTTCAAAAGTTCGGATATGATGCAGATTGTCACCAGGCATACCCACAACACCCCGACAAAAGATGCGAAGTAAACTTCATATCTCGCAGAGGCAAACTTAGAACCGCATACAATATTATCAACGATAAATTTAAACATCTACACGTCCGTTCTAATGCCGATCTAATATTTCTGTTGAAACGATATGCACAGCGAATGGTAAAAGAGTCAGGAAAAACTTTTGACAGCAACGATTTCAAATGCAACAACAGTTTTAACACATACTATACCGACAGTTTCACAAACCCCAAGAATGACATTTTAACGTGTTATGTAAACGGAAAACCTGTCGATTTCTTGTTTGATGATGTGAACGAAGCACTTGATTACGAAGCAAATTCCGGAACCGCCGGTCTGACCTGCATCGCAGATGCAGGCGGAACATTTGACGGAAAAAGTTGTAATGGCATAACCAAGGACCAATGCATCAGACTTGGTCGCAAAGTACCAGGTGGTGTAACATGGGATAACACACTGGACACATGCATGTTAAAAGATGCCTCCAAGGCCCAGGCCATAAACGATGCGATATCTGACATTGTTGCTGTTGGCACCGCAGTAGCCGCATTGATAATCACAGTTACAAC
Organism: Candidatus Enterousia sp.; assembly: GCA_045636045.1. Lineage (GTDB taxonomy): Bacteria > Pseudomonadota > Alphaproteobacteria > Rs-D84 > Rs-D84 > Enterousia. Next base: position 28,359 of record JAZTWT010000009.1, on the reverse strand, counting down.
AGCAGGCACCGGAACAGTGGGTATTATTGCAGTCTATGGCGCCACAGCCACTACCGCAGGAACAGTCATGGCAGTCAACGTTCAACACAGCAAAGAAGAAGAAATACGCGAAATTATGTCACGCATCATGAACTGCAATGACACAGCCTGCGCTCAAGTACTATTTAATGAATTTTTAAATAAACATGTACAATATATTGACGATTTAGAAGGACAATTACTAAGTGCAACCGACGATATGACTGCACACTTAATAGAATTACTTCTCAATGAACAAAATAGCAAAAAAGACTTTATGAATATGATAGATAACGCCCTTGCAGAATCAAACAACATAGCAAATATTGCGAATTGGGCTCCCCTGGAAATCGCTGGATTCACCGCAAAAATATTTCAAGCAGTTGGCACAGCGCTATCACTTGGATCTGCAATAACGGCCGACAAAGGACAAAGTTTCATAGAATTGCTCGAACGCAACGCTCTTTCTAAAACCTTCAACGCATTCAAAGAAGTAGCCAGCGAAATCAATGATACGTACGAGACATATACCAACATTGAAACCGCTGTCACCGCACTAAGGACCGCCACTTAAAATATAATTACTTGACATTTGCATGCTTTTTGTACATAATACACCTGCAAATCCCAAAGATTGCCATTATTACAACACCAGTTCGCAGTATGCGTGTGGTACATCATCCGACGAGTTTTCGTCCTTGATGGCGGTTTTCTTTGTGGAAAAACAGTTTAAATAAAAAGCATTAAAAGGAGCAAAAAAAAATGGCAACTGTTATTCGTTTAGCACGTTTCGGCGCAAAAAAACGCCCATATTATCATATCGTCGTCACAGATTCACGCAACGCGCGTAATTCTGGCAATGTTTTGGAAGTTGTTGGTAAATACGATCCAATGCAGGCCAAAGACAGCGATAAACGCGTTGTTTTGAAAATGGACGAGGTCAAAGCCTGGTTGGCCAAAGGTGCCCAGCCATCTGACCGTGTTTATAAATTCTTGGCAAATGCAGGCTTGGTAAAACCACGCACAATCCCAGTTCAGACAAAAAAACATCTGCAATCTGAAAAAACACAGATGAAGATTAAAGACAAAGCTGAAAAACTGGCAAAAATTGCTGCTGAAAAAGCCGCTGCCGAAGAAGCAGCCAAGGCCGCCGCAGCTGCCCCAGCAGAAGAAGCCGCAACAGAAGCAGTTGCTGAATAATATTTGTTCCATTTGCCCGGGGCACCCCGGGCAGATTGTTCTTTAATCAGGGATGAAAACATGTCAATTAAATTACACGACTGCCCACACAGCGATAAAATTGTTTGCGATACAGGGTACAGCGTTCGCGAAGCAAATCGCCAAAAAATGGCAGAACCTGGTCAATACATTCAAAAATTGTTTCATGTCACAACCGAATGTAAATGTGACCCAGAAAAATGCAAACGCTATCTGGATAAAATGAAAGAGTTAGCGAAACAAAAGACAAAATAAGCAGAACTATTATGCCAACAAAATGCAAATATGACGGTGATTTTTGTCAAAAAAAAGCAGACAAATTTAACCAATGGTGCAATGCTGTTGAATACGCTGCACAAAACAAATTAAACAAAGTGTTTTGCACATCTGGTGACATGTTTGATAAATGTCCACTGGAAAACAAGACAGAATGTGAACGCTATCAACGTTATTGCTTTATCAAAAGTCAAGAACAGCCAAAGCAATATTGTCCATTTGAATCAAACCTGGAATGCTCACAAATCAATCAAGTAGAAGAGTTTTATCGCCAAATGAAAAGCGCACTGGCCAATAACAAACCAACATATTTTTTGACCGGCGACAAATGTAAATGCCCATGTTATCCCAACAACTGCGCCAGATTATTGGCATATCGTGAAAAAGTGCAAAACAGTAAATAAAACAATGTCTGATACAAAACAAATTTTGGTTGGAAAAATCGTTGCCCCCCAAGGTATTCGGGGCGAGGTTCGCATACAAACATTTACCAGCACCCCACATGATTTTAAATCATTGACCATCATTTCTTCCAAATTTGATTCAGATGATTTTAAATTTGTGCGTGCACTGCCAAACACAAATGTTATTATTGCAAAAATTAACGGTGTAAACGACCGTAACACAGCAGAAACCCTGCGCGGCACAGAATTATTTATCAACCGCAGCACCCTGCCCGAACCAGACGAAAATGAATATTACCAGACCGACCTGATTGGATTTAACGTCATTCGTGATGATAAAAAAATCGGTATTGTTTCCTGTTTCCAGAACTATGGTGCTGGCGATATTATCGAACTGGATAACGGCGACATGGTATCATTCGTTGGCGCAACCGTTGACATGAACACAAAAACAATATATACAAGGTAAAAACATGAAGATTGCAGAAAATATTTTACAAGAAACAAACGAAAAATTCAGCATTGCTGCCTCTTGGGGAATGGTTGTGGTCGCATGCCCAAACCCACGCCCAAAATGCGCACTGCGTGGCTTTATTGAACACAACCCAGACCTGGCCCGGGTTATTAATATCAAGGGATCAAATGTCACAACACTGCGCACATTGGGCGAAACCGAAGAAATCGCAGACAAAACACCAGATTTATATAAACGCGCCAAGAAAATCTGTGAAATGTGCACGAAATCACAAGGCATAACATTGCAACAACGTCAAAAATAATACAAAATGCACTTTAACATACTGACCATTTTCCCTGAAATGTTCCCTGGCACCCTGTCGGGTGGCGTTGTTGGTCGCGCCCTGGACAAAAAGGTATGGTCGTATGATATTATTAACATTCGCGACTTTGCCATTAATAATTATGGCAGTGTTGACGACACCCAATTTGGTGGCGGTGCCGGCATGGTTATGCGCCCAGATGCACTGGGCGACGCGATTGACTCAATCAAAAATCGTGGTAAAATCATATATTTTTCACCACGTGGCCCGACACTAAACCAGAAAATGGTACGCGATTTTATTGCGGATTCTGATACGACATACACACTATTATGCGGCAGATACGAAGGAATCGACCAACGAATCATTGATGAATATGATATAATGGAATTATCCATTGGCGATTATATACTGTCAGGTGGCGAAATCGCAGCTCAGGTTTTTATTGACAGTTGCGTTCGCGTGATGGATAATGTAGTTCACGGTGGCGAAGACACCACCAAAAATGAAAGTTTCGAAATCGGCGGGTTGGAATGGCCGTTATATACCCGTCCGTCAGTATGGCGTGGACACAGTGTCCCAGAAGTCCTGCTGTCCGGTCACCACGGCAATATCGAACGGTGGCGGAAACAACAATCGGTTGACATAACAATGGAACGTCGACCGGACTTAATAAAGGAAAAGTAAAAATGAGCATTATAAAAAAAATCGAAGCTGCCCAGGTTGCAAAATTGCAGGGCGACAAAAAAATCCCAAACTTCAAAGCTGGGGATACATTAAAAGTTCACGTTAAAATTAAAGACGGCGACAAATTCCGTATCCAGGTATTCGAAGGTGTTGTTATCGCACGCGATGGCGGCAATGGGAATAATGCATCCTTTACAGTACGTCGTGAATCATATGGTGTTGGTGTGGAACGCAAATTCCCACTGTACAGCCCAGCCATTGAAAAGATTGAAAAAATCCGCATTGGTAAGGTTCGTCGTGCTAAATTATTCTTTTTGCGTGGTCTGTCTGGCAAGAAAGCCCGTATCGTGGAAGACTTGTCTGCTTCATCTGCAGAAAAGAACGCAAACAAATAATAATTATTTGTTCAAAAAAAAACCGCCAACCGGCGGTTTTTTTTGATATTTACTACACGCAAAAATCCACAACAATGGGGATTTTTCTTACAGCTGAATATATAATGATGGATTCTTTTCCAATTGTTTTATCCCATCATCTAATGTTTTACGATATTCCAAGAATTTCTTTTTATCATCCTTGCCCAGATTTGAAATCGCAGGCAATTTTACCGTCATCGGATTCACATGAACACCATCCTTGATAATTTCATAGTGTAAATGCGGACCTGTTGAATAACCGGTTGAGCCAACATACCCAATCGTCTGCCCCTGACGCACAGTGGTGCCAACGTTTACACCCTTGGCAAATTTTGACATATGCGCATACAGCGTTTCAAACGAACCGTTATGGCGAATCTTCACAAAATTACCATGTCCACGATTAAAACTACGTGCGACAACACGCCCTGCCCCGGCGGCTGGAATCGGTGTACCGGTTGATGCACGGAAATCCACCCCCTTATGCGCACGTGTATATCCCAACACTGGGTGTTTTCTGTTACGTGAAAATTTACTGGTAATCTTGGCATTATTAATTGGCGTACGCTTTAACGATTTAATCGCCCCATTACCATTTTCATCATAGTATCCTGTTGTGCCATCAGATTTTCTGAAACGATACATCTGCACATTGCCGCGTAACGCCTGAAACGATACCGCCAAAACACGCCCATTATCAATCTTTTGTCCATCTGCAAAATTTTCTTCATATAATACTGAAAACTTCTGTCCTGCACGCACATCGCGTTCAAAATCCATTTCAAATGCCAACAAATCATATACATCAATCAGAATCCCGGCCGGGATACCTGCGCGCTGTCCCGCCAGATAGAAACTGTCCCCATCCTGAATTTCACCGAATTTATATACCGCCCGAATATCGCGTTCCACATCCATTGTCTTGCAATCCCATGCACCATTTTCATTACATGTCAATTCAACCTGGCGCCATGGCGACGGAATAACAACAATTTTTGACACCGGTGCATCATCGTGTGAACGGACAAATTCTAATTTATCCCGATCTGCACGCAGTGTTGAAATTTCCGCATCTGACTTTAAAACCTTGGCAATCGCATTAACATCATTATGTGTCAATCCCTGTTCCAGCAACAGTTTAGACAACGTATCACCCGATGCCACCATAACCACAGATTTACACTCATTCAACTGGGCTGCACGCATCTGGGCCGGCGTACGCTTCGTCGCGACCAAGAAAATTGCAACCAAACTTAATAACACTGCCAACGCCATAACCAGACGCGTCAGGTTCGCTGTATTCATAATAATTTTTGATTTTTTCATGACACAGATTATAATGGCAATATGACAATAAATCAAGCATTCACAATCTTTCAACAGGCCGGTGGCATACGCGCCGCCCGAATAATCACGGAAAATACTAAAAAATTTTCCAGATTTTCTGTATGGCGCACGGCAAGAAAATTACGCCATGGCGTACCAGTTGCAAAAATCATTGGAAAAAAATGGTTCTATGGACTGCCATTTTATACAAATATGCACACACTGGATCCACGTCCCGACACAGAAACACTGGTATCCGCGGTAATATCAGATATTCCCGCTGAAGCCACCCCACGAATACTGGATCTGGGAACTGGAACGGGGTGCATTATCTGCGCAGTAATAAAAAACATTCATAATGCATCTGGGATTGCAATTGATAAATCATGGCGCGCCCTGCGTGTTGCACGCCAGAACATAAAGAATCTAAATCTGACAAACAAAATTAAAACGATTCGGACCACATTCGACCACGCACGCAACTTCGGTGAAAAATTTGATATAATCGTTTCAAATCCACCATACATTGCGCACAATGATACACGCGTTAACGATGGCGCACTGCACGATCCAAAAATTGCACTTTATGCCACAGACAACGGCCTGGCTGCATATAAATCTATTGCCATGAACGCAAAAGAATGGCTAAAAGATGATGGCAAATTGTACCTGGAAATTGGTATAGACCAAGGAACAGACATAAAAAACATATTTATCAGCCATGGTTGGAATTTACACCGTACAGAAAACGACCTGGGTGGTATTGAACGGATACTTATATTTACATTGGTCCAGAAATGAAACAGTTAACCGACAAAGATATTGCGCAAATGATTGGCACAGAATTCGCACCTGACGACACAAACACGCGTCACCTGGTTCGCAGTGAATTGCGCCTGTCCCAGCGCATACCACATCAACCGACTACACCACCACAACACGCGATACTGGACCTGCATCAATTTACCGAAGAACAGGCATGGTCTGCAATTATGGAATTGGCACAATCTGGCACACGTACCGCAAACATAATTACCGGTGCCAGCGGCATATTAAAAATTAAATTCCAACAATGGGCACGCGACAGTGTTCTTGCCCCATACATTATATCATTCCAACCAATTAATAACGGCAGTTTTTCTGTAAAATTCAAAAAGCAACCAGAACATTATTTATAATAATTCTTGCACCAACCTGTACACTGTGGGAAATTTTCACGCAGCGCTGCATCATTTCCCCGATAGGGTTTTAATCGTGTGCTGGTAATCCCTGGTTTAATACAATAAGATTCCCCCAGGTAATTTGTCCCCTTAGTCATCGCAACTACATGCTGTTCTTTTTCTGTTAAAACAGGTTTAATTTTACTGCCCAATGGGTCAACAAAAAAACCATCAAATTTCACACCATAATGCAGGTGCGCTGCCGCACTGTTTCCAGTATTTCCAGCAGTGCCAATCTGTTGTCCACGTCGAACTGTTTGTCCTGCTTTGACTTTCATACGATCCATATGCATAAAAACGGTCTGCACCTTTTTATTCGACACAGAGAAAGGATGTTCTATCACAACCTTATTACCAGCATCACCCGAATAAGAGGCCTGCACAACTTTACCATCTGCGGGCGCATATAATGGTGTACCTGTTGTTGCCCGGATATCAACGCCACGATGATAGCTTGAACCATTTTTACCGTTCTTTGTTTTTGGTGGTCTGCGTTCACCAAAATCCGATCCAACCTTAATTCCACCGCGAACAGGTGCTGCCAAAAAGGTCTGGCCCCCACCTGCCTGTCCACTGCTTGGCTGTGTTGGCACAGAGCTTGGTTGCACAGGACTTGGTTGCAAAGGACTTGGCTGTACAAGTGGGGGCTTAGAAGATACTGAACTTGGTTGCACTGGCTGAGATTTTAAAGGTGCTGAACTTGGATACGCTGGCTGCGCTGGTACTGGTTGCGTTGGCACTGATTGCGCTAGTGCGGGCTGCTGCCGTCCAGTTTGTTGTTGCAAACCAGCAGTATTTTGCGAATTTTCTAACTCTACCAATCTTTCCAATTCAACGCTTGCACGTTCAATCATACGCTCTTCTTCCTGGATTGTCATACCTGCATATGCACAACCAGCCACACACACACCATTTTCATCATATTCCGTTGCAAGCTCATCATACCCTTCGGCCAAAACCTGCATTCTGCTGGTAAAAGACAAATCTTCAAAAGTTTTTGGAAAATCCTGTACACTTAACAAGCTTTTTGCAGCGCGAACCATCGCCCCATCTGGCGCCGCCACTGCAATCGAAGTCCCCAACATCAAAAAAAGGATTCCCAACACCTTCATAGTGGCAATTATAGCATAAATAATAAATATTTTAAACTGCGATTTTCAATACTTGCATTCATAAAAAACAATCTGCTATTAATACATCAAGGAAAAACAAAGATGAAAACCGTTTACGATCATATTCGACAAAATAATCTCAGGACCGCTTTACTAATCCTGTTATTTCCACTGATATTTATCGCGCTTATCTTCTTGTTTACCCTGCTGGTTGCACCCTTGGACCAAACGATTGAAACAACAATATCCGTTTCAATTCCAACATTTATAATATGTGCCGCATGGATGTTTATATCATGGGCATTTGGTGATTCTATGATGCTGGGGGCGGCACACGCGCATGAAATCAGTCCTGATAATTCTGAACACCGTGAAACATACCGCATGGTTGAAAATGTCGCATTGGCAGCCGGCCTGCCCACGCCGCGCATTTATATTATAGAAGACGATTCGTTAAACGCATTTGCCACCGGTCGCACACCACGCGATGCCTCCATCGCCCTGACCCGTGGAATAATCCAGAAACTGAACCGCAACGAATTATCTGGTGTGATTGCACATGAAATGGCACACATTGGAAATCGCGACATCAGACTGGATATGCTGATGATAACCGGCATTGGGGTCACTGTATTTATCGCAGACATACTGTTGCGCAACATGATGTATTCCACACCACACCATAATGACGAAGAACGCGACCACGCAAACATAACCACAATAATATTTGTGGTATGGCTGGCATTTATGGTATTCAACGCTATAATTACCCCCCTGTTGCGCATGGCAATATCACGCAATCGCGAATATGCCGCCGATGCAACCGGTGCATATATTACACGCAACCCCGATGCCCTGGCATCTGCACTGCGCAAAATCAGCGTTGATTCCCGTATAGAAAACCTGGATAAAATGAAGTCAATGTCATCTGCATGTATTGCCAACCCGGCCAAGCCACGCGAATTTTTAGGTGATTTATTGGCAACACATCCACCAATCGACAAACGCATTAAGCGCCTGGAATCAATGAATATTAAATAATGGAAAGTAAAGGAAAAACAAAAAATGGCAAATCTGCATTTTCACTATGGGGTCATGAGCAGTTCAAAATCCGCTGCCTTGATTATAACCGCATACAATTTCACCAAGAACGGAACAAAGACCGAAGTAATCAAACCATCCTTTGACACACGTTTTGGCAATGAAAAAATAGTATCACGAATTGGTCTGTCATGGGACGCACAAACAATGCCAAATTTGCAAACATATAAACCATCTGCGGACACGCGCGTAGTTCTAGTTGACGAAGTGCAATTTTTCACCCCATCTGACATAGATAAACTGGTACAAATTGCCGACACACAAAACAAAATAGTAATGTGTTATGGTCTTATGACGGACAGCAATGAAAAAATATTCCCCGCATCCCAACGATTGATCGAGGTTGGCGCAAAATTACATCACATGGAATCAAACTGTCAAATTAACGGTTGCATGAAAATGGCGACCCACCACCTTCGTTTTGCCCCTGATGGCACCGTCATTCGTGCCGGTGATCAATTTGCCCTGGGGGACAGTAATTACAAGTCTGTATGCCGCCACCATTACAACGAACTGTATCACGAAAAACAAAAGACCAGATAAAAAGAAATTATTTTCTTGCAATTTAAATAAAAAGGTATAAAATAACAAACCGTTGCATCCATAGCTTAACTGGATAAAGCATCTGACTACGGATCAGAAGACTGAGGGTTCGAATCCTTCTGGATGCGCCAGAATTAATAGAAAATACCACCTTGTGTGGTATTTTTTATTAATCCACGTGCAACGTGGATATTTGACCCCAGGGTTCGACCCGATAGTTGGTGAGAACGAGTGCCAGCGAAGTTCGAACCTTACGCAGGGGAAAGGGGCCCATCGCGCCAGTGATGGGAATTAAACAATCCTTCTAGATGCGCCAGAATTAATAAAGAATGTCGCCTTGTGCGGCATTTTTTTATTAATCCACACCCCCGGCACATAAAAGCAATCTTGACAGAAATATTTATTAGACCTAGAATCAAAATATATAACAACCCAAGGCAAGGTTATGCAAAACAACTTTCGTACCCACGTACAAGAACTTAACAAACACGTAAATGAAATTTCTGCATTAATCGATCTCATATCAAAAAAACAAACAAATTATAATCCCACAATGCGCGCAATTAACCAGAAACTGGCGGACATTGATGCATTAAAAATGAAAATATATGATTACATTGATAAAAATCTGAACACTATCGAAACAAATCCAGACTATCAAACATATCAGGCAATTCAAAAGAAATACATCGATTCATTAATGAAATACGATAATTTTCTGTCACCTCCAATGTCAAATCAGCGATAAAAAATTGCCCCATTCGGGGCAAAAATCTTTATTCTGTCACATCCACCGTATCATCATAGACACTGTATATCACATCACCATATTTAACTTTCATTTTTCGTGTGCTGTTTTTATTTATCGGCACATCAAATGTCGTCAAATTGACCCAATAATCCCCAACACCATCAGCATTTATATCAAGCGCGATTGACGGTGCTGTCTGCTTAACCGTGCGCATAAACAGAACACTATCCCCAACATGCATCAATCGGCCACATTGCGCCAATTCCCACATACCATCGGCCGCGATTAAGCCGTCGGGACACACATAGATCCCGGTATCATATGTTTCCGAATATGTGTATTCCCCACCCGGACAATATGAATTTTCTGGGCAACGCATACATTCTTCGGACAGTTGTGGCAAAAAATACCCACGTTCACATGTGTAAATTGTATCTTCGTACACAGGAATCATTTCGAACATTAAATCATAGACACCTGTGTTATCAAAAACACATGCATTTGCCACAACAGTGTTGGGGGATAAAATCACATCCCCCAACGCCCCGGTCGCACCAAACGAGACCGACATAATAAATATCGAAAATACATATTTTCTGTTCATTGGATATTAATTCTTTTTAATAAACTTCCATCCCTTGAACGTCTTACCTGGCTTTGTTGCGGCCTTGACCGGTGTTCTGATATCGCCATCATATGTGCACATGCCGGCGTTATTCGCCGCCACGTCCGCCGGATCCGCATCCGCCCACGTAATACTGATTTCGTTTGCTACACATTGGGTAACCAAACGCCCCGACAACATACCTAGCACCATTTTCCTATAATCCCTACCGCTCGCAGCTTTTAACACAATCTCCCCCCCACACCATTGCGCACAATCTTCCGCACAATTATCCATCGAAGTGTATCTATTTTTCACGACCCAGGGAGTTGATATCACCATTCCTTTTACGCCACCAATCGGTTTAAAATCTGTCATCTGACAAAAACAATATTGCCCCGTATCGGTCGTACTTAATTCAATATCATAGAAATTTGATATTGCGGCATTCACAAAACTAACCAAGTGCTCCTTATCAATTGTCCCAGCATGATATTTACTATGCGCATCCGCAACCGCATTAATACGTGCCGCATCAACCCCCGCATCTTGCAACGCACTACGCACAACATCAACAGAAGAAGAAATTATACCAGAATAGTCACCAATATAATAAGCACCCTCTGGCATGGCTGATTGGCAACTGGCATGACCATAAACAACAGCTCCGTCAATATCCGCCGCCCATGTATTATTCTGGGTCAAGCCATAAATACTATCATCTTTCTTTTGCGAACCATCTGAAGAAATATAAGCATAACCATATATTTGCATGTTCTCTGGGTCAACACCAACCAATGGTGCACGCTCAACCATAATAAATTCATCATTAATATGATAACCATTTTCACATGCGGTCGCATAGCATGTATCCATACCACTATAATAAATACCACTATAATAATCATTACCGGCAACCGCAGTTGCGTGGGCAACACTGGCCAATGCGCACGATCTATAACACTGGGTATCCATCGATGCGCCGGTATCTGAATGTGGATAACCGTTTGGACACGCAGTCAACCCCTGATTCGAACTTTCGTTATATTTTGCATCCACCAACCCCGGGCAATAATAACCGGCGGTGCATGCGGCGCCAACCTCGGCCCCGGCCGGCAAATATGAACCACTCCCAATATTATACAAAGTATCCATATATTCCGCTGTGGCATTTACCGTCCCATCATACACGCCCAGGTTGTTGTATGTTGCCGCCGATTCGTATGTTTTATTTTCCAGCATTTTTCCATCCGTTGGAAACGTTTCTGCATGTGTCACCCATGGACACAGTGCCGCAACCGCCCCACCAATGGTCATAAAAAATTTATTTTTCATTTCCTTTCCCCTTTTTCTTAAAAAAAACAAAAACCGCCATAGGAATATGGCGGTCGGGGTGTTAAGAAAATCATATCCAACAATGACCCCGTCGGCCTTTGGGGAATACCCCTGTTGTATAGCCGACGGCACCCCGACCAAAAAGTGGGAATGGTCGGGAATTTGCAAAAAAAAGACGCATCCGCGCCATTTTTATGCGGATATCAGCGTGACAAAACATCACACCGGTTGGATTATGGGTTTTCTTACGACCCCGAACCCACATCCCTGTGGATTCATCATGAATTATATTACAAAATACAAACAAACGCAATCATAATGATAAATATTTATTATTGTACGATTGCCACCATCATATACGCCCGTATGATGAACAAGCGATAAAAAATTGCCCCATTCGGGGCAACCAAGAAAGGAACTGAAACAATCCAAATTACATTAACCCAAACGAAGTTATGTAATTAAAAGAAATCCCCATGATAAAATTGCTGCCATAAACATCAACACCACGGGCGCGCGCACGACGATATTGCACATACGGCCCCATCGTCAAATCACCCCACAAATTTGTGTCCAGGCGCAAAACCGCACTTAAATCACGTTCCAAATCCGTCGGCACAAATTCAGAATATGATAAATATTCACGATAATATCCATTGGTCGACAACTTGACCCCCTCGCGAATTTGATATTCCAGTCGCCAGCCCAATTCCGCAGCCAATTTACTGGTTTTATATTCCGCATATGTAAAATCGTATTCATACACACCGGCCAAATACAAACCTTTGATAATCGCATTGTCAAACAATGACAAACCCACATTTGCACGCACAATGTTTTGTCGTGGCGTAGAATCCGCGGTTTTAAACTCTGTATCGTATGCTGCACGCACAGTTGGACCAAACTTAATCCCCGAAAATTCAAAACAATCATACGACAAATTACTGCTTAATAAAATATCATCGGCGTTCTCGCTGATTGTTTCGACCCCCTGATATGGTTTCAATTTGGTTTCGCCGTATTCCATAAACAACGCATTATCCCACTGAAAGCGGTCTTTGTTATATTCCAATGCCATATCAAAGACTCCCTTTATAAAGTCCTGACTGTCTGCTTTCAGTGCAGAAACCGGTGAATTTTGATAGTCTGCAGAATTTCGCACCTGGGTCTTGGACCATTCCAGACCGATTCGACGAACATTCAAAACCAAATCTTTATTTGCCACATCTTCTGCCAACGCCAACCCCGGCAAGACAGAACATAATAAAACCAACGATATTTTTTTCATAACACACCTCATTAACCTACTTCCAAATACGCAAAATACCATCCTGATTGGCAAAACGCCACCCCGATTCACGAATCGCGATTGTAAATGCACCGCGCGCAGATGTCGGCAATTCCAGTGTTGCGGTATTTCCAGTCATGTATTTAGTACCCAAATCTATGTTTTCTGCCCGCGCAATACGATTTAAATCCGCCCAATTATTAATCGCATCCGACATATTAACAGACACAATAAACACATCGCGCACACGATTATCGGGCAACCAATTCTGCACAGAATTTTCCGCCAACCAACCACGCACCGCATCCGTATCCAAAACCATTGATATGTTCGCAGAATATGTGGTATCCGATAACTTTTCTCCATCAATTGAAGAAGAAGAAATAAAATTCGCCAAATCCGATGATTTTGTATTCTTCACCAGTTCCTGCAACGCATTTACATCTGCATATTGCCGCAATAAATCGGATAAAATTTGACGTCGTGCCTCGTCAAAAGCCATATTTTTCGCAGCCGCCGCTGTATCACTGGTCACATTTACTGATACCACCCCCTGCAGCCCTGCCGCCCATGTTGACGGCAAAACCACAGCAAATAACAGTAAAACAAAAAACAATCTTATCTTATACATATCAGAACTTTGCATTCAGCCCAACACGAATTCCCATCGACTTATAGAAAGATTCTATTTCGCCACTTACTGAACACACCCAACCTGGACATTCTGCTTCCAGTGCGACGATATTCTGCGCTACAACATCTTCTTGCAACATCAGCGCTTCGTCACCGGCATACAATGTATTCAGACGATCATTATATATTCCCATATAGTATTCTTCACTCAGATACGTTTTTGCATCTGCCCCAGACACTGTATAGTAATCATATGTCAAACCAATCGATAACTTAACAGAATCTGAAATCGCCGTCGACCAATTTGCCCCCATTCCCAAATGGAACGCGCCACCAATACCTGTGCTGTCTTCAATCGACTTAGGATGCGCCCAATCAAAACGATACGGCTGATCACCCGTTGCCGCATACGCCGGCAACCCCAATTCCAAGAACGCATTAACCGCATTATTTTGATTAATATCATACAGCATATCCAACGCAAAATACGGCCCCGACCATTCAACATCATACTTGTGACTAATTCCCGGCTGGCCATAATAATATGTTCCACCCGTATTTACAAAATCATATCCATCTGGAACCTGAATTTCATCGTCTAAATCAATCGAACCATCCGCATTTGAATCACCACGCGTTGCCAAGTACTGATTCCCAGCACTGTCATAGAAAATCAAAACCGGATCACATTGCACTTCATCACTGCCCGGCACGCCCATACAACCACCTTCGCCATCATAGTAATCAACCGACAATCCATGATTATTATGCGTTTCCAGCGAATACTTCAAATAACGCCACCCAACAGACGGTGTTATTTTCAAATTCCCCCACTTAAAGAAATCCGTCAAACCAAACGCCGCGTTAAATTCCATCATTGAACCACTTTTCGCCGTCCCAATCGACAACGCATTACCAATCTGATTTCCCAAGACATTATCAACCACACCGTCCCCATTGTTATCCTGACCCCACTCGGTCACGAAATAACCACCATTTGTAATATCATCGTCAATCATCGTTGATTCACCGGCCTGCACACCATATTTAAACCCGGCCGTAATTTGCATTGGCGTATTTCCCACAGAAAAAACATACCCCGCATTTACATCAAACACATTCCAATCAACATTATCATAATGCAAAATCGATGCAGATTCTTTCATTTCAAATTGCCACATAGATGTCTGACGCGAAACCCCAGCCCCCAGACTGAATCCTTCTCTTCCGGAACCGGTTGCCACAGCCTGCGTTGCAGGTTGCGCTGTCTGCGCACCACGCACATTCTGTCCATACCGCGCATTCTGACCATATCGCGCACCTGCATTTGAATTCGAATAAGAACCAGACGCATAAGAATTACGATTATACGCCCCCGCCCCCCCTTGGGCATAATTTGTTGTTCTTGCACGCTGCGAATAAGACTGCTGTGAATAACGCGCCGTCTGGGGCGACTGATAAGTATTACCATTATAGTATGTTCCAGCCGCATTCGCCAACACCGGCAACATTGCAAACAACGAACAATTTAACAAGATACTTGAAATTTTTTTCATACCTTTACCTTTCCTTATTTTTTCCCTTTCAAAACAATTTTATCATAAAAAAGGTTGAAAAACAAATACCAACTTGATAAAAATATATACCAACATATGCGACCATGGCGGAACTGGTAGACGCGCAGCACTAAGGATGCTGTGGGGCAACCCGTGGGGGTTCGATTCCCCCTGGTCGCACCATTTTTTTTACTTTTTTTTCATTATTTCCACTTGCCCACTTTTTCAAATATGATAAAATATTATTTATTAGTAAAAGGATGAAGGGAATCAGACTGCTTTTTATCGCATGTCTTGCACCACTGTTGTTTGGCACAGCGGTGGCTGACAACACCCAAAATTCATCACGCAGCACGAATCGTCGTACAACGTCCACCACCACATCTGGACGCGAACGAACAAACATAACAACACGCGCCGCAAATTCAACAACAACGCCATCACGCACAACAACACCCCAGCCTGTACGCGACCGCACAAACACCGCCACACGCAGTGTTTCAAACCGCACAAATGCCACACCACGAAACATTCAATCACGCACTGTGGCAACGGGTGCCCAACTGCGCAATCGCGCAACCCCACGTGGCGCAATAACCACACGCGCATCAACAACACGCGCGACTGGGGTAAAAAAAACAAATCTGGGACGCAACGCAACCACAACAAATGTTGTCAAAACCCCATCACGCGAAGACATAATGTCACGCGACACAAAAAAATGCCGTGAAGTTTTTTATGGATGCATGGACGAATTTTGCGCAAACAAAGATGCACAATTAAAGCGCTGTGCCTGTTCAACCCGCATTAATGAATTTCATGGACTCAAAGAAAATCTGGAACAGGTCGAAGACAAATTACTGGATTTTAGTCAACGCCTGCTGACCGTTAATATGGAGGCCGAAGATGCCGCCGCATTAAACCAGGCAACCGCCGGCGAATTGGCATTCGCCCAGGCTGACAAATCCCAATCAAAACAAATGCTGGATGAAATTGCAAAAAAATTAAACACCAGTTTTGACAACAGTAATTTTGACCAAAGCCTGAACGCAATATCCTTGTCCTTGGACATGGACGCCGCGTTTGATTCCATTGACCCAACCGCAGGTGCATCCACAACGACAAAATCTGGCACGGCATTATATTCTGCCGCCCTGCCGACATGCCGCGAAATGGCGCTTGAGGTATGTTCCCCCGACGAACTTACAATCGCCGAAGGTGGATATCAAATGTTAATCGAACAGGATTGCAACACGGTAAAAAAGACATATCAAACCCAATCTGACCAGGCACGTTCCAAAGTTTTTGAGAGCAGCGCACTGTTGGACATGTCACGTCTGGACATACATCAGCAGCGAAATTCCGACGACATATTAACCTGCAAATCCAAAATGCTGGACATGTTAACAAATTCGACCGTATGTGGCGAAAACATGGAAAAATGCCTGGACACAACCGGTCGCTATATTGACCCCAGCACTGGTGACGCAATCCTGACGACCAGCCTGGCAAACCTTAGCCAATTAATTATTCGTCCAACATCCAGTGATACGACCTGGTCATCGAACCCAACAAATGCACGCTATATATCATTCTTGAACACCAAGAAAAAATTTCTGGAACCTGCAATGGAAAAGTGCCAGGATATCGCGGACACCGTCTGGACACAATTTTTAGACGACGCATTGGCACAAATCAAATTGGCCCAGGACAAAAAACTGGAAGAAATTCGCCAATCTTGCACGACGCTGTTGGCACAATGCCTGGACCAGGCAACAGACAGCATTACCGATTTTGACGAACGCGCCCTGTCCATATTTGGTGTTGCCGCCGACAAAACGGCCAAGGCTATGTGCGCGGACATAAAAACATCCTGCACGGCGCTGTTTGAAGCAACGGACAAAAAAACAGACACAACAGGCAACAAAACAAACGACTGGGAATCTGGTGTCACAGAAATCACAAACACAAAATCATACGAAACAATTCTGTCCACCTGCCGCGAGGTTGGACGCAACTGCATCATCCAGTCATGTCGTTCAATCGAAGGGAACTTTGCCCTGTGTACAAATATCGACAAATCCATTAACCGCAAGGCAATTATTAACCGTCGCGCCTGCTGGAACGAAGTGATGGAATGTGTCGCAAACGCTGGCGAAAAAACGATTGAACAAATCATGGTACAACAGAAACGAAACGATCCTGACGGCCATATATACGAAACCCTATACCCAAATAAAACGGACCCATCTGATAAGCTCTGTGAATCTGAATGTAGCAAAGAATCTGCGGATCATGAATGCCGCACATGTCGTCTGACGGAACAGATATGGGGAAATTGTGAACAGATCCCCGGCTATGATATTACAGAAGAAGGTACAACGAACCGAATCCTTGTAATGACGGCAGATTCAGAAAACGAAACCCTGTTGTCGTGGTTTGCGCGTAACACCGGTACCGCGAATGACACGGGCAGCTGTCGTGATACAACATGTCCACCGGGATACACCCTACAAGAAGAAAGCCAAAAATGCGTCAGTACCGAACACGTGACAAAGGACGGTTTTACATGCGACCCAAATGCTATTGATGGGGCAGTAAAACTGAATGTCAAAGACGGCACAAAAAACTGTTGTTTCACAAATATTCCGCTACCCAAAGATCCAATAACACCGAAAAAAACAAATTACTGGCATTACGGCGGCGATAAATTTTCCTCTCAATACTGTTGCCAGGGACCAAATGGCATTGGCAGGGTAAACAATATAACTCAAACATCAGGTTTCTTGTTCAACGATAAGATCCTAGGGAACAGCGGAAAAGATTTTTACAATCAAACGGATACAAAGATTGATACTAACTCTGGCATCGGCGCATTCTGTGGAGAAAACACCTCAACCGCCGAGGCTGAAGAAACCAACCCAACCGCCGTAGCCGAGGTAAAATTAAACATAATAATAGACAACAAGAATAATGTAGAAGAAACGACATTCGCATTGATATGCATGGGCAGTGTTGGATTTAACACCCCAATAACTAACTTCCCATCGGGACAAAAAATAAATTGCAACGACACATATGTATTAGTTTCTGAAAACGGTCTGGTTGTCGACCCATTCACCGTATTCGGCACATCAACCATACCAATCGTTGAAACATATTATTACAAAGGATACGCATCATCACCGGGTAATAAATGCGTTTTGAAAAAAACAAACGGTAATACCCTGGCATGGATTGCCACATATACAGAAAATAATGAAACAAAGACAGATGTATGCGCCCCTGCAACCAAAGGCTGGCAGGTAACATATAACATAACAAATAACAATTAATAAAAAAAGCAAGTAATATATAAATCCGAGGAATCAAAATGCACAAAATATTATTATTCATAACATTAATATTATTTATTACAACGCCTGCTTCCTCAAACAACAAATATAGCGCATGTATAGATCGCGCATTATCGTATGCACGTAATAATGGTATCAACTGCCAACTTGCCGATCTCTCTTTTAATTCAAACTGCTTTGAAATCTACCATAGTAATGCATGTGAAGAAAACCTAGAGAAAGCAAATAAAAATACCAGCGCATACGACTATACAGTAGATTGTAACGTAACCAATGTACAGAAAAACACATACAACTGTTTGGTATATTGTGGGACCCCAAAATGTTTATACAACTGCGCCAGCAACTCCATCAAAGAATCTGGGCAAAACAACAGTTATATTACCCCCCCAACCATACATACAGGCTCTACATTTATTGCGAGACGCGACGGCTACGTATCCTCAATATCCATAAGAAACACAATTTCCGGCACCGCATCCACAGGTGGACTGGAATGCAGTTCATGCCCTGCTAACAGTCAATGCTCAAACGGACAAATATCAGGCTGCAATAATGGGTACGAATATAAAGACGGTCAATGTAAAAAATCTTATGTATGTCCAGACAATGCCGCAGAATGCAATGCAGATAATTCTATTTCACGTTGCAATGAAAACTATTTTATCACAAACCCTGGCATCACCTCGAATGCATGCACAGAATGCCCCGTAAATTCTGCTACTTGCGGTCCCTACAGTAATATGGAATGCGCCGCGACATATTACAGGCCAGACGAATCTAGTGCCATATGCACAAAATGCCCACAGTATTCAACTTGTCTGATCGGAGCAACCAAGGACCAAACCGGGGTTGTCGGCTTAACCTGTGAAGGAGATACACATCTAGAGTCAGGTAAATGTGTTTGCTCGACAAACGGTCATGGAAGTTGCAACAATGACGGCACCCTAATCTGCGATGCTGGATATATAAAACTACCCACAGATAGTGGTTATAACTCATGCACTAATTGCCGTGCTGGATACTTTTGCCCCACAGCTGGCGGTGGACAAAACCCATGCCCCGCAGGTGCTTACTGCCCAAAAGAATCAAAAACCCCACAAGACTGCCCAGCTGGATATTTTTGCCTCGGAACTACCGACTATAAATGCACATCAACACAAACGAATTACTGTCCTAAAGACGGCATAGAAATTACACTAACCGACGGCACAAAACAATATTGTCGAAATAATTGTTTGGTCCCAGCGAACTGCCCAGCGGGTGCATATTGCGAAGCAAAAAGCCCAAGCCCAACATCATGTCCAAATCCATGGAATAATAGCGCCCCCAACAGCACAAAAAAAACAGATTGTTATGCCACGCTCAGCCCTGGTAAATATATTAATAATGGCACTACAAATAATACCTGCCCAGGGGGTTCCTATTGCCCTGGGGGAAATATATATTATAACGGAACAGGCAGACAAGAATGTCCTGAGGGCCATTACTGTCCTGAAAACTCATCTAAACCAACACCATGCCCCGCTGGTACATACCAAAACGGAACAGGTAAAAAAAGTGAAACAGACTGCAAACCATGCGACGCTGGTACATACCAAGACGCAACAGGTCAAAACAGTTGCAAACCATGCACCGATGGTAAATACCAAGACGCAACAGGTCAAAAAAGTTGCAAACCATGCACAGCTGGCTACTACTGTCCCGAGGGTTCATCCTCCCAAAAAATCTGCGATGCTGGCAATTACTGTCCTGAAAACTCATCTGCACCAACCCGCTGCCCAGGTTATGGAACTAATAATAATAATAATTCATTCGACCAATATTTACGTACCACACACCCAACAAAAGCTTATTATAATGAACAATATGATGAAATAAGAGCAGCCACTATCGGATACAGGACAGGGCTGCAGTCCAAAACGGACTGTGCAATATCTTATATTTATGAAAACGCGCGTGGAGAATTCCACGCCGACAGTGTCGGATTTAACAATACGTCAAACAAATACGATCTGGATGCATGGCAAATAAACAAACACTACAATAACGGCACGGAAATTAAGAGCAGAACAATAAACTCAGATCAATATTACAAAACAGCAAACCCTGGCTACTACTTAAAAGATGAATATAATTTAGACTACTGTAAAAATGGCTGTAAGAAGGATCCAACATATTGTAATTATCAATATCATTTATACCGCAATGCCGAACCATGCCCGGCTGGCCAATATTGCACAGGTGCAATAAATGGACTAATGTGCAAAGATAACCGTGACCAATATCCAGAAACACTGGGGTATGACGGCAAAGTTTCTGCCGGGTATTATTCCAGCGGCGGTGCAAAAACAGCAACCCCATCATCATCAGATTGTGTTAAGAAATCAGATGGCACTGCAAATACCTGTGGTCCATGCCCAGACCGTTTAAAAACTCACTATCGCAATAAAATGCCAACAAACTTTCACCTTAATGAGGGCGACCAACCAACAAAAACCTGGTTTCCTGCTTCACACGCTGGCGCAGAAGCAATAACAGGCTGCCACTTATCATACACATACACCAATGATCGCGGCATGTTCAGCCAGGATTCTGTCCCGTATTCAACAGCAACAGGCAGATACGACAATGGATTTGAAAACAATTCAACAGGCACCCCAGTAATATATTATAATGTTATATTCCCTGGATATTACGGAAAAACACAGGTATATGATAACAATAATTGCGACACTAGTAAATATCAGTTATACCAAGATGCCCAAAAATGCCCGGCTGGCAAATACTGTCTGGGGCGCATCTCAGATAAAACGAATCCCACATACAAAGAATATATCAATCTGAAAGAAATGGACAAATGCACAAAAACAACATACGACGAAACAAACTATATTGACGCTCCTATGGCTGGGGGATACTTCGCAACCTGTGGCGCAAAAAGCGCGACCCCAACACACACAAATCCCACCTATACCCCTATTGGCGACGGCTGCGTTCAACCAAGTGACTATGATAACGGCTGCTACTGCGGCCCGGTTTCTCAAAACTTTTACAGTACCGGCGGTGGCACTGCATTCAGTCCAACAGAACCAGGCAAAGGATGCCTTGCTGATTTTAAATGCGGCGTATGCCCAGCAGGAAATTATTGCCCATCAGGCACATCTACCCCCCCAGAAAACCAAAACAAATGCGATGAAGGATATTATTGTCCAAACAAACCTGAGGCATCGGGACGCGGAAGAAAAGAGTGCCCAGGTGGTACAACATCCGTAAAAGGCGCCAGCGCAGAAGAACAATGCTATATCATGGGTGGCGATAACGGTACAAAATTTTGCGTCCAAGACATCTGCTTTAATATACCAAATCATTTTGGCCCCAACGCACCAGAAACCAATTAAAAAATCCCCAACATGGGGATTTTTTTTTTAAAACAAGTGTATCTTATCAATCGCACTGCGTACTAAATCCATTTGCACCGCACCAAATTTCCCCAGAACCCAATCCGCAGGTTCCATCGGCAAATCAAAATCACGCGGATGTGAAATTCCAATCCGAATTCTGCGATATTCACGCCCAACATGCGCATCAATCGATTTAATTCCATTGTGACCGGCACTGCCCCCACCGATTTTTTCGCGGCAATCCCCAACCGGAATATCCATATCATCATGGATTACAATAATATTTTCCAGCGGTATCTTATAAAATGTCATCAATGCCTGAACCGCCATACCACTGTTATTCATAAATGTCTGGGGCTTTACAAAAATAACGTGCCGTCCATCAATTTCCACACGTGCGGTTAATGCATTCTTCTCATTCCGCCAGATGGCATCATCACCCACCAACGCGTCCACTGCCATAAATCCAACATTATGTCGCGTATTGGTATATTGTGCCCCCGGATTACCCAATCCAACAACTAAAAACGGTTTATTTTCTTGCATATCAAATACCCTTTTTTTATTATAATATCATACAAAGGAGAAAACATGAACCCAAAATCTTTGGCCACTTTAACGGCAACCGCTATCATATTAACAACAGGTGCAGCAAATGCAAATCTGTTATTTGATATTTACATGGGCGGCACATTTGGCGTTGGTGGTCAAACCATGTTTATTGATGACAATAACATTTCTAAATCAGCCACATCTTATGGCGGTGTCTTGGGCATGGACATTCCACTGTTTCGTATCGAAGCAGAATACAACTATCTGGATTCAGACAAAATCACAACAAATCTGGGCATGTTAAATGCATACTTTAAGATTCCAACCCCAATTATAAAACCATATATCGGCGCAGGTATCGGAATGACATTTGATGCAAAATACGCACAACGCAACCTGCCTGAAACCAAAATTGACGACACAATGGCATACCAGGGAATGCTGGGGATAACACTGGATTTACCGGCACTGCCATTTAATATTGATATCGAAGGCCGCGCCCTGTACGCACCAAACATGTTTAAAATTGCAGAAAATGATGTTAAGTTCCTGCAATACGATGGTCGCGTAAAATTACGCTATGTATTCTAAACAAACAGGATTCCGATGCTGACACTGATTGATGGAAATTCATTATTATTTCGTGCCTATTATGGCGTGCACAGTCGCCTGACACGCACTGATGGCACACCAACCGGTGCGGTATATGGGTTCTTTAACATGATTCTGCCAATTTTGGCATCCGCAAAACCAAACGATGAATTCGTATGTATCTTTGATGCATCACGCATCACATTTCGCCAAGATATATATCCACAATACAAAATGAACCGCAGCGAAACCCCGGCGGACCTGATTACCCAGGGGCAAATGATTCAATCAGGTCTGATGTCAATGGGAATGCCCGTTCTGTGCATCCCCGGGGTCGAAGCGGATGATGTAATCGCAACATTGGCATACCAAAACTGTAATCGCATTGATGCCACACGAATTATAACCAGTGACAAAGACCTGATGCAGTTGGTATCTGAATGCGTGTATCTGTACGACGGAATGAAACAACGCGAAATCCGCGAAAATGAAGTCTTGGAAAAATTTGGCGTAAAACCATCCCAGGTAATAGATGTACAATCCCTGATGGGCGATTCGTCTGACAATGTGCCGGGCGTACCGGGCATTGGACCTAAAAAGGCAGCAGAACTTATCAACAAATTCAAAACATTGGACGCATTATATGAAAACCTGGACGATGTAAAAAACGAACGTATACGAAACCTGTTGCGTGACAACCGTGAAATGGCATACATTTCCAAACAACTGGTCACACTGAAAACCGACGTGGATTTATCAGGACTGGAATTAAAACCGTTTGTGTTTAATACATCATCTGCACTGGAATTTATTAAAACCCAGGTGGAAAGTAATTCATTGGCCACAAAAATTGAAAAACTGTTCCCGATTGGACAGTCTTCCGTCCCCACATTGGAATTTAATTTCCCTGGCAACGCATGTGACATACCAGAAACGCAAACCAACACCACACATAAAAAACGTGAAATAAAATGTGAAATAATCTCGACTGTTGATGAACTAAGAAAATATCTGGATAAAATTGATAGTATATTGGCCCTGGATACCGAAACAACCGGTCTGAACCCGATATCAGATAAAATCGTTGGTATATCACTGGCCATAAACGACACAGATGGTGCATATATTCCAATTCGTCATCGAACAAAATCTGATGATTTATTTGGCGGCGAAACAACTGCCCCCAATCAATTATCACTGGAATCTGTATACGAACACCTGTGGCCTATTCTGACCAACCCAGACATTGTAAAAATCGGTCATAATTTAAAATACGACCTGCATATTATGGCAAACGAAGGTTGGGATACCACACAAATATCACCAGTCGACGATACAATGTTATTGTCATATATATTACACGGCACATTACACGGACACGGACTGGATGAACTGGCACTAAAGTACCTGGGGCACGAAAACATTAAATTCACATCCCTGTTCGCACCCAAAACCCACGATGCAGACATGCATTTTGATTTTCTGCCGATTGAAAACGCATGTTTATATGCCGCCGAAGATGCATGTATCTGTCGCGCTTTATACGACCTGATGCGTCCAGAATTAAACAAAAAAACCGAATTACGCCATCTGTATGAGATTTGCGACCTGCCCCTGATGCCAATATTGATGCAAATTGAACGAAATGGTGTAATGGCAGACCGAAACAAATTAAATCAACTGTCCACCATTTTTCATCAACGAATGCAAGACCTGGCCACTGAAATATGGCAGCATGCTGGGCACGAATTTAATATCGCCAGTCCAAAACAACTGGGCATAATATTATTTGATGAACTGGGACTGCCAGCAAACAAAAAACGTTCAACCGATGCAGATTCACTGAACGAATTAATAGACACTCACCCAATAATTGAAAAGATACTAAATTGGCGCTCTATCGCAAAACTGGCCGGCACATACGCAGACGCATTGCCGCGCCAAATTGCACCAGACGGACGTATTCACACAACATATCTGCAGACCAGCACAAATACAGGGCGCTTGTCCAGTCGCGATCCAAACCTGCAAAATATTCCAATAAAAACAACACTGGGTGAAGAAATCAGGAAATGCTTTATTGCGGCACCTGGACATATGTTAATATCTGTTGATTATTCCCAAATTCAACTGCGCCTGCTGGCAGATATTGCGAACATAAAAACATTCCGTGAAACATTTAATAACGCCTGTGACATACACGAACAAACCGCGCGTAAAATATTTGATATCGCCACTGATCAACCCGTTCCACGCGAAATGCGTCGCGCGGCAAAAACCATAAACTTTTCAATAATTTATGGGATTTCATCATTTGGTCTGGCCGCACAACTGGGCGTATCACGCAGCGCGGCCAAATCAATAATCGATTCTTATATGGCGGGCCTGCCAGAAATCAATGAGTACATTGAAGAAACAAAAAAATTCGCAACCGAACACGCATGTGTCTATACCCCTTGGGGACGCCGCATAGAATTACCAGAGGTAAAAAATCCGCGCCTGCGTTCCTATGCAATGCGCGCCGCAATTAACGCACCAATTCAAGGATTCGAGGCCGACCTGATGCGCCGCGCAATGGTTGAAATTGCAAACAACATAATCAAACCAAACAGCGACAAAATTCGAATGATTATGCAGGTTCACGATGAAATTGTATTTGAATGCAAATCTGAATACGCATCTGAATTTGCAAACAAAATAAAACAGACAATGGAAAACATTGTAAAACTATCCGTTCCATTGGTCGCAGAATATGTCATTGCCCCAGTTTGGGGAAAGTAAAAACGCCTTTGCTGGGCGTTTTTTAATTCTCTTTGAATAATCGTGCTGGATCAACTGCTTTATTGCCGCGCCGCACCTCAAGATACATTTCTGGCTTGTCCGGATTCATACGCCCAATCGGTTCCCCTGCCAAAACCTCTTGCCCCAACATAACATCAATATTACCCAGATTTGTCATAACAGTATTATATCCATTCTTATGCGACATAATCACAACGCGACCAAATCCACGAAAACTGTCTGCAAATTTGACAACACCATCTGCCGGTGCCATAACCAAGGCATCCCCACGGGTACGTACACGCCAACCATCAGATTTCAACCCCAACGCGGTCTTTTCTGCGAATCTCACAACCACGCGTCCACGCACAGGCAAATTCAACTTGCGTCGCGAAAAATGCGCATCTGCCGACATTTCTGAACTGCCAACCCCAGCTGATAATTCTGAAATGCTTTTTGCCCTGGCAGATAATTCGCGCAATTTTTTTTGCAATGCTATATGCTGACTTTTTAGTTTTTCGTTCTGCGCACTGCGTGTCCGCAATAACTTATCTAATTCATTCTTTTGTTTTGCGTATTTTTTTGCTGTTCTATCTAATTTTTCTTTTTCAATCGCACGCGCTGACCGAATTTTTTCTAAATCTTTAACCTGCTGCTGTGCACGTTCAATATCTTCATCCAACCGTCCTGCGACCCCCGCTAAAACGGCAGAAGTCAAAACATATTCACGCATAGATTCCGAATCAAAACCTGGGTGCGATGCTACAAACAAAATACTGGCCGCTGCATCTGCAAGCCGCCCCCGATTTGCATCCATTTCATGGTTAATTTTATCGCGCTGCATATCTAACTCGGCAATTTTTTTTGCCATCTCAGACCGCTGTTCTTCCAGCGAACTAACTTTATCCGCTGCCTGTACCAGATCTTTTTTTGTTTGCGACACCTCGCGCTCAGATGTCTTAACCTGCTGTTCTAACTTCTTATTTTGTTGTTCTGTTTGTTTTATTTGTGCATTAATTTTTGAAAGTTCACTGGCCCCAAAAACTGGGGTTGCTGCGACAAATAATAAAGAACAAATCACAAAAATCTTCTTCATTATTTTTTTATCACTTTCAAGAAAGTCTTTTTACCCTTTTGCACCATAAACT
Organism: Candidatus Enterousia sp.; assembly: GCA_045636045.1. GTDB lineage: Bacteria > Pseudomonadota > Alphaproteobacteria > Rs-D84 > Rs-D84 > Enterousia. The sequence goes on along the minus strand of JAZTWT010000009.1, from coordinate 1,260 downwards.
CTTTTGCCACTGACACAAGATAACGAACATCTGTTATTTTATTACCATCAATCTGAATTCCACCCTGTTCCACCATACGGCGTGCTTCGGACTTGGACTGAAATAATTCTGTTGCAACCAAGAAATCTAAAATTGGCATATCATCCACCATGTCTACTTCCATGCATGGCATATTATCCAGATTTGCGCCCCCACTAAACAATGCGTTTGCAGTTTCCTGTGCGGCAACCGCTGCATCATACCCATGTGCAATTTCTGTTGCAGCAAATGCCAATATTTTTTTAGCCTCGTTCAACTCGGCCCCCTGCAAAGAAGCCAAGCGTGCAATTTCATCTAATGGAATTTCTGTAAATATTTTCAAGAATTTCTCGACCAGGTCATCTGGAACATTGCGGAAATACTGATAATACTCATATGGCGATGTCTTATCTTCATTTACCCAAACCGCATTACCTGCAGACTTCCCAATTTTATTCCCATTTGCATCTGTAATCAACGAAGTAGACAGAACAAAAGCTTCCTTGCCTAACTTTTTTCGTATCAATTCAATTCCCATAATTGCATTTCCCCATTGGTCTGCGCCACAGGTCTGCAAAATACAATTATGTTCACGATACAGTGTCAAAAAATCCACCGCCTGAAATGTCATATAATTAAATTCCAGGAATGTCATACCATTATCCAATCTACGTTTTACTGAATCCATCGACAACATGCGTGGCACAGTAAAATCGGTCCCAAAATCACGCAAGAAATCCAAATGGCTGTAATTTTTCATCCAATCATAATTATCAACCATAATTGCCTGGTCATTATCAAAATTGATAAACTTTGCAATTGATTTACGCAACCCAGCACAATTTTTTGCAATCTGTTCATCCGTCATCATTGGGCGCCCTTTGTCACGACCAGATGGGTCACCAATACGTCCAGTTGCCCCACCAACCAATGTAATCGGACGGTGTCCATACTTTTGGAACCAACGCATCAACATCAAAGATGCCAAATGCCCAACATGCAAAGAATCACCGGTTGGGTCTGTTCCCCAATATGCTGTAATTTTTCCCGCATTTAACGCATCATTCAGCGCATCCATATTTGATGCCTGATTGATAAAACCGCGCGCTTCTAATTCTTGCAACAATTCATTTTGCATAACATAACCTTTATCTAACTTTTTCTGTTTTCTGCGTTTCAAACACCAATTTACGCAAATTACTTTTTGGCCCCCAAGACGTCTTAATTCCATGTGATTTTAAC
>JAZTWT010000008.1:0-59435 GCA_045636045.1 Candidatus Enterousia sp. | reverse complement strand
ACGACCCAATGTGCAATCAGTTGCGTCAATCAGATACCATTTGGCCTCTAATTCGCACTTTTTTAACGATTTTGTCGCTGCCATTTTTGTTTTCCTTGTTTATTAATTGTTATAGCGGTGCGTATTATGACGCAACCCCCCAGAAAAGTCAAGAAAAAACATTGCGGTATTATTATACCATATGGTATGATAAATAAAAACGCCCATTTGGGCGTTTTTTTTCTGGATTACATTTCACTTGGAACAATTAGTCCCATTAAATCAATTGTTTTTAATAATGTATCACGTGCCACGTTTACAATATGCAGGCGCCCTGCCCGTGTGTCGGATGGGACGTCTTCGCGCAGGATTGGGCAATTATGATAGAATGTGTTAATCAGTTGGCACAAATCATATGCATAATTTGCAATCATGTCTGTTGCGCGATTTTCAAATGCGCTGTGTACCGTGCGTTCAAAGTCCAATACGCTGATTAACAGATTGCGTTCATCTGCATTCATTGACATATATGTGGGGTTTGCAGTCATTGTGGCGCGTTTTAATACACTGTTCAGTCGGACGGCTGTGTATAAGATGTATGGACCAGTGCGGCCTTCGAAACTGGTGACTGCAGATGGGTCAAAGATATAGTCAGAACGTACATCGTGCATTAAATCGTTGAACTTTACCGCGGCTAATGCGATTGCGCGGATTGTATCTTCGTCCAGGGTTTTGCCGGATTCAGATACGCGTTCGCGAACGGCGATGTTTACTGCGTCAATAATATCGTCCAGACCAGCGGCATTGCCATCGCGTGTTTTAAATGGTTTTCCGTCGCGGCCGTTGATTGTACCGTATCCTATATGTTCCAGGTTGTTGTAATCAAATATTTCAGAAATTTGGGATGCACGGAATAGTTGTTCGAAGTGTAGGCTTTGACGCAGGTCGGTAAAGTAAATAATCTTGTCAGGATTATCTGTTAATTTACGACAAAATACTGCCGCCAGGTCGGTTGAATCGTATGTGTCTGCCCCACGCGAATCAGTCCACATGTATGGGGGCATTGGTTTGTTGTCGTCTTCGCGCTTGACAACGATTACCTGGGCGCCATCGCTTTCAGAAATTAAATCCTTGGCGCGCAGGATTTTTTCAACTTCATCTAGATACTTCGCTGCGTTGCGTTCGCCTAAATCATAATCGAATGGCAAAATGTTCAGACGGCTGACTGTTTCCTGCATCATTTCCATGGATATTTTCAGGAATTTTTCATATAGGGCAAAATAACCAGGGTGTCCATTTTGGAATTTTGCCTTGATATCCTGGGCGTGTGCCTGAAAATCTGGGTTTTCTTTGGCGTAACTGCTGGCGGCAGGATAGTATGTGTTTAATTCTGATGGGTTTATTTCAAAATCAACCGGTGTTGCGGGGTCAAAATTATCACTGAAATACGGTAATTCTGGGTGTAGACGTTCAATCCATGCGATGATTAAAGCCATTGGTTTGCCCCAATCGCCAATATGATTCCACGAGTATGTTTTATGTCCCAGCATTTTTGCAATGCGGTTAAATGTGTCACCAACGATTGATGTGCGCAGGTGTCCAATATGCAGAGATTTTGCAACATTATATGCGCCATAGTCCAGGTCGATTGTTATTGGGGTGTCGGTTTTTGGCGATTGAGGTGCGCATGCAGATTGCCAAATAAATTCGTCTTTTAGTTTAATGTTAATAAAACCAGGACCTGCGATTGATGCGTCTGCAACAAAATCCAGTTCGGCTAATTTTGGCAAAATTTCAGATGCCAATTCGCGTGGGTTTTTCCCAGCAGATTTTGCCATTACCATGGCGGCGTTTGTTGAAAAGTCGCCAAATTCACGGTTTCGTGGAACTTCCAGATTAACAGTTGTTCCCAATTTTTCATTTATTGCATTTGATACATACTTATATAAATTCATCTTATTTAACCTTGTTCTTAAAAAATACTGTTTATATCGGTAAAACAATTTTTACTTTTAATCCGCCCATCTCGCTGTCTTCAAGGAAGATTTGACCACCGTGATTTTCTATTGCTGTCTGGGCAATTGTTAATCCCAATCCTGTGCCGCCGGTGTCGGCACGTCGTGCATCGTCCAGGCGTACAAATGGACGCATTGCATCTTTCTTGCGTTCGTCTGGAATGCCGGGGCCGTCGTCTTCAATGATAATTTCAACATTTTCGTCGTTGTCGCGTTCGGTGATTTTAATTATTTTATGCGCATATTTATCTGCGTTTTCAATTATGTTGCTGAACGCGCGTGCCAATGCCATTGGACGGGCATAGAACTGAATTGGCGTATCGGGAAAATCTGTGATAATGCGCTTGTCAGGCGCTGCGTCGCGCGCGATACGGGTCAGCATTGGCGGCAGTTCAGTTGCCTGTTCTATTTCTGGTGCTTCGCCACGTGCAAACGCCAGATAGCCGTTAACCATTTCTGTCATGCGATCAATATCGCGAATTAATTCTTCGTTCGTTGCTGTATTTGTTTCCAGTGCCAAGCGCATGCGTGTCAGCGGTGCCTTTAAATCATGGCTGACCGCGTTCAGCATGTCGGTGCGTGTGCGGTTGTATCTGTCCAGACGTTCTTTCATGGTAATCATGGATTTTGCGGCTTCGCGTATTTCTTTGGAACCGGTTGGAACAAAGCCGGGTGCATCCAGACCACGACCAAAACGACTGGCGGCGCGCGCGATGCGGCGTATGCTGCGTGTGTGCATTATGATAAATGGTGAAATTAAAATAGACACGATTAATATTGAACCCAGCAGCCAGATTATAAAAACTTCGGTACTGGTTGAATATATTCTGTACAATGATGTGCCAAATGTCGCGATGCGGCTGTCGCGTGTTGGAACATCGATATAGACCAGACGTTTGCTGCGATCTGTATAGATTTGCGCGCGGCGTTTCAGGCGTTTTGACAGTTCTGAGGCTAGTTTGCCTGTCTCAAGCGCATGATTGTCATTGTTTTTTGGACGGTTCAGTTTTTCATGGAATGTGACATTGATACCGATGTCGCGTGCCATTTTTTGTAATGCGTCTGTGTTGCCTTCGTCAATGAAGTTTGTCATTGTGGTTATTTCGCCTGCTAATGTGCGTGCCAGTGTGTCGTGAACGCGTGACCAGTGGTTGCCAAAGAATGCGTTGGCGATAATAGCCAATGCGACAATCAGTGGTATTAAAATCATTAAAATCGTGCGCCATAAAAAACTGCGTGGTGTTAATCTCATTTTTTTACCGTTTTTGTTGTTCGGGGGTATTGTGCAGATCTATTAATTTATAGCCCTGCCCCCGGATTGTTATTATATCCAAATTAGATAATACAACATTTAATTTGTTGCGCAAGCGTTTTGCAACCATTGGTGCTGCCGGCACAATGTTGCCGATTGGATGGGTTAAATTTTGCAGTAATTTTTTTTCTTCGCCGGACAACGGCAATATTTGTTGGTTTGTGCCGTTTTTTGTGAAAAAGTCGTCATTTATAAACGCCAGTCCGATTGGCATTTCATTATTGTTGATATTATTGTCTTTGATAATATTGTTCAAACGTAGAATTAATTCGCGAATTTGAAAGGGTTTTGCCAGATAGTCGTTTGCGCCGCTCGATAGACCGTCAATCGCGTTTTCTGCCCCTGTCATTGCGGTCAGCATTATGGTTGGTGTTTGATTTCCAGATGTGCGTATCTTTTTTAGAAACGTCAGACCGTCCATGCCGCCCATCATTCTGTCCAAGACGATTGCATCGACTGTAATGCGGTTTAAAATCTCTGTGGCATTTTCCGCAGATTCTGCGGTTAATACATAAAAACCATCATTGCGCAATCCACGTGCCAGTGTATTGCGCAATATATCATCGTCATCAACAATTAAAATTGTTCTGTACATTTATTTGTTCAATGGTTCAACGGCATATTCGCCAGGTTGTATTGTGCGCATTGCATTGTTTGCGCCCATCATATCTTCTTCGTAGACAGCGGCGCGGAATTGCATGCCACCTGTTGCGAATTCTGTTTTAAACAGCGCATATCCTGTGCCGCCACCAGTTGTTGGTCCTTGCATTCCTAAGGAATAATATCCACCAATGATTCCATAATCCAGATCTATGTAGTCAATGCTGAGTATTAGTGAAACGCTGCTGACGCCGTCACTGGTCATGTTGCAGGCAAATTCACGATTTGATAGTAATGCCTCGGAATTAACGGGAACAACAATGTCCATTACGGTTGGTTCGCAAACGCGATCGATTCCGTTTACTAAGAATTCGTAAGTCATGCCAACAGTTGCCTTGGACAGACCGGTTGAGGTGCTGACCTGTGAAATGGTTGCCTTGGGGATTTTAACCATGGCGTTTGCAATGCCGCTGCGTACGGGGAATGAAATGCCAGATTGCAGGCAATCGCGTGAGAATGGATCAGCCTCGCAGATATATACGCGTGAATGTGCGTTCATCAAAAACATGTTTGTTAAACTGTTGAACAGGAATGAACGTGTAATACGTTCGTTCAGGCGAGTGCACCCAAAGTTGCGACAAATTACCATTGGTCGTTCAGCAAACATTACACCAGGGTGTTGGGCAGATTCTTCGGCGCGTGCAGTTTCAATGTTTTGGTCATAATCCAGGCTGTCTGCGCGCATCATGAATTCTGATTCTGGGATAAAATTCGGGTCTTCGGGGTATGCATAGTATGACTGTACAGGTGTTTGCGTGTATATTGTTTGGAAATCTTGGGATGTCGCCTGATCAGCCGAATAGGCAGAAAAACCGCAAAAAACAATAAATAACGCAATAGATAATGGTTTTAGCATGATTTGACCTTTGGTTCTCTCGGGTAAATCTTAGAACATTTTAGATATTTGTGTAAAGTGAAAATTTTTTATTGAAATTTGTTTGGCGTTTGTTCTAAGTTTGTAAAGAATTAAAATAAAGAAAGGTGGAAAGTAATGGTTGATTTAATTATTTCCGGAGAATCTGGTAAGTTGCACGCGGTTTATCACAAGTCTGCACAAGAGGCAGCGCCTTTGGCGGTAATTCTGTCTGGGAATCCACGTCAGAAATATCATATGAATGATCGTGTTTCATATGCAATGTTTCGTGCTTTTATGGATATTGGTTTTTCGGTCGTGCGGTTTAATTATCGTGGGGTTGGCGATTCCGAAGGTGTAATTGGAACAACTGCGGAAAATATGCTGGATATAGCGACTGTGATTGATTGGATTCAGAATCATAATGAAGATAGTGATAAAATCTGGCTGGCGGGACATCAGTTGGGGGCATGGTATGTTTTGCAGGCGATGATGCGCAGGCCAGAGGTGTCCGGGTTTGCATTAGTGTCACCAGATTCATCTGTTTCTGATTTTGCGTTCTTGTCACCACGGCCAAATCGTGGACTGTTGTTGCAGGGAGCTATGGAGTCTGACGAGGCACGTGCATTCGCGCCGCATCTAACCCAGGTGTTAAAAAAACAGGCACAAATTGATTTGGAAACAATTCGAGTTCGTGGTGCAGATTCAACGTACAGCCAGCCTGCAGATTTACGCCAAATGTATAATGATTTAAAGGCGTATGTTGGACGTGAAAATGCCGAAGATAAGTTGTTGTAAACTATGCAAAATAAAGAACGTTTTTTAGATGCAAATATACCTGATGATATGGCGGCAACAATTCGTCCGCGGACATTGTCAGATTTTATTGGGCACGAGAGTTTAAAGCAGAATTTGTCTGTTTTTGTGTCTGGTGCACGCAGTCGTCGTGAAGCAATGGATCATGTGTTGTTGTATGGCCCCCCAGGATTAGGAAAAACAACATTGGCACATATTGTTGCGAATGAATTGGGGACTAATTTTCGCGCAACAGCGGCGCCTATGTTGACCAAACAGGGGGATTTGGCTGCTATATTGACGGCGTTGGAACCGATGGATGTTTTGTTCATTGATGAAATTCATCGTTTGCCGACAGCAATCGAGGAAGTCTTGTATTCTGCAATGGAAGACTTTAAGTTGGATATTATGTTAGGCGAAGGGCCAAGCGCAAAGAGTGTTCGTATTGATTTGCCACCGTTTACATTGGTTGGGGCGACGACACGTACTGGTTTGTTATCAAATCCGTTGCGTGACAGGTTTGGAATCGATTTGCGTTTGACGTTTTATTCGCCAGAAGATTTAGCGCGTATTATCCAGCGCAGTGCCAATATTTTGGGAACGCCGATTGATGCAGATGGTGCATTGATGTTGGCGCGGTCTGCACGTGGAACGCCGCGAATTGCCAATCGACTGTTAAAACGGGCACGTGATTTTGCAACGGCTTTGGGCGGAAATCATATTACTGCGGATACGATTAAGACAACTTTGTTTCAGTTGCATATTGATGAATGCGGTTTGGACGAGATTGATCGTGAGTATATGAATACGATTATTAAATTTTATGCTGGTGGGCCGGTTGGAATTGAAAATCTGGCAGCTGCATTGTCTGAACCGTCTGACACAATTGAAGATGTTATTGAACCATATTTGATGCAGTTGGGATTTGTTCAACGTACTCCGCGTGGGCGTGTTATTACCGAAATGGGGTATAAACATTTAGGGCTGGAAAAATAAATGTTTCGATTTGTGATGTGCTTTATTGTGTTGGTGTTTCTGGTGGGATGTGCATCAGATGTTGTGTATAAAAATACGACACGGCCATATATTGTTTCTGGGAACACGTATTATCCGTTGGAAAATGTCGAAGGTTTTGTGGAGACAGGTACTGCGTCGTGGTATGGTAAAAAGTTTCATGGTCGTAAAACAGCCAGTGGTGAAACGTATAATCAGAACAAAATGACCGCTGCACATAAGACACTGCCGTTTGGAACACGGGTTCAGGTAAAAAACAAATCAAATGGTAAAAAAGTAGATGTTGTAATAAATGATCGCGGTCCGTTTGTTAACGGACGCATAATTGATCTGTCGCGTGCCGCCGCAGAAAGGTTAGATATGATTGGCGCTGGAACAGTCAGTGTTGATATAAAGGTATTGGATTAGAATATGAGTAAGGTGCATATATTTCCATTTTCGATTGCATATGCGGATACAGATGCCGAAGGGATAGTTTATCACGCGCGATATCTGGAAATCGCAGAACGTGCGCGTATGAATTGGCTGTGTGGTAAATTAAATGTGGGTGATGATATTGGCTTTGTTGTTCGTGAATTGAATATAAAGTATCTTCAGCCACTAAAGGTTGCAGATGATTTTGTCGTAGAGACACAGATGGTCGATGTTGGCGCGGCGATTGTGCGTGTAGAACAAAAGTTCGTGAAAGACAATGTTGTTTGTGCTATAATCAACCTTAAGGTGGCTTATTTGGGGGCAGATATGCGTCCAAAAAGGATTCCAGAAGATTTTGTTTCAGATTTAATGTAAATAAGGGGGTAAAAGAGATGGAAGGTAATTTTTCATTATTAAGTTTGTTTACAGGAGATTGGATGACCGTGTTGGCATCAGTGGTCTTGGTGATTTTTAGTGTTATGTCGTGGGCGGTGATTGTTGAAAAAATTCGTTTGTGGCGCGCACAAAAAAGAATGCCGATGAAGATGAAACCAGAGGATAATATTGATATTTTTATTCGTCCATTTGACAGGAATTTGTGGTTCTTGTCAATGGTTGCGTATATATCGCCTTTTATTGGTTTGTTTGGAACCGTGTGGGGTGTTATGGATTCGTTCGCAGCAATTGGTATTAACCAGTCGGTCAGTATAGGTGTTATTGCCCCAGGTTTGGCGGCGGCGCTGGGGACGACTGCTTTGGGATTGATTGCGGCGATTCCTGCTGCGATTGCACAACAGTATTTTACAAAAAAATCAGATGATTTGTATGAGCGATTGGAATGTGCGTGCAAAGAAGTTAAAAATCAGAAATGATGGTGTTATAAATGTCCAGATTAAGACGCAGAAATACGGATTCTTTGATTCAATTAACGCCAATGATTGATGTTATGACGGTGTTGTTGGCGGTGTTTATGGTGACAACCCCGATGATGACAACGGGAATAGATTTAGAATTGCCACGTGCAGGCGCATCTGCGATGACAGGTAATGATCATGCAATTCAAATCAGTGTGGATTCCAAAGGACACTATTTCTTGGCCGAAATGGAATTGCCCCGGGACGAGGTTGTAAAACGTGCGATTGCAATGCGTGGAGAAAACCCAAATTTAACCATTATGATAAGTGGTGATACACATGCGGATTATGGCGCGGTGATGTCCATGATGGGAAAATTAAAAGATGCGGGTTTCCAAAAAGTTGGACTGCGTACACAACCAGAGTAAGATATGGCAAAGTTTAATTTGTTTTCATCGGAAAATTTTTTAATATCACTGGGTGGACATTTGTTGCTGGTGGCGATTATGATAACATCATTTGTTGTTGTGGTAAATCGTGCTAAATTAGTTGCGCCTGATCGTATTCAGATTATGGAAATAGACTTAAACGATGTAGTAGTTTCTGTGGAAGAAACAAAATTGTATAATATTGGTAATGTAGCAGAATCAAAGCCTAAGGCAGAAAAAACAGCCCCCGTTGCCAAACCTGATATAGAAGAAGTAAAGGCAGATGCCGAACCCGAAAAAATCGAACAACCAACACTGGTGGAAGAGCCAAAGCCAGAACCAAAGATTGAGGTAGAAGAAAAAAAAGAAGAGAAAGAACAGGAAGAAAAACAATCGGAATCTAAGCCGGTTGAGCCTGCCCCTGCCCCAAAAAAACGCAAGGTTGTACGTGTTAATCGCGAGGTTTTATCACTGGATAGAACGTTGACGGTGTCGGTTGTTGATGCGTTGCGTGTTGCGATGACACGTTGTTGGGTTGTTGATTCTGCACGACCAGATATTGCCGATATTCGTGCAGTAGCGCATTTGACAATGCGTAAAAATGGAACGGTTCGTGATGTATGGTTTGAATCACAGGCGCGAGAAGAAACAGATACGGCCTTTGCGTATGTGTTGCAGACAATTCGCGATGCAATTAATCGTTGTCAGCCATTGCGTATGTTGCCAGCAAAAGATTTTTCAAAGTGGGAAAAGATTCAATTAACTTTTTATCCAACCCAGGGTAAAGTTATGTAGTGTAATGAGCCTGCGGAGAGAGAATAAACCAAAGGCACACAGATGAAAAAAGATTATTATTCGGAAAATTGGTATCAGGCAACTGATAAATTTTGCAAGATGGCCCGTGGTCGTGGAGAATTGAAATGGTGTGTGGCGCCAGGGCATGATTATGATATCCCTTATTTGACTGTTGGTAATGGTGAAAATCGGGTTGTAATTAATTCGGGTGTTCATGGTATCGAGGGGTATTTTGGCAGTGCCGCACAATGTATGTTTCTGGATAAAATGGCAGACAAATTGTCGGGCAAATTATTAGATAACTATACGATTGTATTGATACATGTTATTAATGGATGGGGAATGCAAAATCGTATGCGTGAGGTTATAGATAATAGGCGTGGTGGCCTGGTTGATTTGAACCGTAATTTCGGTGTTGATTTTAGCAACAGGGATGCCCTGCCCCAAAATTTAAAATATTCTGTGGCGCATGATTTATTGTTGTCAAAGCCCGATGCAATAAAAAAGAGGGATGCAATCAAAGATTTTCGTCAAAAACATTTGCGTGATGGTGTGTGGGATGCAATTAGTTATGGACAGTATGAATATCCGTATGGTTTGTTTTATGGTGGTGCAGCCCCAATGACGGAAAATAAAATGACGTTGGGTATTTATGATGAGATTATGCGTGGTGCGCGCTCGTTGACTTCTGTCGGTTTGCATACAGGACTGGGACGGTTTGACAGGAAAAATGGTCGTGTGACATCGCAATTAATGGTGTCGCATCCGCAATTACATAAAAATACAAAATATTTTGCCGAGATGCTGCCGGATGTATGTATTGTTTCAGATGAGGCCGCAATAAATAGCCCGACATTGTTGGGGGATTTGGTTGATTGTCTGGAGATGCGTTATGGGCGGATTGATTTGCCTGTATATACAGCAGATTTTGAAGTTGGTACAGGAGAATTCCCAATATTGTCACCGATATATAAGCGGATGGATATGGGGGATGCCCGATATGATTTGATTAATTACGGAAAAATTAATAAACAAACATGGGCGAATCTTACGGAAAGTTGGTATCCGTCAGATAGCAGATGGCGTGATGCAGCACTAGAACGGGTGTATGTTTTGTTTAATGAAATGTTTAATTCTTTGACAAAAAAATCACATCGTTAAGTTGTTTGGTTTGTTGTCTAAGAATACCTTTGTCATATCTGTATATACATGATGTATTTTAATATGTGTTTGGGTGATTTTTTACTTGCTTAAAACACTATTTTTTTTCTAGGATTGGTATTAAATGAGAGGGTAAATACATGAATTGTAAGCGCTTGATGTCGAAGATTCTGGTGTTTTTTGTGTCTGTTATGGTGATGTTGTTCGGGGCGTCCGAATCGTTTGCGACAACTGTTTATATGCCTGGTGATTCTCTTGGAGAGTTCCTTTATACAGAAGATATTACTTTTGTTGCGCAGTATAAAAAAATTGAATCCAAGGAATGCCCTGCTGGAAAGTACTTTAATGGTACGGAGTTGGTAGATTGTTCGCGTGGATATTATTGTCCAGGTGGTGATTTATACGATGGAACGGTTGAGGTTGGTAGATATGTGTGTCAGAATGGTATGGATTGTTCGGAAATCGGCGTTATTGAGCAAAAAAAATGCGAAACAGGTTTTTATTGTGAAGCAGGTATTCCAAATAAATGTCCTGCTGGTTTTCAGTATAGTGTGGAAGGAAGTGATTCTATAAATGATTGTTATACTGTTGTTGAAGCTGGTTCTTATATTGCAGGGGTGTCTGGACTTGTTCAGTGTCCTGCTGGCTCTTATTGCCCAGGTGGAATGCAGGTCTATTATGGGGATACTGCAGGTCGCATGCTTTGCGAGGATTTAGAATACGGTAACCTGACATGGAATGGTAATGGGTTGACTGGATTGGGGAATGTTGGACCAGAAAATTGTTCTGCGTCTGTTGTGGCAGGTAAATTTTTTGATGCGACTGCCGAAAAGGTTGTTGATTGCCCTGTTGATACATCAAGTAAATATCGTACGGTATCGTATGAGCAAGCAAAGAATGGGCGTGTTTTGTGCGAACCTTGCAATGAGGGGTATTCAACAAATGGCAAGACGGGTGCATCATCTTGTGAATTAGTTTCTTATAAGGTCACATTGAATGCGAATGGTGGCACGATTGTGGGTGGCAGCAGCGCTAACAGTATGGCATGTTCTGTGGAATCAGAAGATATTGTATTGCCAATACCAAGTAAGACGGGGTATGCTTTCAAAGGTTGGTATCAGAATTCTGGTCTGACAGGTGATTCGATAACGCATATTGCGGCAGGAACCTGCTTGTCTGATTATAATTTGTATGCCAAGTGGGAAGCGAAAACATATGTAATTACATTGAACCACAATGGCGCCGAAGGTGGTGCGACATCGGTTGTTGCGACGTATGGTGAATTATTGCCGGGCGCTGAGATGCCAACAATGGAAGGTCATGTATTCAAGGGATACTATTCTGAACCTGAAGGAGGTACACAGTATTATAATATGTTGGGAAATCCTGTTAAAGAATGGGATGTAGATAGTAATATGATACTGTATGCACAATGGATGTCGGATGGTAATTGTGAGCCAGGTATGTATTATGATACGGGTGAGCGTAAGATTAAGTTGTGCCCAGCAGGTAGTTATTGCCCGGGTGGTGAGGTTGATGGTGTGACGTGCCCAATTATGGATTGTCCATCAGATTATAACTACTCTGTTGAAGGTGCTGCTGATATAGGTCAGTGTTATACTTCGGGTGGGTCGTGTAGATGTATAAAGGAAAATCCTTTGTGTGATGGTAGTTCTCAGGGGGTAAACTCTTGTCTCTATGAATCGCGCAGATTTAACGGTGTGAAGTATTATGCAGAACCAGATGTTTGTGTTGCTGCGCCTGGTAGCTCTGATGATACGTATTGCGCCCTTCAAAAGGTGACTTGTAAGTCGGATTATTATTATACAAACATTGGTGATTTCGAGAATGGAACGTGTGACCTTTGTTCTTCTTTTGAAGACGGAGAATACGATCGTTCTTTAACAACTGCTTTCTTTGTACCTGATTCCTATAATGGTGTGAATGCATGTTATAAAGTTGTTAATTTACCTTGTACGGAGCCGGTATGTCCATTGCCAGGTACAGGAACATGTTCTTATGATGTGGGACATGAAAAGACAAATGGTGGTTATAAGTTTTATGGCTATTCTAAGGTTTTGCCAGGGGCCGCTACGGCATATATGTGTCCGAATGCATCGTTCACATGTAATACTGGGTATGACAAGAATATGAGTGCAAATATTGATCCGACAGATTCTGTGACAGATACATCAGCTGATGAGTTGTGTACGCCACATGTGTATACTGTGAATTTGGATGCAAATGAAGGTACGTTTAGTGGTGCAGCAGAGAAGTATGTGTATCAGAAGTATAATACAGGTTGGTTTAATAATTCTGGTGCGACAGATGAAATTACGGCATTGCCTGTGCCAACACGCGAGTATTATACATTCGTTGGTTATGTGACAAATTCAGTGGCGGGTTCGACGGATTATGCACAGGTCACAGATGAAAAAGGTAGATTTATCTCTAATGAGGCAAAGTATAAAAATGCATTGCTGACATCTGATATTACGCTGTATGCACGTTGGAAGCTGAATACGTATACCGTTGTCTATTATGGTAATGGTGGTACTTATGAAGATGCAGGTGTTGTGAAACGTACGATGGAGCAGTCTCATGTATGTACACAGTCGCAAGAGTTAATGTTGAATGAATTTACATTCGATACAAACAATCGTGAATTTTTGGGTTGGGCAAGAACCCAAACAGCGACGGTGCCAGAATATACAAATGGTCAGTCAGTTGTTAATCTGACTGCTGAAGAAGGAGCTCGTGTGGAACTGTATGCGGTTTGGAAAAATTGTACAGCGTGTGCCCCGGGTAAAGGTGCAAACTGTGGTATGACGGCACCAAAGGGTGTTTGTACATACAGCACATCTTGTTCTGCAAATTATGAAAATCTGCAGAATAATGGCGCTTACAATCCAACTTGTAGTCCAATTAAGTATAATATTGAGTACTATACGAATGGTGGTGAAATTAGCGAGAGTTTCAACCAGGTTGCAGAGTGTACGGTTGAATCAGGTGCGATAGTGTTGCCAAGCGCAAACCAGATTGCAAGGGAAGATTACAAGTTTGTAGGTTGGTATGATAATAACAACTTTAGTGGTAGTGTTATTACCACCCTGCCGGCAGGAACATGTACAGCACGCAAGTCTGTATATGCCAAATGGGAGATAAATGTCGAGATGTGTCGTCCGGGCAAGTACTATAATGGTACATCGTTTGTCGACTGTCCAAAGGGATATTATTGCCCAGGTGAAGGTAAAGTGACAATCGGTGTGACAGGATGCCGTGTGGCGTGTCCAGCAGGATATGTGGACGGAGGTACAGGATATGACGATGCGTCGCAGTGTCAGATTAACGTACCACAAGGTTCGTATTTGGCAACAGCAGAAAGCACGAAGATGACAGTATGTCCGGCAGGCAAATATACAGCGGCAGCGATTAAGGTTAGCTTTGGTAACACAAGTGAATGTTCGTCTTGTGAATCTGGTAGTTATTGTACAGAGGGTACTAAGTACTCTTGTGCAGAGGAAACAGATGATGTGTTCCCAAGCAGTGTTGCGAACAGCGATGCCGTTGATGACTGTTACACAATGACAACAAAAGGGAGTTATATTGTTGGTAATATTGTGAAGACATGCGCAGCCCCATATTATTGCCCAGGTAATAAAAAGGTTTACTATGGCAATGAAGGTGGCAGCGAGTCCTGTGCTGATTTGTCCGATGACGTTGAGTGGGAGAGTGCAATATCTTCAAATGGCGCCAGCACACCAGATCACTGTTATGTATCTGTTGAAGATGGGTATTATTGGAATGGAAATTCTGTGATGGCGTGCGCCGCAGGCACATATAAGACAGCGCATAATGTGTACTATGGTCAGACCAGTGATTGCACATCTTGTCCGGCAGGATATAAGTCTGAATCGGGTGCGTCAGAATGTTATCTTGTGACCGAGGCAGGTAAGTATGTTGCAGCGCCAGGTCAAGGACAGGAGACATGTAAAGTTGGTGATTATTGTCCAGGAAATGTGACGGTAAAAGTTAGTGGCGTTGGAGGAAACACGTCGTGCGCGACCCTGGGGACAGGTTATACATCTGTGGCTGGGACAAAGATGGCAGATAGATGTTATAAGCCGTGTGTGGTGTCTGCAGTTCAGAATGCAATCCAGGTGAATGGTAATGACTATTACGGTGCAACGGTTGCGGATACGTGTAAAGCGACACTGTGTGATGTTGGGTATACCGTATTAAATGGAAGTTGTGCGGTTTGTGCGGCAGACCATGTGTGTGATCCGCTAAAGGATAGTGGTAAACAGTATTCGTGTTCTGAACTGACGGGGGGTGTTTATACTAAGTCAGATGCAGGTAATGGTTCTGTTGATAATTGCTATCTGGAAACCGAAGCAGGAAAATATGTTGCCGTAGCTGGCGCAGGTCAGGTTCAGTGTTCTGAGGATGGTTATTGCCCGGGTGGCGAGCTTGTGAAATACGCTGCAACAGGTGGACGTGTACAGTGTGTTGCTGGGTATAAATCAGATGCTGGTGCTGGCAAGATAGAACAGTGTTATACAGCATGTGCATTAGATAAGCATGCAACACAGATGATTGGTCGTGACTATTATGGCGATGGCGCGGATACATGTGAAGCAACAGCATGCGAGAGTGGTTATATATTGGCGTATGGCACATGTGGCAGCTGTCCAGAGGATCATGTGTGCGATCCCGATTATGATGGTGGTAGGCCACATAAGTGTTCCGAGCTGACGGGGGATAAATATACAAAGGCGCCAGAAAACACAGTGTCTGTGGATGCGTGTTATGTGATGACCAAACCGGGTTATTATGTACAAGCAGCGGGTCAAGGTGAGGTAAAATGTAAGGTTGGTGATTACTGTCTGGGTGGCACAAAGGTATTGGCTACAGGTACAGGTGGTAATATGGCCTGCTCTACCTTTGGTTCTGGGTATACGTCTGATGTGGGGGCGACGGTTGAAACAGAATGTTATCAGCGTTGTGCAATGGGTGATAACGCAACACAGATGTCGGGGCGTGACTATTATGGATCAGATGCAAATGATACCTGTGGGGTCACAACATGCAAGGCTGGTTATACGCTGGTAAGTGGTGTTTGTGAGGTTTGTCCAGCAGACAATGTATGTAGCCCGGTCAAGGACAATGGTAAGCCGTACACTTGTTCAGAGTTGACAAATGGTGTGTATACCAGATCTGATGCGGGTAGTGGTTCGATTGATGACTGTTATCTGGTGACCGATAAGGGTAGTTATGTTGCCGTTGCAGGTTTTGGTCAGGTTCTGTGTGCAGAAGACGGATATTGTGCAGGTGGCATCAAGTTGATGCGTACAGAGATTGGTGGACGCGAGGTATGTCCAGCAGGCTTTGATATGGCAGATGCAGGTGCAGAATCAGCGCAGCAGTGTTATACAGACTGTCTGAATGCGACAAATGCGATAGAAATGTCGGGACGCGATTACTATGGTAAGGGCAAGGATACATGCAAGGTGGAATTGTGTCAGGCTGGATACACATTAAGTGATGGCAAATGTGTGCTGTGTCCAGAAAATAATGTCTGTCGTCCAGATGTCGAAGGCGGTGCGCCAAAGACATGTGAGAGTCTGACGAATGGTACACATGTGTTGTCTAAGGTGGGTTCGGATGAAGTTTCAGATTGCTATGTAATGTGTGAGCCATATGATGTTGAATATGGTCAGGCGGTACAGTTGTCGGATACTGAATTCTATCCAGTGCAGTGTCGGTATAAGGGTGTGTCCGTGACAGGTAATCCGTGTAATATAGTCAAGGGTGTTTGTGTGGAAACATCATGTAATTATGATTACGAAATGATTGCAGGGAAATGTAGTCCATGTGCACGAGACAATGCGGTGTCGTACAAAGAAAATGGTGGAAACTGTGTTGTAGAATCTTGTGTAAGTGGATTCCATCCAAACGGTCAGAAGTGCGAATTGAACACAGTTAAATGTTTGTTGCCAAATGCGGTTTCTGCGGAACGGGTATGGAATTCTGCAAAGCAAACCTTTGGTGAATGTGTGGCATTGGAATGTGAAGACGGGTATCATTTGGGTGACAATGTTTGTCAGGCAGATGAACAGCTGTGTGAAGTAGAACATGGTGTGGGTATACGCGAATGGAATCATAAGATGAGCAAGTGGGGTGATTGTATCGCAACCAAGTGTGATCCAGGTTATACAAATGACCGTAGTCAGACAAATGAATTGTGGAAACAGTGTGGACGCTGCAATAATATGTACAGCGCAGGTGGTGAATTAGCGGCCAGCAGTTATGTTGATGGTTGTGAAATTGCATCCTGTATGTATGATGGCGAGAAGTACACGCTGGAAAACAATGAATGTATTCTGATTTGTGATACTTATTCTGATGAGACAGGATCGCGAAAGTGGAATGCATCACGCAATAAGTGTGAACGCACATGTAGTCCGGGATATATGTCTTGGTAATAACAATCCCCCAGAAATGGGGGATGTTTTTTCTTTTTGTATGATAAAAAAATCCCACATTTGTGGGATAAATTTTTGTTATTGGGGTTATTTTGCACCCTGGGTTTTTGCGGAATTCAGGGCGTGGCGCAGTGCCTGTTCTGCAATTTGGCGAATTTTTGGTGCAAAAGTTCGCATGTTCATTGTGTCTGCAACGGTGTTGCCAAACAGGCGTGCGATATATTCAATTTGGGTCGGCGCGATAACATAGATGTCGCTGGTAATATCTTTTGTGTTTAGTGTATGAATTGGTTCTGACATGATTATAATCCCCCCCCCCTGCTTTAGACAGCATTTTATCAGATTTTTTTTGTTTTGCACTTGTTAAATTTAATTGATGTTATTATATCATAAAATGATTGACCGAATTAGGGAAAATTGCTATATATTGCATGATAAAATAAGGAAGAAGAATAATGAAAAATATATTTAGTAAAATATTAGGGTCTGCAAATGATCGATTGGTAAAAAGTTATGATAAAACGGTATCTTTAATTAATGATTTAGAACCCAAATATCATGCGATGAGCGATGATGATTTACGTGCGCAAACGGTTGCATTGCGTGAACGTTTAGCAAATGGAGAACGCGAGAAAGATATTCTGCCAGATGCATTTGCTTTGGTTCGTGAAGCGGCGGTTCGCTCAATCGGTTTGCGTCATTTTAATGTTCAGTTGATTGGCGGTATGGTTTTGACTGGTGGACAAATTGCTGAGATGAAAACTGGTGAAGGTAAAACACTGGTTGCAACATTGGCAATGTTTTTGAAGGCATTGCATGGCAAGGGTGCGCATTTGATTACGGTTAATGATTATTTGGCGTCCCGTGACGCGAATTGGATGGGTCAGGTTTATCGTTTCTTGGGGCTGACAGTCGGTATTATTCAGCATGATATGACTGACGAAGAAAGACGCGCAGCATATGCATGTGATATTACATATGTGACAAATTCTGAGTTGGGCTTTGATTATCTGCGTGATAATATGAAATTTTCAAAGGCTCAACAGGTTTTGCGCCCGTTCTTTTATGCCATTGTTGACGAAGTTGACAGTATTTTGATTGATGAGGCACGTACTCCGTTGATTATTTCAGGGCCGGCCGAAGACACCAGTGAATTATATGCCAAAGTTGATGCGGTCGTGGCACAGCTGACAGAAGACGATTTTAAGAAAGATGAAAAAGACCGTCATGTGACATTAACGGAAACAGGTGTCGATGCGGTAACACGTTTGCTGAAAGAAGCGAATTTATTAATCGGCGATAACTTGTATGCATCTGAAAATGCTGCCTTGGTTATGCATATCCAGCAGGCGTTGTTGGCACATCATTTGTATCAGTTGAATGTAAATTATGTCGTACGTGGTGGTGAAATTTTAATCGTTGATGAATTTACAGGTCGCGTTATGACAGGGCGTCGCTTTGGCAAGGGATTACACCAGGCGATTGAAGCCAAGGAACATGTTGAGGTTCAGCCAGAAAATCAAACTGTTTCAAGTATCTCGTATCAGAATTTATTCAGACTGTACCCTACTTTGTCTGGTATGACAGGAACCGCAATGACAGAGGCGGCAGAATTTGAAGAAATTTACAATTTGCGTGTGGTTTCTATTCCAACGAATCGTCCTGTTGCGCGTATTGATCATCATGATGAAATCTATCGCAATAAGGAAGAAAAATATGAAGCGATTTTAAAACAAATTTCAGAGTGTGTGTCGCGAAAACAGCCAGTTCTGGTTGGTACGGTTTCGATTGAAAAGTCAGAAGAATTGGCGGATATTGTGCGTGAAAAACTGGGGATTAATCCAGCAGTTCTAAATGCAAAACATCATCAGTCTGAAGCGAAGATTGTTGCCCAGGCCGGTGCGCCGGGCGCAGTGACGATTGCAACAAATATGGCAGGACGTGGTACGGATATTAAGTTAGGTGGTAATGCAGAAGAATTGATTGCAGAACTTGACCCAACAGCACCAGACTTTGAAGAAAAAAAGAAAGAAATCTATGAAACCATCGAGGCAAATAAGAAGTTGGTTTTAGATATGGGAGGTTTGTATGTTATTGGCACGGAACGCCATGAGTCGCGCCGTATTGATAATCAGTTACGTGGTAGATCTGGACGTCAGGGCGATCCTGGTGATTCAAAGTTCTTTTTATCATTGGATGATGATTTGATGCGTATATTTGGTGCATCACGTTTACAGGGGATGCTGACAACGTTAGGTTTGAAACCGGGTGAAGCGATTACGCATCCGTGGATTACCAAGGCGTTAGAAAAAGCACAGAAACGTGTTGAAGCACGTTATTTCGAGGCACGTAAGGAATTGTTAAAATACGATGATGTTGCAAATGAACAGCGTAGTGTGATTTACAAGCAACGCGATGACCTGATGATATCAGATGATTTGTCTGGTTTGGCGGCAGAGATGATTGGCGATGTCGTAGAGATTATTTGTGAAAATAATATGCCAGAAAAATCTACGCCTGCAGATTGGAATATTGATGGTATTCGCAATTCTATGTTGCGTGTGTTTGCATTAGATATTACCGATGTAGAACGCTGGAAAACGGACGAAACAATTACCGAGCGTAAGGCTTTTGAGGTGTTGCAGAAATTAGGGTTGTATAGATATGAACAGCAAAAGCAAAAGTATGGACCAGACCTGATGCATTTAGCGACACGTCAGATGATGTTGGGTGCTTTGGATGCGGTTTGGAAAAAGCATTTGCAACAGATGGATTATCTGCAAAGCGCGATTGGTTTGCGTGGATACGCCCAGAAAAATCCATTGTATGAATACAAACGTGAAGCATTGGATTTGTTTAAGAATACAGTTACGAACTTTAAAATCTTTTCTATATCATCGATTTGTCGTATGGAATTGACACGCGAACAGGTTGATGCGACCGAGGCAGAACGTCAAAAGCATGACCAAGAACTGAATCAAGCTGCAATGGATTCGCGTCGTAATGCGCCCTGCCCGTGTGGTTCAGGACAAAAGTTTAAACATTGTTGTGGTAAATTGCACTAAGTTTTATTAGTGCAATTTATTGCGTTTTTTATTTTTTGATTGTTTTTATTTGCTGATGATTAAAAGGTTAAAGGAAAGGGGTTATGCAGCAATTTATTCATCTTCGTACACATTCGCGTTTTTCAGTTGGGGCAAGTACTTTAACAGTTAAGGCGATTCCGGGGCTGTGTCAGTCTTTGGGAATGAGTGCGTGTGCACTGACGGATACTAACCTGATGTCGGGATGTGCAGAATTCTCGGATGTTATGCCCAAGAATAAGTTGCAGCCAATTATTGGTGTTGAAATAACATTAAATCATCATAATGCTGATCCTAAAATATTGCGCAGCGAGGCATTGTCCAGAATCGTTTTGTTGGCACAAAATCACGCAGGATATTTGAATCTGTGTGAATTAAATCGTGTTATGTATATGCGAAGCGAAAATCATCATCTGGGACCGTTTATATCATTTGAAGAATTAGCAGGACATAGTGATGGACTGATATGTTTGTCTGGGGCGCACTTGGGACCAATAGGCATGGCAATTCTGAATGGTCAAGATGATCAGGCACGGATTTATGCCGGGCGTTTCTTGGAAATATTTAGTGATAGATTTTATATAGAAATTCAACGCCATGGCCTGGAAAATGAAATTAAGACAGAGCCAGCATTCCTGGGGATTGCGCAAGAATTAAATATTCCGATTGTTGCAACAAATGATGTATGCTTTGCTTCAGATAAAGATTATGAGCCAGCAGATGCATTGAGTTGTGTGTTGGGGCAAACCAAGGTTATTGACCCAGAACGTGCAAGAAAATCTTCGGAACAATATTTTAAATCTTATGACGAGATGGCAGAAATATTTTCAGATTTGCCAGAGGCAATAGAGAATACTGTCGTTATTGCAAAACGTTGTGGATTTATGGTCAATGTTCATGAAAAGCCATTGCTGCCGCGTTTCGGCGATGATTTAGAGACCGAGTGTCAGATGTTGCGTGATAATACCATGAATGGTTTGAAACGCAGATTGGAACAGCATGGAATTACGGATACAGGGCCATACTATGAACAGGCAGAATTTGAATTAGGCGTTATTATCGGTATGGGGTTCCCAGGATATTTTTTGATTGTAGCAGACTATATTGATTGGTGCAGAAATAACGATGTTTTGACTGGACCTGGGCGTGGATCGGGCGCGGGCTCGATTGTGGCATGGGCGTTGGGTATTACAAATGTTGATCCGTTGAAATATGGGTTGCTGTTTGAACGTTTCTTGAACCCAGACCGTATTTCTATGCCGGACTTTGACGTTGACTTTGAACCAACAGGTATTGAACGCGTATTGGCGTATGTGTGTGATAAATATGGACATGATTCAGTGTGTCGTATTATTACATTTGGTTCGTTGCAGGCGCGTGGTGCAATACGCGATATTGGGCGTGTATATGGAATGCCCTATTCTAAATCTGACCGATTATCAAAATTGATTCCACAGGATGCCAAGACACTGAAAGATGCGGTTGGAATGTCACCAGAAATCCAAGATATTTTAAATAATGACGAGGATTTGAACAAGGTTGTTATGGTGGCAGAAGAATTAGAGGGGTCGCTGCGTAATTTGGGGCAACATGCGTGTGGGGTTGTTATTGGCGATCGTCCAACAACAAAAATTGCCCCGGTGTATCGTGACCCTGCCAACCCGTTACCATCATGTCAGTTTGATGGTAAATACCTGGAAAAATCTGGGTTGATTAAGTTTGACTTTCTGGGGTTGGAAACCTTGGTGGTTTTGAAGTATGCAACGCGTCTAATTCAGCAAACCCGTGGCGTTAACATTGATTTGGATCAGATTCCAACAGATGACCCCAAAACCATGAAACTGTGGCAACAAGGGTTGACCGAAGGTATATTCCAGTTTGATGCCCCGTTTGTTCAACAGACACTGCGTAAAATGCATCCGACAAATTTCTTGGAAATATCTGCTTTGAACGCATTGAATCGACCGGGACCAATCGCATTTATTCCACAATTTATTGCGCGTATGCATGGCGAGGAAAAGATTGAGTATGTTCATCCGCGTGCAGAACCTATTTTGAAAGAGTCGTACGGTATTATTGTTTACCAAGAACAGGTTATGCAATTAACGCGTGTTTTGGCCGGGTTTACACGTGGTCAGTCTGATAATGTGCGTAAGGCAATGGGTAAAAAAATCATAGCTATGTTGGATGAGCTAGAGGGAAAATTTTACGAGGGGTGCGAAAAAGAAGGAACGCTGGATCGTGTAACGGCCAAGGATTTGTGGGAAAAGTTTAAGGATTTTGCCAAGTATGCATTTAATAAATCGCACGCTATTGCGTATTCTATTGTTGCAAATCAGTGTGCGTATCTAAAAGCAAATTATACACCTGAATTCCTGGCGGCATCTATGTCCAGTAATTTAAATGATACTGACCAGTTAGCGATATTTGTTGATGACGCTAAGACTAATTTTGGAATCCAGATTGTTGCACCAGATATCAATCAGAGTGAGTCTTTGTTCACTGTTCGTGATGGTAAAATTATCTATGGTTTGGCGGCACTGAAAGGGGTTGGAACCGTTGCGACAGATGCAATCGTTGCAGAACGAAATGCGAACGGTAAATTTAAAAATTTGACAGACTTTGCAAAGCGCTGTGCCCCAATTATGAATAAGCGTATTCTGGAAGCCTTTGCTAAGACGGGGGTTCTGGATTCATTAGAGCCAAATCGCGCCCTTATCTACCTGAATGCAGATGCGATATTGTCGTATGCCGCCAAATCGAAAGATGGAGCGAATGTGTTGTCGTTGTTTGCAAATACTGTCGAAGATGATGTTGAAGAAGATAGATTATGCAAGAATCTGCCAAGAACAGAACCGTGGACGTTTGGTCAAAAACTGGAAAATGAATTGTCGGCGTTGGGATTCTATATTTCCGCACATCCGCTGGATCAGTACAAGCACTTGATTGCACGCGCAAATTTGGCAACCAGTGCAACGTTGGAAAAGATGGGCGACAGAAAGCCGGTGCAAATCGCGGCCAATGTAAACAGTTTTGGACGCCGTCGTACAAAAACTGGCAAAGAAATGATTACAATTAATGCATCGGACAGTCATGGTAATATTGATGCGGTGGCTTTTGGTGATGCATCAATAGAATTTGCCCAGATTTTGCAGAATGAAAATGCTGTTATAATTTCTGGCAAGACATCAAATCGTGATGACCGGGTTTCTATCTTTGTAGATTCAATTACACCTTTGACGGAATGGGTGGCAAAGATTGCAAAAAAATTAACGCTGGATATACGTGATCAGACCGTTTTGCAAGATGTAAAAAAGGCTTTGATTGCATTGCCACGTGGATATACGCGTGTGGAATTGGTTTTGCATGGTGCGGAAAAAACGGCGACGGTGGCGTTGCCAGGTGGGGTTGAATTAGGTGCGACAACGGTTGCAGATTTAGCGGCATTGGGCCTGAAGGTAGAGGTTGAATAATATGAAACATGTTCCTGTTTTGTTGAATGCGGTTTTAGATGCGTTGGGTGATATTTGTGGACGAACCGTTGTTGACTGTACTTTTGGCGCAGGTGGTTATTCGCGCGCGTTTTTGACACATGGTGCGAATGTTATCGCGTTTGATCGCGATCCTAATGTTGTTGCGGATGCCGAGATGCTAAAAAAAGAATATCCAGGACAATTTACTTTTATCCCAAAGCCATTTTCAAATATATCTGAATTGGATGTTCCTGTTGATGCAATCGTTTTTGATTTAGGGATTTCATCAATGCAGATTGATGTGGCAGAACGTGGTTTTTCTTTTCGTATGGATGCGCCATTGGATATGCGCATGGAATCAGATGGCGAAACAGCCGCAGATTTGATTGTGCGTTTATCTGTTCCTGAATTGGCGGATATTTTGCGTAATTATGGTGATGTAAAAAAAGCAGGAGTATTGGCGCGCGTTTTAAAGGACGCGAAACCAAAAACAACTTTTGAATTACGTGACTTGATTCATAACCCCCGGGATATTGCGCCAGTGTTCCAAGCACTGCGTATTGCTGTGAATGATGAAATGGGTGAAGTAGAACGCGCATTGGCGGTGGTGCCTGATTTATTGTTGCCGGGTGGTAAATGTGTTTGTGTGACATTTCATTCGTTGGAAGACAGAATTGTAAAGAATACATTTCGTGCATGGACGATCACGCCGGGTGACCCACGTATGCCGACGGTTGCAGATGCGCCATTCGAGGCGCTTAGGCCTGTTGTGCCAACAGAAGAAGAGTTGACCGCTAATCCGCGTGCCCGTTCGGCGCATATGCGTGGGGTAATAAAATTGTGTTGACCCATTGGGTATGATTTTTGTATCATATAAGATAAGGAAGGCGTTTTTATGAATCAAAATGAAGATTTAGTTGTTGCTTTGATGAATTTGATTTCGCTGGAAAAGTGCGTGGCGGATAACGATGTTTTGCTGGATATGGTGCGCAATATAAAGAAAAAATTGTTGGGAAACTCGAATGAGATAGATATAAAAGAACTTGAAGAATTGGCTAACTTGTTATGTAATGCGGAAAATCAGCTGGGAAATGTTGGTGGGTGTGCCGAAATATGCAAAAAAATAAAAAATATGATAGTTTGCTATTGATTTAAAATAGCAAAAAATGTTAGAATGCAAAAAAGAGAGAATTGAAGTGAGAAACATATTCGCAAATTTTTGTAAGTTTTCGGCCCTGTTGGCCGCAGTTGTATGTGCCGATGTTGCGTCTGCAGATCAGGCACCAAATCCACGTAGTGCGACGGTTGCAAATGTTGCGCCGGCACGTGCTGATGGTGCAGTTGTAAAGCGTGGTGGAGGCAAGGCTGCTAGTGTAGTCTCCGATTCATCGCGCAGTTCGGTGCGTCGTCCGATGGTTGTTCAGTCGAGGAACGCTGATTCTGAGAAGAAGAAAACAGCCAGAACTGCACTGGATGTGCGTCAGGGGACACCTGCGTTAATGCGTAGCGCGACGGGTGCTCGAAGTGCGGTTGGTACGGGGCGTGGTGCAACAAACAATGCGCGCAGTGCGATAAATACTGTTAAATCAGGTTTTGCACGTGCTGCGACCAAGGCGCGTGCGACTGCTGTGTTCAGTGATATATCAAAAATTGGTGGCGGATATTCTGATTGTCGTGACGCGTATGCAACATGTATGGATCAGTTCTGTGCAAATGCCAATGATACATATCGTCGCTGTTTCTGTAGTGCACGTTTTACAGAGTTTTATGATATGGAACAGGCGATGGATCAGGCCAAGGTTTTGCTGCAGAGGTTTGAAGACAATAACTTGAATGCGGTTGATAAAACAGCCGAAGAAGTTGATGCTATGTATTCTGCCACTGTTGGTGAGGCTGCGATTAAAAAGGATACCAGTGGTGCACAAAGCATTTTGAATGAAATTGGTGATTTGTTGTCTGGAAAAAAGAAGGCTGTATCCAGTAACGCGACAACTACTGCTAATTCTGGTTCTTTGGGGGTTATTTCATTAGATTTTTCAACAGATATGGGTGATATTTGGGGTGGTAATGGTAATTTTGGCGATGGCGGAGAATCCTTGTTTGATAATTCAAAAGCTGTTGATATGACTGATTTGGAGGGGATTGCTTTATATAACGCGTCGAACAAACAGTGTCTTCAGGTTATGAAGGATTCGTGCGAGAACAGTGCGATTTTAAACATGGCGACCAGTGCATATAATATTATGATTACCCAAGATTGTAATATGTATGAGAAGAGTTTGAATAAAAAACGTGAACAGGTTTTAACTACGGTTCGTCAGGCAGAAAAAATATTGCGCGAAGCGCGTTTGGAAGAATATCGTGCGCATAATTCACGTGATGTAAATGAATGTATCTCTAAGGTTCAGACGGCTATGTTTGCGGAAACGGCGTGTGGCGCAAATTATAAACGCTGTTTGGATTACAGTGGTGCGTACATTAATCCATCAACTGGGGGTGCGGTCTATTCTCCACGCCTGTTTGAATTGACGAATATTATTACATTGGAAGGCGCCACTGGTAATACTGATTTATTGGGGCAAAATCCGGCTTTTGATAAATTCTTGGAAACTAAGAAAATGTATGCAGAAAGTGCATTGGATTCTTGTCGTACGATTGCTGATAACGTGTGGACAGAGTTTAAACGTATGGCATTGATTGAAATTGCCCAGGCACAGGATGCCAAGATTGAAGAAGTCAAGATGTCTTGTGTACAAACAATGAGTGAATGTTATGATAAACAATCAAGTGCATTGAAATCGTTTGATGATACAACTGCAAAAACATCAGGGGCGATTTCTGCATATGCGGCCAAAGCAATGTGTGAAGATAAGGTTATGGCTTGTGCATCGTTATATGGCGATAATCAGAATTGTAAATTTGATGGAAACGGTCGTTTGGTTGATGAAAATGGGAATGTTTCATCTGGACGTTGCGGTCTGACAGAATTGTTGGCGTTTGTTGATGCGGTTGATAATGTTCGTGTTGCCGAAGGATGTGATACAGCAATTGAAACGCAATTAAAAGAGTGGTGCACACCAACGGATGGCAGCAAGGAAGCATATCCATGGAATTGCCGTCAGTGGGGATTAACTGATTTAACCAGAAATGTTTATAATTTTGCGGTTGATGTGTGCGCAGATCCGACAAACAATGCGCCTAAGCCAAACTTTTCTGCAGAGGCTACTTTGGCGCAGTTAAAGTCAGCAATGCAGGGGTATGGCGCAATAGCATTGGCAACACAAAATAAGATTGACCAGGCGATTAATGAGATTCGTTGGCAGTTGGAGTATAAATTCATTGAAAAGTGCGAAGAATTAAACGGATACTGGATTGATGCAGATGTTTTGGCAAGTGACAATGGTGGAAAGTGGACAGGAACGGCTGATTTGACAGCGTTTTATACGGCTCTGTATGGTAAAGGCAGTGGCAGTACTGTTAAGGGCGCTGAAGAATGGGGGCGTTGCGTAGAAAATACAACACGTGTATTGTGCGAAGCGTACAATTCAAATGTCATTGCAGATAAATCGGATGTTGACGAAAACAGCCTCTCTGTCCCGTTGGCAATATATGATGCAGCAACCGATGAATGTAAGTTCAGTGCCGAATGGTATCAGCGTCAGTGTCAATTGTTGGGTAATGGATATTATGAAAACGGTGTCTGTTATGTCGCACCCGAGAATTAAGGAATGACGAATATGAAAAAAGTTAGGTTTCTTTTTGCTGCAATTGTGTCTTTTACAGGGATTGTGTATTCTGCAAGCGCGATTCAAATTGCCTCGGCTAATATAAAAAAAGCCTGGGGGTATACGCCAAACAACACCATTGTGACTTCTGGGTCTGCCGGTGAGTTTATTGTAGATGGTGATCTGTCAAAGGGGAGTAGAGGTACCTGGTCTGACGAAGGGGCGATTGTTGCGGTTATTGGTACACAAATTAATGAACATGGTGGATATTTCTGTCCGTATCAGTTGCAGTGTGCCAACAAGAAAAAAAACACAACTGTATGGTTTGAATATTATCAAGCGGCGGGCTATTCATCGGATAAGTGTGCATGGTTGTGTGAACGTGGATATTCGGGTCCAAACTGTGAAAAGCAGTATTATGTCGATAATGCCACTGATGGTGTAGATGTTATAAAAAAGCTCAGTAAAGGGGTACATAGACATACAAGTGGTGAAGACGATTTGATTCGTCGCGAAAATAATGTGACGGGTTTTAATGAATACTATTGGCTTAATAGAACAAACAATAAGGACAAGGCTGAACAGAATGTTATCTTGGGGATTGTGCAGTTTTTGGAAAACGGTGTTATTGCGGCCCCGGTTTTGGTTGGTTGTGATTGGGATAGCTGGAATGGTGTCGTATCATGGGTGACACGTGTTGGAACGATGTCTAATACACGAAAATTACTTTGCAAGCAGGGTTTTCAACCAAATGAAGATAACACAAATTGTATTCTGGCCAATCAGGCGATGTTAGAGTCGACAAATCCAGTGTTCTGTGGAAATTTCCCGGAAAGTGATTTTGACATTAAGTTGCACAGATTGCATAAAAACAATTTCTCAAATTGTTATATTTATGTTTGTAAGGATCCTGACAAGGCATTTCCGGAGGCCGGAAAGACAAATGAGTGCGTAGAATGCATGTCGGACGTTCGTGGTGGCCCCAGTCCGAAGGATGGCACATGCGTTGTGTGTAGTAAACTGGGGGAATATTTTGATATTGAGAGTGGTGATTGTAAACCTGCACAGGGTTTTACACACAATGATTTGCAATTTGGCAAGGGAAAATTAAAAGGAGATTTTAAGAATAATTTAACAGATCAATGTTGGACTATGGCTTCGCCTCAAGACTATAAAGAGTGCGTGTATGGTACGAAGGAAAGTCAGGAAATGAATACGCAGCCAACGCCAAGAATAAATGTTACAGGTACAAGGTAATGATTTACAACCACCCGAATGGGTGGTTTATTTTACATTCTAGTACGTGCTTTTCACCACGGCGCAGTCGCTAATAATGATAATTAATGTTGGGCAGTGTTGGTATGATGATGTTTTTGATTGATGATAGATGGAATCGTGGTATATATGCGTGAATGCGCATAAAAAACCTAAACATCCCTGTCTAGGATTAGCATCACGGGACAACAGGTTTATATTTATCAAACAAATTTATACTTCGAAATTATAATTTTTGATTGAGCGGACAATGGCGTTTACTAATTTGTCCTGATGGCTGCTGGACTTTAATAATTTTTCTTCGGCAGGGTTAGATAAATGCCCTAATTCCAGCAATGCGCCAGGCACTGTTGAACGCAATACAGCAAATGGCGCATGACGAACATCTGGTCCAGGCTGTTGTTCAATAGATGCGCGTTTGAATGATTTTGCGCAACCGTTGGCGTATTCTTCGCTCATTTCTGCGACGGCATGCTGCTGTAACGAAGATAATGCAATACGGATATTTTCTTCGAATTCGGTGAACCCCTCTACCCCGATTTTATCAGCGGCATTTTCAGCCTCGGCCAGTTTTTTTGCCTCCTCGTCTGATGCTTTTTCAGACAATGTATAGATTGAAAAGCCCTTCATCTTGCGCGAGGGATTGGCGTTCGCGTGCAATGATATAAACAGGTCAGCCTTGCGCGATTCAGCGATTTCAGCGCGTTGCCCCAGTTTTAAATATTTGTCGTCGCTGCGTGTTAAATATGTTTTAAATCCGTTTGCGTCCAGCTTAGTTTTTAATTTACGTGCGACAGATAATACGACATCTTTCTCGCGTGTTCCACCCTTGCCTATGCAGCCGGGGTCTTTGCCGCCGTGGCCGGCATCAATTACAATTATATATTTGCGCGATGCAGTTATGGCAGTGGTTGTCGCCGCAGATGATGTTGTATATGAATCAGGTGCTGTGTTAGTTGTGCCAGCAACAAAATCCAACACCAATCGATAATCATTATCGCCATTTGGCGATAAAACCATAATTCCAGACTTTGGTATTTGGGCAATTGATTTCTTTAATGATGCAACAATTTGCAGACTGTCGCCACTTTGAACCTGGGAAATGGATTTAATTAATCCGTCAGATGCCAATGTGGCCGATACACCATTATTTGCGCCAGTATTAGATAAATTAACAACCAGTTGTCCAGTTGGATATGATATCGAATATGATGGACGGTTCGCCGTTTCAATTACCAGACGTGTTTTTCCGCCCGGTTGAACCCCGGTTCGCATAGAACGCAATGTGTTCCGTGCAGCAAATGCCATACGCGGCAGAATAAACACACCGGCAATGCCCAGGCCAGTCATTTTTAAGATATCGCGTCTGTTGAATTTCATGCTTCGTATTATATCAAAATTCAGTATCTCGTTCAAGCGACTTTCAGGAATATATGATTGCGTTTGGGAATTAATTCAGTTATTATTATCTTTGTCAGTTAGCAGTTGGGCGTCGATAACCCAGATAACTAACAAAATGTTTTGACTAGCTGTCCCGACATAAATGTCGGGAAGCTGTGATTATACAAAAAAGTGTGGGGTTCCCTGCACTTGAAAGTCACAGGGTCAAAGTTATCTGGCTTATCGAACTTCCCGACTCCTATACTGAGGCATTATAGGAGTTTTTATGTCTGAAAAATTGATAAATCCGTTGGTTTCTGTTATTATACCGATGTATAATGCAGAAAAGTTTATTGATAAATGCGTCACGCATTTGGTACACCAGACATATAAAAATCTGGAAATTATTATTGTGGATGATGGCAGTACAGATAACAGTGTGGCCGTATGTGAAAAATGGGCAGAATCTGATAAACGTATTAAAGTTATATGCCAGGAAAATGCAGGACCGTCAGTTGCATCTAATACAGGTTTAGATGCCGCGCATGGGGAATGGATTCATTTTCATGATCATGATGATTTTGTGAATCTGGATTATTTCGAAAAAATGATGAATGCTGCAATCTTGACAGATGCAGATATTCTGTGTGGCGAAGTTAATCAGCCGGACTATAATTTCCCGGTGTTTGATAAAATTGAAATTTGCACACATATGGCTGATAAGATTTTGACTGTGCGTGCGAATAAATTTAAACCGGCGTGGCGGTATGTTTATAAAAAGGAATTCTTGGACAGAACAAACCTGCGTTTTGAACCAGCGATTTTTGGTGCACAAGATTTAATCTTTACACGCCCTGCGATTGTTTTGGCGGACAGTGTGGCAACCGTGCCGGGCGCACGTTATAATGTGGTAAACACGATTACTGCATTAGGGAAACAGCGTAAAAAACTGAAAAAAGCAGCAACAAAGCCCGAGGCAGAAGCAGCATGGCGCAGATATTGGCAGTTCTTGGTTGATCACGATGTTGTAGATATGTTGTCTGCACCAGAAGAGCCATATAAAACAGAAATATTTAAAATGTTTAATCGCACAATCTTCAGAAAAGATATATTAACTAAACGGATTAGGTATTATCTGTTTGGAATCAATATTGGCACAAAACATATTAATCCATAAAAAACGCCCGTTTGGGCGTTTGTTTTTTTAATTCTTGATTAATGTTTTTGCCATTGTTATTGATTCAGGTGTGATTTCTGCGCCACTGATTATTCGTGCAATTTCATTTATACGTTCGTCAGATGTGATTTCATGAATGCTGGT
This sequence comes from Candidatus Enterousia sp., assembly GCA_045636045.1. Taxonomy (GTDB): domain Bacteria; phylum Pseudomonadota; class Alphaproteobacteria; order Rs-D84; family Rs-D84; genus Enterousia. Next base: position 28,413 of record JAZTWT010000008.1, on the reverse strand, counting down.
TATTGTTTTTTCGTTTTGTACCGATTTGGAAATCTTGAAATGACGATCTGCAAAACCTGCAACCTGGGCAGAATGAGTGATAACCAACGCCTGGGATTTGGTTGATAATCTGTTAAGGCGCGCCCCAACAGCAGATGCGGTTGCGCCACTGATTCCGGTGTCTATTTCATCAAATACAAATGCGTGCGCATCATCTGCGCCAGCCAAGACAACACGCATTGCCAGCATTAAGCGTGCCAATTCCCCACCCGAGGCGGCACGGTGTAAAGGCGCAAATGGAGAACCGGGATTTGTCCTTATCATAAAAGTAACATCATCTGTACCGTGCGCAGTTGGTTCGGTTTGAGAAATGTCGGCCCGAAAGTCTGCGTTCCCCAATTTTAATTCAGGCAATTCTGCCAACAGTTGTGTACGCATCATATCTGCAGCGATTGTGCGCATGTTTTGCAATTCGTTGGCCGCAATATCAAATTCTGCGCGATATTGTTTTGTGGCACTGGCTAGTTTTTGCAGTTCTGCATCAGAATTGTCTATTGCATTTAACTGTGTGGACATTTTTTCAAGCAGACCGGGCAGTTCGTCTGCTGATACGCGATGTTTACGTGCAGCGGCGCGAATTGCGAATAATCTTTCTTCGACCGCATCCATATCATCCATATCTGCAGTTTCGGTCGTTAATGATGCGGAAATTTCCGCCACTGTTTCGGCGGCATTATATAATTTATCTATTTGTTCAGAATATGGATTTTCGTCGCCACGAATTCTTTGCAATATATGCGCAACTGTAAATAACTGGGATTCGATGGAATTGCCACGTGGTGAAAGCGCCTCTTGTGCTTCATTTAATATTGCGGCATTCTTTTCCATATTCATCATATTTGCACGACGCGAGGCCAATTCTTCTTCTTCGCCAGGTTGAATGTTCAAGGCGCGCAGTTCTGCGACATTATGTTCCAGAAATTCACGTTCGTTTTCGCTGCGTGTCAACATATCTTGCAATTCTGCCAGACGTTTTTTTGCAGCGTTATATTGTATATATTTTTCTTTAACTTGTTTTAATAACGTATTGTATCCATTGATATTATTTTGCGCAAACAAATCCAATGTCGGACGATGCGTAGCCTGGTCTAGCAAAGCATGGTTTGCAAATTGGCCATGAATTTCAACCAGCGTATCGCCAACCTGTTTTAGTAATTTTATCGATACTGGCGTGTCATTTATCCAGGCCCTGCTCTTGCCATCAACAGAAAGTGTGCGACGCAAGATTAATCCATTCGATATATCAATATCATTATCTGTCAAGATTTCACGAAGGCCGTTGGGTATTGTATCAAATTCTGCAATTACAGATGCGCTGTCGCAACCATGTCTAATTAATCCGACATCAGAGCGTGCCCCTAACGCTAAAGACAGCGAATCCATTAAAATACTTTTACCTGCACCGGTTTCGCCTGTAAGAATATTAAGCCCCATACCGAATTCAATATTCAGTTTCTCGATTAATACAATATTAGAAATACTTAAACCAATTAACATGTTTGAATTATAGCGGCTTGGATGGTATTTTTTCCAGTAAAAAATCATGTGTCCATAGAATATAACCAGATATCTTATACCCAGGATAAATTGCGCGCATCAATTGAATGTATTCGTTTATTTGCGAGACATAGATAGATTTGCGTTCGTTTGGGTTAATGTCGGTTTTATAATCTAATATTTTTACTGTTTTTTCATCATGGTTTACTAGCAAACGATCAATACGCCGGCTGATAAAGCGCCCTTTTATTGTGCCTACGATTGGAACCTCGGTTTTTGAGGCGCGACAAAAAAATGGAACCAAATCTGAACACTGTTGTATTTTGGATATCAAATCTGAATCACCGCATTGTGTATCGTCTTCAAGAACAATATGTCGCAGACGTATATGCATTTTTGTGCCAGAAGCGGTAGCAAAAGTCTTGGAATCACGGGCCGATAAAATATTATGCAATGTCGTCATTTGTTATCCTGATACATTCTGAATCTGAGTTATTTGTCAGTACGCGCCATAGTTGTGTGTGCCATGCATCAGATACCGCGTTTTTATGCGGTGTATATCCATATATATACAATTCATCACGCGCACGTGTCATGGCAACATACAACAATCGATAATATTCTGCGATACGCATATTATTTAAAGAATGCTGGGCATCCAGGCATTTTTCACCGGTATTTGTACGCGCCGTCCAAAGCCATACGGGCATTTCTGGCGCAGACGGTATCGGTAATATCTTTTCAGATTTTGGCGTACGAACAGTATCAATCAAAAACACTACTGGCGCCTCCAGCCCTTTGCTGCCGTGAACGGTTGCAATACGCACACCATCGGTAGCGTTCATATCGCGTTTAATTTGACTGCCGCCAGTAATGAACCATTTTAGAAATTCTTTTAATGTTCCGGGCTGCGTACGCTCGTATGCCAGGCATATTGTCATAAATTCTTCCAGCGGTTCAATAACCTGATTACCCAATGCCGCGATAAAATCGCGACGAACATTATTTGTATTCAATACGTTTGTAAAAAATGAATATGGAGACAGTTTTTCGGACCATTCTTTTATCTGGTATAGATGCGAGAATATTTCTGGCGAGATATTCTCTAAAATTTCAAAAACAGTGATTGGGACAGCATTTTTATCCTGTGTTTTACGTTCGTGATTTATGTCGTTTTTTTGTTTGCATAAATTATAAATATCGTGTTCTTTCAGATACAAAATGGGGCTTTTTAATACACAGCATAAACTATAATCATCTGCCTGATTCAGACACCAGCGAACCAAGTTTAACAAATCGCGAATTGCTGGAAATTCTGGCAAAATAATACGGTCGCTGCCTGCAACATCGATATGCCTGCGTTTTAGTTCGTATACCAAGGGTGCAGCCATGGGGTTGCGTTGTTGCACCAGTACCATAATGTCGCGTGCACTATATTTGCCACTGTTGACAATCTCTTTTATTCTGTCTGCTATATTACAAATAAATTGACGTACAGTAATGTCTGTTTCTTGTTTTGATACCAGATGATGAATTTCAACAGCGCCAATGTCGTTCTGGCGGAAACATTTGTGCGGATTGTTGTAAAAATCCGATACGGCCACAACTGTTTCATCTGCAAAAAAATTATCCACCGCATCTAAAACCGGTTTGGTTGATCGAAAGCTTTGATCCAGCGGAATTTCACGAATTGTACGCATATTGTTTTCGATTTGCGCAGATATTATGTCGCGACTGGCTGCAAATGCCGCTGGGTCCGCCCCTTGAAAACCATAAATAGACTGCTTTGTATCGCCAACAACAAACAAAGAGTTTGGCATTTCACCAGGTTGTGCTGCTACAAAGAAGTCGCCAGACAACATTCTTAAAATATCCCATTGCATTGGCGATGTGTCCTGGGCTTCGTCAACAAGAATATGCGACAAAGACACGTCAAGTTGCGACAAAACCCAGCCCATTGTTGATGTATTAGAAAACAGTTTGCGCGTATATAAAATCAAATCTTCAAAATCCATCAGATTGCGCGCACGTTTTTCACGCTTGTATTCAGATGCAAATGCAGACGACAAATCAAATAACGCCAAACTGTCGTCAAATAACATTTTGTTGTTGTTATATTCGTTAATAGCGAACACACGTTCTTGTTCGGGAATTAAAAATTCCTTTTTTGCAACATTTGCTTTTCGTGTTCCTTTGTCTGTCAAATATGCAGTTTTGTATTTTTCAAAATCTATAGTTTTATCAACATATTGTTTTGTTAAGTTAATAACTTCATCCAGATACTTTACCGGCTTTTTTGTGTTTTTTTGTTCTTCGATAGCAATTTTTATAATATTTTGCAGAAAATCAGCATTAAACTCTATATTTGGCACTTTGTTCAAATTTAGATATTTCTTAATCGTTTCAATAAAATATTCACGATAGTTAGAGTGATTGTCAACCTGAAAAAACAGTTTATATTGTTTGCTAAGTTCCACCAACAGGTCGGACATATATGTTTCAGATATACGCGAAACAATGTGTTCAAAGGCACGATATACATCTGGGTTCGTTTGTGGCGAATTTATCAGTTTAGAAAATGTATCCTGCAATAAAACACGTTGTGCATCATCCGATATTAGGGACCAAGATGGTGATATGCCGGCCTCAATCGGGAAACGACGCAAAATCTCTTCACAAAAACCATGTATGGTTTTAATTTTCAGCATGTCGGGGCCGTCTATGTACTTAAAGAAAATCCCTCTTGCGCGCGCCAGGTCGTCAGACGTGATTTTTTTGTTTGCAGATACGCCAATCAGCATTTCAGACAACTCGGCATCCGATGCCAGCGCCCATTCGCGCAAAGATTTCAATATTCGATTGCGCATTTCGCCGGCCCCAGCATTCGTGTACGTTAGACACAGTATGCCAGTTGAAGAACAATCGGGCGTACGAAACAAAATGCGCAACAGACGCTGGGTCAAAACGCTGGTTTTTCCAGTGCCTGCATTGGCCTGGACCCAGACATTTTCTGTTGGGGTTGCCGCCATGTCTTGTTCCGGTGAAAGAGTCGTTTTTTTTACCATTTCTGCCCTTGCATTATTGATTCAATTTTAGTATAAATTCAAAAGAACTGCAAGATTTATAAAAATTGCATTGTACAGGGGAGAAAAGGAAAATGGAAATCACACAATCTTGGTTGATTATTAGCGGAATTTTCGCAGGTTTATTGTTTATAACACTGATGGTGTTATTTTTTGTGTCGCGCAAAACACAGAAAGTTATGCAATCTTTGCTGACCATTATGACACGTCCAGAACGCGCCAAAGTCGCAGACGCAACACGCGTGTTGAATACGATACTGGCGGACGAGATATATAAAATCGAACAGAGTTTCCAAACAATGCGTGACACCCTGAATGCACAAATCGCATCTGCAATCGAATTGAAAAACGCACTGGGCGAACAAAATGAAAAGCTGGTCACATTGGCAGATGAGGCAACAAAAAAACTGGCGAATATGTCAGGACGTTTGGATAATACAGTAATGGGATTAGGTGATATTGTCGCATCACAGTCATGGAAAGATGTAGAAAATGCAACCGACAGATTTAGTAATACGGTAAATGATTTGTTAGGCAAAATTGACCGCACCAGCCAAGATGTGACAGAGCGAACAACAAAAATACAAAATCAAATCGATACATGGATTGAAAGCGAAAAGACTTTATCTCAATCCTTGCAGGACGAATTTGCTAAAAACGAAGCTCAGATGAAGACTGTTTCAACTGAATCTGAAAATACACAGAATAAATTATCCGAATTGGCAAAAAGCACCACCGAAGGATTTGAAGGTGTTAAGACAGCCGCAGTAAATTACGAAGAAATAATGATACGCAACGATAGGTTGTTGGATGGATATTTAGAAAAATTGGATTTGTTCAGCAAACAATCAAAAAAACAGTTAACAACCCAAATGAACACATTAACCAATACCGCAAATGTTGTTGCAGGCCAGGTTCGCTTGGCAGAATCTTCGATTGAAAAACAGGCGCAGCGCCTGGGGGATGCGGTTGATACATTAATGACATCTGCAACAACAACAGAAAATTCAGTACGTGGTATTTCTTCGGAATTGGCGGCACTGACAAATCGGTTTGACAGCGAAATCAAAGAATTTGCAACAGGCGTAGTATCTGAATTAAAAACTGTGTCTGGGGTTGCAAATGCTACACTGGAAAACACAAAAACAGCAGCCAGTGCGTTTTCAGAATCAGTCAAGGCGATGGCAACAGGCGTACGCGAGACATTAATAGAAATGAACACGGCACATACACAATTATCCGGCCAGTCTGCAAACCTGATTAAAATGTCAAATGACACAACCGCACAGTTGCAACCACTGTCCGCTTTAATCGAAAGGTATTATTCTGCCCTGCCCGATTTGTCGCGCGGCAGTGTTGAGGCCAGTGAAAAGTTAGAAAAAATTGTCAGCAGTCTGAATGAAAAATTAAACCTGATGAACGCAACGGTCGCAGAATCAACGGGCGCAATATCAGAATCTGCAATTAAATTGGAAGATTTGGCCGGCGCATCACGCCAACAAATGATTGATTTGATGAGTGATTACGCCAAGGCTGTTAACACAATGCAAACACTGAACAAACAAATGATGGTTGCACGCGCATCAGCACCAATGGATGCAATCAAGACCGCGCCAACAGAATCTTTTGCACACGTTAGCGCCCAAGACTTTTTGAGTCAGAGCGAAAAGATGATGGAAAAACTGCATGAATTATCAATGGATCTGACACGCGCAGCCGGCGCAGAAATTCCAGATATTGTGTGGAAGAAGTACCACAGTGGTGACAAAACAATCTTTTCAAAGTGGTTGGCAAAAATGCTGAATGCGGCAGACAAGAAACAGGTTCGCGAAATGATGAAGAATGATGCTGTATTTCGTTCCCAGGCCACGCAGTTTGTGCGCGGATTCGATAAGATATTAACCGCAGCACAACAGGCAGATACTTCAGACAAGGTATCAGCCACACTGATAAAAACAGAACCGGGGCAGATTTATATTATATTAAAGAATTATGTTTAAATCCACCCGCCAAATGGCGGGATTTTTTTATGCACAATAACCGTTTTCAATGTTTATCCTGCGGCCTGCACGGGTATGCCGAGAGTATGTGCAACCTGGGTCCCGTGGTCAAGCCACGGAATGACATAAAGTTATCTTGGCACCACAATGGATGCCGGCCTGTACAGGTATGACGTAGCAAAATGACACGGAAGGGGCACGGCATCAGGTGCTGGAACGAATGATTTTTGATAAAAATGCGGAAGCAAACGGATATTTTCCATTAATTCGCGCAGATGGGCCTGTTAAATATTCACACCCAAATACTACAACACGTCATATCGTAACTTTGTTTCAATTATGTAAGAAAAAATTATCGATGTTTTTGCAACATATCAATATGCGCCATTAAGTGTGGGTCATAAACACCATCGATTGGGCGCAATATATAATCTATGTTTAATCCCGCGCGCGAAAAATCAGACGGATTGCATGTATTATATGTGCGAACCTTGGCATCATTTGGCATGTTTGCACGCGATTTTACCGTATCCATATGATTGATTGGCGGCAAAAAAATACGCCACACGAAAATCATAATGGGCATCCAACCCATTTTTTTTGAACCAATCGATTAATTGGCGCGAATATTGTGGTTCAATAACATCATAAATCAAATTTTGCCCCAGATGTTCATAAACTTCGGATTCTGGTATACCGTACAACCATTTTTTGTCCCCAGGTTTCCATACAGCATGATTTACCCATAAATGTGTGGCCAGGGGCGCAGATTCAAAATACGCCTCGTCACGAAAGAAGTATGGTTTGCCTTCGCTTTCGCCGTCACGCATGGGGCGTGTGGTTGCAGAACGCAGATTGTAAAACAATCCTGATGGTAAGGTTTTTTGAATAAAATATGTCTTGCCACTGCCTGAAATGCCGTTGCAAAATAATAAAGTCTTTTTCATTTTCAATCCCCTTTGTAAAAATGCGCCCCGTATATAACGGGGCGAACATATCAGTCTTCCAGGAAACTGCGCAGTTTACGCGCACGTGTTGGATGCTTTAATTTGTTCAGCGCCTTTTGTTCAATCTGGCGGATACGTTCACGTGTCACGCCAATGTATTCGCCAACCTCTTCCAGGGTGCTGGTCTTGTTTGTAGACATACCAAAACGCTGGCGCAGGACAGTTTCTTCCTTAGGATCCAGTTCTGACAGGATTTGCGTGACGATTTTACGCAGATTTTTTTGTGCGGCAGATGTAAATGGATTCTTTGCCGTTTCGTCTGCGATAATTTCAATACGCGAACTGTCATCTTCGGTGCCAACCGGCGCTTCTAATGAAATCGGTTTCAGGTTTACCTTCATAGCCTTGTGAATCTTGTCAACTGGCAGATAGATTATCTTTGATAACTCTTCGGCGGTTGGCTGACGACCATATTTATGCATAAATTGACGTGAAGCACGCTGAATCTTGTGAATGTTGTCAATCATATGCACAGGAATACGAATTGTGCGCGCCTGGTCGGCAATACTGCGCGAAATCCCCTGCTGAATCCAATTTGTTGCATAGGTTGAAAATTTATTCCCCAGACGATAATCAAATTTATCAACAGCCTTCATCAAACCGATATTTCCATCCTGAACCAAGTCCGAGAAATCAAGCCCCAGACCACGGTTGCTGGATTTTTTTGCAAATTTGATAACCAGACGCAAGTTTGCTTCTATCATTTCGCGTTTTGCACGTGCGGCTTCGGCCTGACCACGACGTACCAATTCCACAACCTTTTTATATTCTGCGGTTGGCTGTCCTGTTTCATTGGCGATTGCTGTGATATCTTCTTGGATTTTCAGAATATCCGCCTCGTGCTTTTTGGCAAATGATGCCCACGCTGCATTTTTATGCTTGGCCAGTTTTTTGACCCAATTACGGTTTAACTCATTACCCGTGTATTCAGCCAAGAAATCTTCGCGCTTAATCTTGTTTGCCATTGCCAGGCGCAACAGTTTTCCTTCTAGCCCCATTAATAACTGGTCACGCTTGGTTAATTGATCTAAAATTTCTGCAACACGGTCATCATTCAGACGTATTTTACTGACATGTTCAAACAGTTCCAGGCGCAGTTTTGTGTATTTCTTTTCCAATGCAGAATCTGGCGTATCTGATACCAGCAGATTTTCCAGGCGTTTGGCCTGAAGTTTCTGCATACTGTTGAAGATGCGTTTGATTTTCGCGAATAAATCCATAACCATCGGCATCAGCGATTCTTCCATAACGGGAATCGGAACGCCCGATGTGCCGCGTGGAGTATCTTCTTTCTTGATTCCTTCTTCATCGTCTAAATCTTCATCTTCTTCTTCATCTGCGGTGGCTGCATCAACCAAATCGTCTAAATCTTCATCGTCCAGTTCATCGACATGCTCGACCCCCTTAGACTTTAATGTTTCAGACAATGCGGCCAACGATTTTTGTTCAGAATCACTGGAATACATAACTTCCAGGTTGACGATATAACGCAAACGAATTTCTTCATTTAATAACTGCTGATACCAATCCAGCATCGCCTGAATTGTCATTGGGCTTTCGCACAGGCCGTACACCATAAGGCGTGACGCAGCCTCGATACGCTGGGCGATTGCAACTTCGCCGGCGGCAGTCAACAACTGAACAGTACCGATTTGTTTTAAATACGATTGAACAGAATCTTGAACCCCCAGAACCAGTGAACCTGTTTGGCTGCGTTCCAACTGTTTTGCATAATGTTCATAATCATCGTCGTTGACATCAACCTGTTCCGCATCTGCATTTAAAAGATTGCGCGTCTTATCGCGTGGCTCGTCATCGTCCGTGTCATAATAACGACTTAAATCCTGGGGGTAATTGTCTATTTCCAGCACTTCTAGTCCCAGGTCCTGCTGAAAGAAATCTAATACTTCTTCATGCTCTTCCGATGGAACTTCGTCCGCTTCGGTCGCAGCATCAAAGTCCATGCGTGACATGTACCCGATTTCCATCGCGTTAGAAGCCAATTTTTGTAAGTTTTCTGGTAAAGACTCAATCAAAAGTCTTGTCGCTTCGTCCAGTTTCTTTGCCATTAATCAACCCTGCTTTCGTCTTAAAAGGTTAACAAAAAGTTATTATTTTTTCTTCTTTTTCTTTGGTGCAGATGCCATTTTTTGCGCCTTGGCCACTGCATCATGAATTGCAGATTCAGACACCAACCCCAGTACAATCGGGCTTTGAATCTGGATGACGGAATAAGATGCATGTGTCTTGTTGCGGACAGATGCAACAGTTGGATTTGTACTGCGCATCAGGCGAGCAATCTGGCCGTCGGATAATTCTGGATAATTCTTTACAATCCACAAAATACCGCCCAAACGGTTTTGACGATGTAATTTTGGTGTATAACCAACGCCGCGCTTGTTCTGTTTCTGTTGTGCATCAACAATTTCTTTGCGTAATGTCAGGCGTGCTTCTGGATCAGCCTCGCACTTTTCAATATCTTCGCGTGTGACCTGGCCACTTAAAATTGGGTTTAATGGTTGAATTTTATATGTTTCTGCATCAGCAATACTTTTAACTTCCAATTCGTGCAAGCCGCAGAATTCCGAGATTTGTTCAAATGTTAATGCTGTATTTTCAATTAACCACAAAGCGGTTGATTTTGGCATATATGGATAGTTCATGGAAATTTCCTCTATTGTTAACGGGGGCAATATACACTAATATTGCCCCAATTTCAACAGTTTTTTATTATTTTTTATGCTTTTAACAATTTATGCTTTTTTTACGATTTTATAACCGTCTTTGCCATCCAAAACCGTCCAACCGGCCGCATCAATTTCATCGCGCAAAGCATCTGCTAAAGCCCAATCTTTATTTGCCTTGGCCGACACCCTTTGTTCTGCCAATTCAACAATTTCAGTCGGGGCAGCCTGTTTTTCTAGTTCAATTAACTTTTTTGCACGATCAATAAATCGCAACCCCAACAGTTCGTCCACAAAATGCACCAGTGCCAATTTTGTTGAATTATCAACATCATTAGATTTGATAAAGTCTTGAAGTAAAACTAATACAGTTGCCGTTTTTATGTTGTCAGACATGGCAGCGACCATATCATCATGCCATTTATTATAGACATCATGATTTATTTCTGCGACGTCTGATTCCATCAAATCTGCAACACGACGAACCAGGTTTGAATAACTTTTTGCTGTCGCATCCATTGTTTCCCACGAAAAAGCCAGTTGAGATTGATAATGCCCCATTGCAACAAAATAACGGTAAACCATTGGATCATAACCACGATTACGAACCGCATCCATTCCCAAAAATTCCCCCTTGGACTTAGCCATTTTTTCACCAGATTTATCCAGCAAAAAACTGTAATGCAACCATGTATTTACCCATGGCGCACCCGTAATTGGCTCGCTTTGTGCGATTTCATTCGCATGATGAACACGCGACAAGTCTTCGCCACCAGTATGAATATCAAAATGCTGTCCTAATAATTTCATGCTCATCGCGCTGCATTCTGCGTGCCACCCAGGAAATCCAACACCCCATGGGCTGTCCCATTCCATTTGACGTTTGGTATCAGTTGGTGAAAATTTCCATAATGCAAAATCCGTTGGATTACGCTTAGCGTCATTATAGTCAACGCGTGCACCCGCACGATTACCAGACAGTGAACCGCCAGTTAATGCGCCATATGCCGCAAATTTAGATGTATCATAATAAATACCATCGCCCGGAATTTCGTATGTATAGCCCAGATCTTCTAGTTTTTGAACAAGTTCGATTTGTTCAGTGATATAGTCTGTGGCATGTGGCATTACCGTTGGCGCAATCATGTTTAAATCATTAAAGTCACGTAAAAATTCATCTTTGTAAAATTTGGCAATATCCCAAACAGATTTATTTTCGCGCGCAGCGCCTTTTTCCATTTTATCTTCACCAGAATCTTCTTCATCATTGGTTAAATGCCCAACATCTGTGATATTCATAACATGGCGCACGTCATAACCATTCGCCAGAAACATTCGTTTAAGAAAATCATTGTGCAAAAATGTACGCAAATTGCCTAAATGAGTATAATGATAAACCGTTGGGCCGCACGAATAGAAACCAACCTTTCCTTCTTCTAGTGGTTTAAATTCTTCCAATTTACGGGTTAATGTATTAAATAATTTTATCGTCATGATGCGTTTCCTTTTCGGTTTAAGTGCGTTGAAATTTTAGTGATTATGTATTTGAAATGCAAACAAATTAAGTTTGCAGAAAAAAGCAAATTATCGACAACAGTAAAAATTAATAAAACGAATTGTCATGCTTGTATTATGACACGATAAGACCAAGCAAGTCAAGGTACAAAATTAAACCCACCAAAAGGTGGGTTGAATTTATGGCGGAGCGTATAGGACTGGACTCCCCATCCCACTTCGTGGGTGGGGATCCCCCTCTCCACTCGTGACGATTTGGGTGCGCATGAGCTTCCCAAATCTACTCTGTATCGAACCTTGACGGTTCTCGTCAACCGTCCGCATCAAAAATTTAACCCACCAAAAGGTGGGTTGAATTTATGGCGGAGCGTATAGGACTCGAACCTATGGACCAAAAATTTCGGTCACAGATTAGCAATCTGCTGCATTACCACTCTGCCAACGCTCCGTGCAGGGGATATTATATAGAAATCATAAATTAAATGCAAGTGGTAAAATCTGTTTTTTTATGGAATTCTTTGTAAAACATTGTAATATCTGTATCGTTATGACAGATAAAAACACGAAAAGATTTTTTAAACTGGTTCCTATGCAATGTTCCAGATTTGCAAAAACGTATAATATACAGGATGTTGATGACATATATCCAGGTCGTCGTTTCGTTTCACGCGGACAACTTTATGATTGGTGCGCTATTTTCGATGATTCTGGGTACAGACAGCGTGGATTGGGCGTCCATAGCGCCGTGCCACTGATACATTTTTGCGACAATACCATAGATTTACTGATGTGGTATTATGTTTCAATAAAACCATGTTTGCCATATAGCGAAGTGTATTTTTTTGAAATAAAACCGTTATCGCCAGTACATAAGCAACGATGCATTGACACAGATAGACTTTATCAATGTGGTTCGCATACAATAGAAATTGTAAAACAACTGAGTTTTGGCGATGTTCTGCGTATTGCTAATCAAGAAATTGAAAACGAATGCGACCAAATAATAAAACGATACCCAGAACAAAACATGTTCAAACTAATAAAATATGTACAGGATAATGTTTATATAAAGTCAAAATAAACCCCACCTAAAAGGTGGGGTTTTTTTAGTGTTCTTCGCCAACATGTTCGGGTTGATAAATCTCAACATCACGGGTCATCGCCAAGAACTTTTCTGCACGACGCGATGGCAATTCGTCCACTGGGATTTGTTGCAGTTCATTAATTTGTTTTACAACCGCATTGGCCAACAACTCCATTGTCGTTTGCCAATCTGTATGGGCCCCACCGGCCGGTTCATGAATTATTTCATCAATAACATTCATATCTGCCATATCACGTGCCGTTAATTTCATGGCCGCAGATGCAGTTGCACGATAATTATTATCTTTCCACAAGATGCTGGCACAAGATTCTGGTGCGATTACAGAATAAATTGCGTTTTCCAGCATTAATATGCGGTCGCCCGTACCAATCGCAATCGCGCCACCCGAACCGCCCTGACCTACATTTACCGCAACATACGGTGTTGCAATCGACAGTCCTGTTGCAATAGAAGACGCAACCGCCTGGGATTGACCACGTTCTTCACCTTCACGGCCAGCAAATGCGCCAGCGGTATCAAACAGCGATATTAATGGTAACTGAAATTTTTCCGCCAAACGCATCATACGCTGGGCCTTGCGATAACCGTCTGGATTCGCCATACCAAAACGATGTTTTTGACGACTGTCGATAGTGCGTCCCTGTTCCTGCCCAATGATTACAGCAGGGATTCCGCGCCAAAAACCAATACCAGATGCCATGGCCGCATCTTCGGCAAAGCAACGATCGCCCGCCAGATAGGTCCAATCAGACACAATACCATTGATGTAATCCAGGAAGTGCGGACGGTTTTCATGACGCGCCAACAACACTTTGTCATATGCTTCGTTTTCGCCCATGCCACGTATTTTCTTGGCCGCGTCATGCGCAGGCGTTGTGACAGAAATCTGTTTAGGTTCGCGTGTCTGCTTGGTCAAAACAGCCAAGACATTCGCGATAGTATCATGTAATTCACCGCGTGCAACGACCATGTCAACCATGCCATGTTCGTACAAATAGTCAGCAGTTTGGAAATTGCTTGGTAATTTCTCACGAATATTTTGTTCAATAACACGACGACCTGCAAAACCAATGCGGGCACCCTTTTCTGCAATATGAATATCCCCCAACATCGCGAATGATGCAGTCACCCCACCAAATGTAGGATCGGTCAACAAAACAATATACGGTATGCCATTTGCGTGTAATTTGTTTACAGCAACGGTTGTGCGCGCCATTTGCATTAATGACAAAATATTTTCCTGCATACGTGCGCCACCACTGGATGTGACCATAACAAATGCGCGATGCTGGGCAATAGCATGTTCCATTGCTGCGACGATTGCATCCCCGGCGGCACGCCCCATAGATCCCATCATAAACAATCCATTCAGGACACAGATCGTTGTTGGCACACCACCGATTGTACCATCTGCAGTTGTAATCGCATCATAACAGCCTGTTTCAGAACGCGCGGAATCTAACCTGTCCTGGTACGGAACGCGATCAGAAAATTTTAACGGATCATCTGACACATTTGGGGATGGTAATTTTTCCCATGAATTGTCATCAAACAGCAAATCAAAACGTTGTTTCGGTGTCATGATAAATGCACGACCGCAGCGTGGACAGATATATTTGTTTTCTTTGTAATCCTTGTAATAAACCAATTTACCACAAGATTCGCATTTAATCCACATCAGGCGGCGAACGCGTTCATAGCGTTCACGATTACGATTTTTTATTCCTGATTTTTTACCAAATAACATATTATTGACCGTTCATCTTTTTTGTTAATTCACGACTGGGTTTGAACAGAATTGTTGTGCTGGCCGGCAATGGCATTGGTTGGCCTGTGCATGGGTTGTATCCAATCTTGGTCGCGCGGGCGCGTGGCTGAAATGTGCCAAATCCACGAATTTCAATTCTGTCACCATTGGCAACTGATTCAATAACCTGGTCTGAAACTGTATCTAATATTGCAGCGGCGTCTGATGCGCGCATACGTTTAAAGTTCACCTGAATAGAACGAACAATGTCTGAGCGTTTCATATTTATATCCTTATGTCTTGCCCCATATTATTGATAACTTATCGGATTTTATCAAGAATATTTTTTTATTTGCCCCTGAATAGGTTCCTGTGTAAAAAAACAACCGAAAATGATAGGTTGTGTTCAGATACACGGAGAGAGAAAATGAATGATTTATATGACTTAGATGATGAAGATATCTTAGACACACCATGCATGCCATTAATTGGTGACACAGCACCCGAATTTCATGCAAGCACAACAAACGGTCAAATAAAATTTCCTGATGATTTCAAGGGAAATTGGGTTGTATTCTTTTCACATCCATCAGATTTTACACCTGTGTGCACCACAGAATTTATTGCGTTTCAAAATACCATCAAAGACTTTGAAAAAATGAATGTTAAATTGCTAGGGCTGTCTGTTGGTTCACTGTCTTCGCACCTGGGGTGGTTTGATGCGATTTCAAATATGCCAAATGGAGTAAAGATAACATTTCCACTGATCGATGACATGAATATGAGTATTGCACGAAAATATGGCATGATTCATAAAAACGCATCAGACACCCATGCAGTACGCGCAGTCTTTATAATCGACCCAACGGCAACAATACGCACAATTTTGTATTACCCGGCAATTCTGGGTCGAAACATTTCAGAGATATGGCGGATGCTGGTTGCGCTGCAGACTGCAGACGGTTTCAAGGTCGCCCTGCCGGCTAACTGGATGCCGGACGATGATGTTTTGGTCCCTGCCCCGGTGACAGCAGAGCAAATGCGCAGACATAATGATATTAACCCATGGTTTATAACCTACAAAAAACTAAGCAAGGCAGAAATCTATGAAAAGATTTGTAAAAAATAATCCGGGATTGGAAGATTTTGTTTGCTATTGGTTTAAAATACCAGCGGAAAATCGCGTATATCCAGCGGCGCAGCATCACGTTCCGGGTCCCACTGATAAATCGGCATGATAACGCGCCGTTCTTCATCAAATTTGACACCTTCGGATTTCAGGGTACGATACTGTTCTTCTGCCATTCCACAGCACAACGAACCGTCCTTGAACACAACCCGATGCCACGGCAGATGCCATGATGCCTTGTTATTAGATGCATATCCAACAAAGCGCGCCATGCGTGGCCGACCAATCATCTGGGCGATTTGACCAAATGAAGCAACGCGTCCAGATGGGATACGCGCGACAACATCATAAACCTGTTCGTTAAATGTTTTTTCCATGGTATACAGATTACTAAATCGTATAAAAAAGTCAAATTTTTACCCTTGCAAAATAATCCCAATACAATTATAATGGCGTGCACGGAGACATGGCAGAGCGGTTGAATGCGCGCGACTCGAAATCGTGTATACGGTAACCCCGTATCAAGGGTTCAAATCCCTTTGTCTCCGCCAGATTTAAAAACCCACCATTTGGTGGGTCTTTTTTTTACCGCAACTTCTGCTGAATCAACTGATAATTATTGTTATACAACAACTGGTCAGATGGACTCATTGCGCCAGTGTTTGTATTAACAACCCCATTCGGGAATTCGGCATTAATCGTCTGATATGCCGCCGGGCCAGCCATTGGGAAACGCGTACCGGTTGCATAATTGCCAACATAACGCGAAACAACAGATGGTTTTAATTTCTGTACCAGTTGTCCACTAATCGAATCAATGATTGCGATGCCAGATTGTGATGGATTTGGATAAACATTAAACCATCCAGCATTTACACCGATTCCCAATAATGGTTCCCAACGCATTGTCATTGGATTCATATAGTATGGCAATCTGTGCCCACGATAATCCACAACGACAACCGCTTTGCCATTAATATCAACAATTGGCGCGTATGAATTAATCGTTGTAGGCAATGGTATCAATTTTAATGATTGACCATTTATAACACCGATTACACCACCAGCATTTTGCATCAATCGTTCCAGTTCTGGGTCAACCTGGGGCGCGACAGGTGCAGATGTAGTTTTATTATCGTCATCATCTTTACCAATCAGCCCACCAATCAACCAACCTGCCCCGATTGTACCGGCGATTGCCGCCGTCGCAATCAATGCGGTCTTGGCACCATTATTCTTGACCTGATGCGGTTTTATGTCGCGCGATGTTTCAGGCGTATCTACTGGTATTGGTTGGCTATACGTCGTCTGAACAGGCATATATTGCACAGATGTCGGCTGTTCTGTCATTGTTTCAACCGGCGCGGTATAAACAGGATCTGTTTCAACCGGCGCAGTATAAACAGGATCTGTTTCAACCGGCACGGTTTGCACAGGTGGTGTCTGTGGCTGTGCAGGTTTCTCTGGTACATTGCCTGTTATTGGGGGAATTGAGTCAGGCAGTTCCACCACAATATCCGTCACCGGTATACCAGCCGGCGTTGTATCAACCGGTGGAACATCCGTTGTACGATCCGGAATCTGAACATTGGCAGGATTCTCTTCACTGGGAGAGGTGGCTGTAATTGCCACACCAGCCACAGTTTGTGCAAGTGTCCGGGAGACATTTGTGGTGACCAACCATTTTACCAAATCTGCCTGTCTTGTAAAACTGCCGGTTGTGCCATGTCCATACAGCAGACCGCGCCAACGATTAACACCCGGGTCCCAGCCAGGCACCCCCTTAGGCAATGTAGCAAGTGTTTGTCCGGTGGTCTGATTTACCCATTGGCCATTTTGCCGTATCCAGCCGGTCTGCTTTAATGCATCTATTTTCTGTGCTATTGTCGTAGCGCGGGTTGATAACATATTGATTGTTTGGCGCAACCCCTCGACCAACATCACAACACCTGCAATAAATTGAACAGCATCTGCGATGCGTATAATAGTACTTTTCGTATTGCTGCCATTTTCTGGATTCAGGGCACAATCTGGCAATGAGGTATCATATTTTACCTCTGCAGCATCACTATCGCCCGTGACGACTGTGCATCCGCCGACCAATTCATAGAAATAATCATCTGATGCTTTGCCCAAAACCCGTGACAGCATTTCATCCAAACCATTGCGACGCTGTTCAACCAGGTGGTCTGCCCCCATAATTTCTTCCAAATGCTCACGCAGGAATTTATCTGCGGCCTCTGGGGTTTGAATACGGTTCATTTCTTCGACCCAATCAGATGCATCCGCATCCTGCATCAGTTTTACGCCCTCTGACGTTGCTGCGGCAACTGTTGCTGTTGATGCGGCGGCAATCATTAGTACAGAACCACCTGAAACCACCGTCACAACAAGTCCAACCACAGCAGTACCAACACTGGTTACAACACTAATTTGTGTTCTAATATCTTTTGCCTGTTTCGATTCGGGCAACATACAGATTCCTTTTTCTGCATCCCAATATGCTGCCTTGCAATCTGGACATTCAGCCATATTTAACTGTGCAACCTGGGCACACATATCCTGGGTCAGGCCAGCACAATGTTCACCATCAAATACACCATCCATTGCGCGACAATCCAATCCCTGCTGGCTGCCTTCGATAATTTGGCTGCCCCACAGTGCGGTTGCCTGGGTTAAATCGTCAAAGACAAAGTCAACACGTTTACCGTTGATGCGACATGTTATGATATCTTCGTTATTTTCAAGGATACCACGAATATAACGTTTGTGTGCTTTATCACATTCAAAACTGGTAATCGGGGTCGCACCCAGACGTCTTTGTGCATACATGCGTATCGACTCGTCCAATGAAGATGCCGCCTGTAACTGAGATTGGTCTTTTGAATATACATAATTATCAATTATTCCATTATATTCATTGACGATTTCAGAAGCATCACGTACATTAGTATCCGAGAAAACACATCCCCCATCAGAAACGCTGTAGCGAGAGCTGAACCCCATCTCCTTGGCAAAAGCATCTACTTTAGCACACAAAGCCTCAGGATTACTTTTTCCGGTTGTTGGGCAATGGCTTGGCCAGGATGTCCCACCGCCCCCCATGTTAGCACCAGCAATGCTGCCTGCTGAAGAGTTAGAAAAGCCACCTGCGATAAAATTAAGCCCAGCCAGTGCGCATGCCGCTTCGCGAAATCCGCGTTCTGTGTCAACATCACCTGATTCTGCCAAATCATCAAACTGAAACTCATAATACGCATCTGTATTTACGATTGAATAACAAGACAAATAGTCATCATTCCATGAACCACGATATTTATCCTCGCAAACAATCGTGTCTTTCTTTTGAGTTTTTGCCCAGGCCTTGGCAATAGATGTCCCGGTACGCATTTGGGTTTGGATACTTTTGAAGTCCTTTACGCAATAATTGTTGCCAGGACCTTTCTTGTCATCACATACATCATAGTATGTTTCACGCAATGCGCGGGCAAAATATCCACACTTGTTTTTGCCATCTTGGGAGTTGATGTCCAAACCACCTGCTGAACAGATAGCCCATAAATCCGCAGGTTTTAATCCCTGTCCTCCGTTTGCAGCAACCGCAGCATGATATTTCTCCAATGCGCTAGCGCGATTTTGCGCAGCAGGAAAAAACACCTCTAATGCAGCGCTAATCGTTGTAGACTTGGCACTTAATGCTGCCTGTACTGCAACTCGGGTCAAAGTGCTCTCGTTATCATAATAAGTCTGCAGTTGATTAATATACGCTTCACCGACAACCGGTGTGGCAAATGATGGCGTTAATAAAAACAGTGAAAATAATGCGGTTATTAATTTCTTCATTTCAACACCTCTGTACATTTTGATGCAACTGTGGCAACTTTCTTAATTGCGCTGATTTGGGTTGCGTTAAAAACTGTGGCGGTTGCCGATGCAACAGATGTTGCACCCGCCAAAACGTTTGCGGTTGTGTTTAATGCCTTTTCTTTCCTTTTTCCCGAATCGGTGTTGTCGTCGCGCGTTTTATCCGTGTTCGCAATCGCAGATGTCACCGTGCCACCCAAACCGGTTGCCGCGCCAATTGCAGACGAAATAAATGCCCCCTTGGCCTTGGTATTAATTTTAGAAATGTCGGTGTATTCAAATTCACCACAAACGGAAACGATATTCTGGGCCTCAGACACGTCTTCGCCGTTCATACGCGCCTGCATGATTGAATTGCGCAGGTTGTTTATGCTGGCCTTGCAATTATCGATTTGTGCGCCAGGTCGCCTTCAACCTTGTTCCCACCGGCAATAATCGCACCGGCAACGTTGGTCACAGTTGCACCAGCCATCAAACCAGTACGCCAATTACCCAATTTCTTGGACTGAGCAACCGTTTTATCCAATTCTTCCTGCAGGGATTCCTTGCTGGATAATTCGGTATTATACGCCTTGTTAAATTCAGAGAAAAACACTTCGAATTCGTCTGCGGTCAGGGGTTGATTACCAGCCTGCATTGCATCAATTTCACGCAACATTTGTTCCAGTTCTTCGGCGGTGCGATCCTTGGATGCCTTGACCAAGCCAGTGACTGTCGCACCAAGGCCGGCCGCCGTACCAACCGCAGTAATCGCAGTGTTTATACCAGCCATTTTCTTTAATTCAGCCAGTTCATCATCAATTCCAACGCATGATACATATGTCGCACGCAACGCATCCGTCAATGTCAACGTATCCGCCCCTGCAACCATCGGTATCAGCGATAAAAGTAAAATAAATATACGCATATTTATCCCCCCGATATAATAAAGTGTTATTTAATCAATGTTGAGTATAGGAAAAATTTAGTATGTTAGGCAAGCACTATTTTTAAAAAAAACACCGCTAATTTTTTTGCGGTGTTTTATGTTGCTATACCAATGATTTTCCGGTCATATCATCTGGGATTTCAATTCCTAAAATGCTTAACATTGTTGGTGCAATATCGGCCAGGCCGCCATCGCGCACTGATTTAATATTATCAGACACAACAATTAAATTTACAGGATTTGTTGTGTGCGCTGTCCATGGCAGATTGTTTTCATTGTCCCATAACTTTTCTGCGTTCCCATGGTCTGCGGTAATCAACATTGTTCCACCCAATGCACAAACCGCCGGCACCAGGCGCGACAGTTGCGCATCCAGTGTTTCCAGCGCACGCACGGTCGCATCCATATTACCCGTATGCCCAACCATATCGCCGTTGGCATAGTTTAAAATAACGACATCATAATCGCCCAAGATTGGCAACAAAGCATCTGTGATTTCAATCGCGGACATCTCGGGCTTCATATCAAATGTCGCAACATCCGGCGATGGAATCAGAACTTTTTTTCCATTTGGAAAATCAATGTTACGTTCTGAATCAAAGAAATATGTGACATGATTATACTTTTCTGTTTCTGCAATGCGCAACTGGGACAAGCCATGTGCCGCCAAGATATCGCCCAGTGTATTTTCAATCGCAATATCTGGCAGTAACGCTGGGCAGACTTCGTTTAATCCTTCGCCGTATTGGGAAAAGCATAATATATGCGCATTTGTTTTAACAATCTCGCGCATGATTTGACGGGCGCGATCACTGCGATAATTACCAAACAAGAATCCATCATTCGGCGTGATTGCCACATCGCCATCAATTACAGTCGGCATAATAAACTCATCGGTTTCGCCGCGTGAATATGCATCTGCCAATGCGGCCTCAATTGTTTCTGCGTGATATTCAGATTTGGCATTCGCAATCGCATTTATTGCCAATGCAGTTCGTTCCATGTTCTGGTTCCTGTCCATTGCATAATAACGACCAGACAATGTCCCAAAAAACGCACGGCCATCTGATAATTCAACAGACAGTTCTGATTTGATTAGTGCAATGTATTCAGGTGCAGATTGTGGTAATGTATCACGACCGTCTGCAATAAAATGAATACAGACACGCAATCCCGATTTAATAATGTGTTTTGTTATGGTTAAAATATCATTTATATCTGCATGTACACGACCGTCAGACATCAGTCCTGCGACGTGAACGATGCCGTTATCTTTTTTTACAGATTCAATAAACTGGTTCAAACCTGGGTTTTTATCCCAATCTTCGATTTGAAAACGTCGCAAGAATTGATTCACAATACGCCCTGCCCCGATTGTGATGTGTCCAACCTCAGAATTACCCATGGTGCCATCTGGCAGACCAACGGATGTTCCACTGGCATCCAGTTTTGAATGTGGATGCTTTTTTAATAATTCATCAAAGAATGGCATATTGGCGCGTGCAACCGCGTTGTGTTCGGTTTCTGGGTTTATGCCAACCCCATCCATAATACATAATACCAATGGTTTTTTCATGTTAATTTCCCCTTTGTGCTTTGTCAGAACATCAGGGTATCACAGGCCTTTTTTAATTGCAAAAGGAAAAGAAAAATTGTATAAAATATCACATTAAAAATACGCGTAGAGGAAAGAATATGAGCAATAAAACATCCATACCAAATTCTATTGATGAACATATTGGTCAGCGCATGCAACTGCGCCGTGTTATGATGGGACTGTCCCAGAAAGATTTGGCAAACCTGTGTGGCGTGACATTTCAACAGATACAAAAATATGAATCAGCCGGTAATCGCATATCTGCATCGCGATTATTTGAATTAAGTGTTGCGTTGGAAACACCGGTTTCTTTTTTCTTTTGTGGGCTGCCAGGGTTTATTGAGCGCACACCACGAAATGGACATATAAATCGTGCACGTCTGCGTGATGGTGGGTCAAATGATCCATTGGCAAAGAATGAAACACTGCAGTTAATCAATCTGTACTGGAAATTATCCAGTGATGAGCAACGCGAGGTAGTAATGAAAATGTTGCGTGTTCTGAATGGTCAAGATCAATAATTTACCGTCCACCATTTTGGTGGGTGTTTTTTACTGTATAAATACATAAGAAATAAAAAAACATGTCATTCCAACGCGCATGAATAATACGGAATCTATAACCTGGGTCCCGGTGTCTGGCACCGGGATGACAAAACACTTTGTGTTTTGTATAAAAATGTTGAACCTGTGGGCCTGGGGCACATGCTGCACCAAGGCTTTGTACGACACGCTGGGCACTACGGATGCGCAGCGCAATGACACATGACAATGTTATCGAAACAAAAGCCCCGGCTTCTGCCGGGGCTTTTGTTTCCTTCCTTGATTCCCTGATTATTACTGGTTGTCATTGACGACCGAGTAATTATTTGTTCCGTTCTTGACACGCAGGCTGTTTGCAATCGCCGCGCCCAGGTTTCCATAGAACTTGGTTCCACCAATGTTCACAACCATTGTCGGCGTTGTGCGTTTTTCACTGCGCAGGTGGATAACCTTGTCCCCGGCGTGCAGTTTGCGGCCACAGTCGCCGGCCTCGTTCGCGCACAGACCCGAACCACATGTTGTCAGACCGCTTGCACACGCCGTACGGGTCAGACTGTCTGCAGGTGACCAATACCCTTCTTCTACCGCTATACATGCATTATTAAGTAAATTTTCATAGCCAGTTACACCCCAATACGAAGTCGAAGCACCCTTGCTATAATACCCCGGATTACATTTCATTGTGCCTACCGTCAGTTCGCAATATCCATTGCCATAATCCTTATCGGCTTCAATATACTTACAACGCATCCCATTGCCTGTTGTTGTTCCATGTGTTAACTCTGTTGTGTTTAACTCTACACGACAGCCTGACACAGTATCATTTTTGCCAGTACCGGAATAATAAGAATACCCACGCTTTTTATCAGCCAACCGTATTGCTGCTGGACATTCCATACATTTTTCCATACCTTTTTCGTTTGCATATGTTGGGCCCGTACATTTGCTACAACTTGATGTTTCGCCGTATGGGACTGTATGTGCAATCTTGGCATAACCTGTATCACACACACCGCTGGCAGTGCTTTCCTTTGCACTTGCAACATAGTGACCACCGTCAACATTCATCAGACACTGTGATTCCAGGCTGTATCCTGTTGTACCATCATCATATCCCGCCGGACATTGCTGGCTGCCACCGCTTGTGTTGCGACCAGAAACCGAACCACCCTTATAGATGACAACATTACCAACGCACCATGAACCAGCCGGGCATGTCGTCTGACCTGCACCTGCGGATTTAACATAGCTGCCTGCAGTTGTCTTCAGATAACAATCATTTGCATCATCTGAACCACTGGCCGCCAGGGTATATGAACCCGAACATGCCGTGCGGCCGCCTGTACTGCCATAGTTAACAGATACACCGCCCTGGCAATAGCCGTTTTCTGCACATACGGATTCTGTTGCATCATTGGCCTTTGCAATATATTTGGTCTTGGTTGTTGTTCCATAACATGCCGTGTCTGTCTTGGCACCGGCCGCTGATGTTGTATAGAACGCCCCCAGTGATGAACACGCATATTTACCAAATGGTTCACCGTATACATGTTCGCCACTGTTGCACCTTGGTACCGTTGCACCAGGGCAATAGCTGTTTTCAGGACACTTTGCCGCAGTTTTATAGTACATCAATGCAGTCGGTGAATTTGTGCAGTACGTAGATATGTAGGGTTCCGTGAAATAGTATCCTGCATTAACGACACTTGCAATTCGTGTGGAGCTGCTATCTGCATCGTATTTACCTGTTGTTGTATTAAATTTCGCACTTTGTATCTGGAATGTTGCACACGGTGTGTCAACATACATTAATGCTGGACATGCTGATTTTGATTTCACCTTTGTATTACCCCAGGTTTGCCATTTTGCATACTGGACGCTGGAATTCGAGGTTGTTGCATCCGGACATGCCGTTGACAACCACGCAACATCTGAAATCGTTTCGACATTCGTGCTGACCGTTGGATCCGGGCAGCTGGCACGACTGCCAGTGTTTGGATAGTTCAGCTTGGTCGCTTCGCAATAATAATTTGCTTCGCACTCTTTTTCTGCGGTGTCGGTTGATGCATCTATATAATAGCCGCCCGTTGTTGTAAAGTGACAGTCTGTCTGCTCGTCCGAGCCTGCATCACTGTTCTTGTACAAACCACCACCCAATGTTGTGCATGTTGTTGCAGCACTTACACCTGCGGTGCAATAACTGCCGGCTGGGCACTGGGTACGACCACCTGTTGTTGGGTGCGTGCTGGAATGTGTGCCACCAAAGTAAATCTTAATCGGATTTGCCGTGGTTGAACCTGAGCAATATCCACCCTTGGCACACGATACCTGACCGGCACCGGCACTGGCAACATACTTTGTTGCAGTTGGTTCCAGATAACAGTCATTCTTGCTGGTTGCGCCTGCAGCAGATAATGTGTACAGACTTTTGGTCGCGCTGGAACATGTTGAACACGCGTTGCTGTTCTTGTAATTATTTGCAGAACAACCATTTGACTTAATTGTGCACAAATTCGTCACAGTGTTATCCGTGTTCCACTTTGTTGTTTCCCAACCATCGGATGCCACACCCGCCGAATTCGAACATGTACCTGTACAGGTGCTTAAATTGGACGAACTGTTGGTTTTGCCTGCAGGACATGCCGTACATGCAGTTGCAGTACCGCCAGCACTGTATGAGCCAGCAACACACAGGGTACATGTTGGCAGGCTGCCACTTCGATCAATGTATGCGCCAGGATCTGCTTTAAATGCCACTTTTTCTGTGAATTCGCTGGCCCATTCTGTTGCACTGACCGCATTGCGAACCAGCTGACCAGAACTGCAATCTGTGCTGATATTCGTAGCATTTCTGTATTCATTACACTGTGTGACATTTGTCCAACCCGAACCCGTACCAGCCGTCCAATTTGTTTCTGGCGCAGGGCAATCATAACGAACACCTGCAACACAATATTCGGCACCGTCACACCATTTGGCAGAAGCACACTTATTACCATTCGCATCACATCCAGTGGTATACTCGCCTTCTTCTATGGTCGTGCATACCTGTGAGATTGTGTTTGCAAACTGTGTGCGTCCCATACATGCCGTACAGCTGGACGTTTGTGTAAGCAAAACTTTTTTACCTGGGTTTACAGTACCACTTTCACACGATTTTGGCAACGCAGACAGAACAACCATATCCGGGGTCGGCTCCGTTGCGTTCTGGGTTTGGAAATCCGCATCCTGGAATACAGTTGTGTAATCCTGGTTGTTTTCTGATACCGCAATCACAAGATTCCTATATACACGACCGTCTGTGTACATTGCAAACTTTAATGACCCCAGTTTTTGTACAGAACCCAAATCCCATATCAAATCTGTACCCTGGGCATAGGATTCGCCGGCACCACGCGTCCATGAACCATTTGTAGCCGCGGTTAATTTGCTGCCCGTGTTTCCGCCCTTGCCAGATAACAGGTTCGTACCAGTACCATCGTTTGATGCAAATGCCTGGATTTCCAACATGTGGGTATCTGAATTTTGGGCACTGCCACCAGATGTCACCTTGATATAACGCGCAGCAATCTGTGTTGATGGCATATATTGGCCACCACTTAAATTGCGTGCACATGACGTCACACTGCCTGTATGGAATTCATTATTTAACTGATACCCATCCATACAATAGTTTACGGGCGAAATATGACCATAGTCAACCAAATGCGCCGGTGTGAACCAGGCACCAGCCGGTTCAGAACATGCTGCATATGGTTCTGCGACACGCTTGCCTGCTGCACAGGATGCCTGGCACTGAGATTCTGTGGTTTTACCCGTCAGTGTGCCAGCACGATAGTTGGAATTACACGTGCCACAGACTTGGCCTTCGATACATGTACCATCTGCAGATGTACCACCACCATTTGAATAGTATGCCACAGCAACCTTGCCACATGTTTTACCAGAGCCAACGCAACCATTACCGTTTGCGGTTGGTGTAGGATTGATAGCACCACCGGTCGAGTAATAACCACCATTAACCAACCCACAAGTGTTTGCAGTACCATCTGATTTTTCACCAACACAACTGTTTGGCAGATATGGATTGGCCTTCTTTGCACCACCGGTTGAATAATAACCAGCATCAATCAAACCACAACTTTTGCCACCGATACATGTACCATTTGCAGATATACCACCACCGGTTGAATAGTATCCACCGTCAACCGTGCCACATTTATAACCACTGAGGCATGTGCCCGTGGCCGATGTGCCACCACCGGTTGAGTAATAACCGGCCGCAACAGGCGACATTGACGAACCACCGGTTGTGTAATACCCTGCAGGTACGACACCACCTTCGTATTTTATTGTGTCGCATACCGAACCTGAATCATTTATTCCACAACCATTGTTGTAATAGCCTGGCTTAACCTTGCCACATGCAGAACCGCCAACACAATCAACGCCCTGGGTTGCAGGATATTTATATATTGCACCAGCTGTTGAATAGTAGCCACCTGAAATAACGCCACAATACTCGTTATCATTGCCCATGCCGATGCAATCAGTCTTGGCGGTTGGTGTCGCGGTCTTGGCACCAGACACAGACCAATACCCACCACTAATCAAACCACATGTATTACCACTGCCGACACAATCTGATGAAGATGGTTCTGCCTTGGTCGCGCCACCGGTCGCAAAATATCCACCGGCGACCTGGCCATTGCCAGTATTGGATGTTGCACCACCGGTTGCGTAATATCCAGCAGCAACAGGACCACAGCTTTTGCCAGAAACACATGTACCATTCGGCATTGTACCACCGCCGGTTGAGTAATAACCAGGATCAACATGGCCACAACCTGTGATTCCGTCTGAATATGTGTTATAACCCCAGCAGAAATACCCCGTAGGTTGTGCGTTTCCTGCGCCACCACGTGAATAATATCCTGGATTAACCGTGCCACAGGTATTACCATCGCCGATACAGCCATCGCCGTTTCCATTTGGTGTTTTTGATGTACCACCACCGGTTGAATAATAACCTGCATCAACACGACCACATTCACAACCACTGACACAATCCAGATAGTCTTTATCTGCCAGGCTGCCACCGGTATCGCCGGCACTGGTTGCGCCACATGTACTGTACAGACCCAGTTTAATCAGTCCACATTCCTGGCCACTGATACATGAACCAGATGCGGATGTACCACCACCGGTTGAATAATAACCTGCATCAACACGACCACATGCGGTACCAAAACAATGATTACCGACTTCAGTTGGGGCACTGCGTGTGGCACCACCTGTCGAATAATAGCCCGCATCCAAAATACCGCACAGTTCGTTTACACAATCTGTTTCACTGTTTGTTGGTGTTGCGGTTTTACTGCCGTGTGATGTCCAATAACCTGCCGCAACCAGACCGCATGTATTCGCGGTGCCATCTGATTTTGTGCCGACACAATCATTAGCGGTTGGTCTGTTATTTGTGGCACCACCGGTACTGAAGTGTCCAGCGAATACTGTACCCGACCCCGTATTGGATGTTGCACCGGCACCACCGTAATAGCCGCCCGCAATCAAACCACAAGTTTTGCCAGAACCAACGCATCCATTACCGTTTGCGGTTGGTGTTGCACTGGTACCGCCACCCGTTGAATAATAACCGGCATTAACCTTACCCGA
>JAZTWT010000007.1:0-12027 GCA_045636045.1 Candidatus Enterousia sp. | reverse complement strand
CGGTCCATCCACCACTTTCATTACCCATCTGATATGCCGCAGTTGATTTTGCCTGCTTATTGCTCGCATATGCATCATACGTAGATACCTTCGCTGATGTTATACCACTGTTCAATGCATTCTGCTGCGCAGTCGTCATCGTGGTCCATTCACCTTTTGCATTACCCATCTGATAATCTTCAGTTGATCTATCCTGCTTATTCACAAGACCATCACCAATATCTTGCTCCAAATCATCAACACGACCAGATAAGCCGTCAGAAATCACAGCCAACTCACTGCTTATCGCCTTGTATGTACCTGCTGCTGTCAGATATTGGGTATCACTTACCTTCACATCAGAATCAGTAGCTTTCGTAGACGAAACCTTATTCGACAGTTTCTCATAAGTAGTTGTAATCACATTGCCACTGCCATCCTGAGTTGCCTTGGTCGCACTATCTGCCGCACCTGCTGTCGCTGCCTTACCACTATAACTTTTAATCTCAACAACCGTACCATCAGATTTTACGTAAACAGGAACCGTTTCACTACCAACCGCTGTATTTGCCGTATGTGTTACCTTGGTCGTCGACGTTATACCACTGTTCAATGCATCCTGCTGCGCAGTCGTCATCGTGGTCCATTCACCATTTGCATTACCCATCTGATATGCCGCAGTTGATTTTGCCTGCTTACCTGACAACTCTGTCTTTGTTGCATAAGTACTCGTAATTACATTACCACTGCCATCCTGAGTTGCCTTAGTCGCACTATCTGCCGCACCTGCTGTCGCTGCCTTACCACTATAACTTTTAATCTCAACAACCGTACCATCAGATTTTACGTAAACAGGAACCGTTTCACTACCAGTTCCCGATTCGGTAGACGAACGCATAACCGCACTCTTCAGTGTATCTGCCGCCTGACTTGCACTGTCTGCTGCATCCTTAGCGCTTTCTGCGGCTGCAATCGCTTTATCTCCTGCGGTTGCAGCGTGATTTTCCGCCCATTGTGCCGCATTCCCAGCTGCTGCCACTGCCTTGTTAACATAGGAAACACCTGCAATACCGCTGTCTGTCTTCCCATCCCAAACACCATAAACATCACCCGCTTCACCTAATGTTCCTGTCAAAGGCCCTTCACCAACCTCGGCGCTTTTCACAGTTGTACTGGCTGCCAACACTGGACACGCAACAAACACGGCACACAAAGATACTGTAAATACTATTTTTTTTGAAATGACCATAACAATGACCCCACCATATATTTTTATGCATTCTCTAATACATGCGACATTATACAAAATTTTTGCCAACCAACACAAGCATAAAAAAATAAACCTAAATAAAAAAATTGCCCGGGCGATATCCCCCAGGGCAAGATTATCCACGAAATCCAATCGCAACAATAAACATTTCCACGCTGTCCTTGCGCGAAGACGGTGGTTTCATATGATACACTGCATCAAAACGTTCCTTAATCTGCTTTAATAAATCTTGGGTTGTGCCACCCGTAAATGATTTACAGACAAACACCCCCCCTGGCTTTAGCGCACGAATTGCAAAATCAAACGCATATTCCAACAACACCATTTGACGAATATGGTCTGTTTTCTTGTGCCCAACCGTATTTGGCGCCATATCTGATACAACAACATCGGCCGTTCCACTACCAATTTCATCGGGTTTTAATCCCAATTTCTCTTCCAACCAACGCAATGCATCATCCGACGTAAAATCGCCCTGGTATGTTTCCACACCAACAATTGGCGAAATTTCCAACAAATCCATTGCAAATATTTTTGATTTTGGATATGTACGCGCAATATATTGCGACCATGACCCAGGCGCCGCCCCCAAATCCACAACAACCTGACCATTGCGCAAGAATTTGAACTTCTCGTTCATTTCTATCAGTTTATACGCCGCACGTGCACGATAACCATCTTTGTGCGCACGCGCGACATACGGATCTGCCGCCTGGCGTTGCAGCCATGCGACCGAAGACTTCTTACTTGCGATTTTCTTATTTGTTATTTTCATTTGCGTTATTACTGATTTCCCTGTGGTTTCATACCTGGCACACCACCCTGGGCCTGTTGCATACGCGCCATTACAGCCTCCATACCACCCATACGCTGAATCATCGCCATCTGTTGTTTCATTTTTGTGTATTGTTTAATCATATGTTCAACTTCACGCACCGTGCAACCCGCTGTTTCTGCAATACGCGCCTTGGCATTGGCAAAGATTTTTTCTGGCTCGGCACGTTCTGCTGGGGTCATTGCCTCTAAAATTTTAATTTGTGCATCTACGCTGCCGTCTTTAATTTTTTCCTTCATTGCAGACACCGCACTGCCCATACCCGGCACCATTTTTAACAGACCGCTAAAATTACTCATCTTCTTAATCTGTTTTAATTGTGCCAACATATCATTCATATCAAACTGTCCCGACATCATGCGTGCCGCAACCTCTTTCATGCCAGATGGCATTTTATCGGCACCCAAATCTTTTTCAGCGGCTTTAATATCTGCTTCGCTAAAATTACTCTGCACTATTTTTTTTTCTTTCTTTTTACCAAATCCAAACATACTACTTACTCCTTTTTCTGTCTGTCTATTTTATGTTCTTTTCCCGATTTTTCAAGATACTTCTTTAAATGTTTTCCTGTTTTTGATTCTGTCACACCAACAATATCTTCTGGCGTACCCGTGGCAATAATCTGTCCGCCGCCTGCGCCCCCGGTCGGCCCCAGGTCTATAATCCAATCCGCGGTCTTGATAACCTCTAAATTATGTTCAATAACAATAACCGTATTTCCCTGCTCTACCAATTCATGCAGAACAGACATCAGCAACTTAATATCTTCGAAATGCAAACCTGTTGTTGGTTCATCTAATATGTAAATAGTCTCGCCCGTACTGCGCGCCGCCAATTCTTTGGATAATTTTATACGCTGGGCCTCGCCCCCAGATAAATCCAGTGAACTTTGCCCCAGTTTGATATAATCCAGTCCTACGCGTTTTAATAATTCCAATTTACGCGCAATCTTTGGCACATTTATAAAGAAACGATACGCCTCTTCAACCGTCATATTTAAGACATCGGCGATTGATTTGCCTTTGTATTTTACAGCCAATGTTTCTTCGTTATAACGCGTGCCATGACAACAATCACATTCCACATACACATCAGCCAAGAAATTCATTTCAATCTTAATCTGCCCATCTCCTTGGCATGCCTCGCACCGGCCACCCTTGACATTGAACGAAAAACGCCCAGATGTGTATCCACGCGCCTTGGCCTCTGGCAGGGCAGCAAAGAAATCACGAATATCACCAAACACACCAGTATATGTTGCCGGATTACTGCGTGGGCTGCGTCCGATTGGCGATTGATCAATATCAACCACCTTGTCCACATTTTCCATACCTGTGATAATATCATGTGGCGTAGTTTCCATCTTGGAATTATACAACGCGCGCATTAACGCCGGATACAAAGTATTTAATAACAGTGTTGACTTGCCCGATCCAGACACACCTGTTAACGCAACAAATTTTCCCAACGGAAATTCCACCGTCACATTTTTTAAATTATTCCCATGCGCACCATGCACAATAATTGATTTTCCATTACCTGCACGCCGCTTTACTGGTACCGGAATTTTGCGCACACCCGACAAATATTGTCCCGTAATAGAATCAGGGTTCTTGATAACCTGGGCAGGCGTTCCTGCGGCAATAACATTACCACCATTTATACCCGCGCCACGTCCAATATCAACCAACCAATCCGCCGCACGCATTGCATCTTCGTCATGCTCAACAACAATGACGGTATTATCTTTGTCGCGCAGCATTTTTAATGTTTCCAGCAATTTATCATTATCCGCCTGGTGCAAACCGATTGAAGGCTCGTCTAAAACATATAACACCCCCGACAAACCACTGCCAATCTGTGATGCCAATCGTATTCGCTGGGCCTCGCCCCCGGACAAAGTCCCTGCCATACGCGACAATGTTAAATACCCCAAGCCCACATTTTGCAAGAAATACAATCTGTCAGTAATTTCACGCAAAACGATTCGCGCAATATCGTTATCTTTTTGCGATAAATGATTCGGCAAATCACGGAACCATTGCAACGAATCATCAACTGCCATATCACACACATCCATAATATCTGCGCCATTAATACGTACACACAACGCATGAATATTCAATCGCTTGCCATGACATACTGGGCACGGCTTTTCAGACTGATACTTTGACAATTCATTACGCATTGCCTCAGATTCCGATTCGCGCCAACGACGTTCAATATTTGGAATCACGCCCTCGTATGGTTTCTCATAGATAAATCCATTCCAATTTATCTTTATCGGTTCATCCCCACTGCCATATAATATTAAATCTTTCTGTTCCTGGGTCAACGTATGCCACGGCTTAGACATCGGTATTTTAAATTTCTTGTGCAACGCATCTAATAAATGTTCAAATTGACTTAACATACCACCACGCGACCATGGCGCAATCGCCCCACCCAGAATTGACTTTGACGGATCTGGAACAACCAAATCTGGTGACATATTTAATTGCACGCCCAAACCATCACAATTCTGACACGCCCCCATTGGCGCATTAAATGAAAACAATCGCGGTTCAATTTTTGGCACAGTAAAACCACTGACCGGACATGCATAACTTTGTGAATACAATATATCTTCGTTCGTATCCAATCTACGCACCAAAACCGACCCCGGAACCAATCGTAACGAACCTTCGAACGAAGCATACATACGCGAACGAAATTCTTCTGCATCAGCGTTTTCATCTGGCATCTGCAGGCGATCAACAACAACCAAAATCGTATGCTTTTTATTTTTATCTAATGGCTGCAACGCAGACAAATCAACCATATCACCATCAATAATTGCACGCGTATATCCCTGCTTAACCAAGAACGCCAATTCCTTGCGATATTCACCTTTGCGTTCGCGCACCAATGGGGCCAGTATAAATATCTTGGTTCCGGCTGGAATTTTCATGGTCCAATCAACCATTTCTGCAACTGTCTGAGATTTAATAGGCTTTCCTGTCACCGGTGAATGCGGAACACCAATACGCGCCCACAACAATCGCAAATAATCATAAATCTCGGTCACTGTTCCAACGGTTGAACGTGGATTTTTTGATGTTGTTTTTTGCTCGATTGAAATTGCCGGTGCTAAACCTTCTATCAAATCAACATCTGGCTTTTTCTGCATATCTAAAAATTGTCGTGCATAACTGGACAATGACTCCACATACCTGCGCTGGCCTTCGGCATAGATTGTATTAAATGCCAACGAAGACTTCCCCGATCCAGACACACCAGTAAAGACCACCAATTTATTTTTTGGTATGTCTAAATCAATATTTTTAAGATTATTTTCACGTGCGCCGCGAATTTTTATAAAACTTGCCATAACAAATATATAGGATAGATGATATCTTTTTCAATACAAAGGGCGAATATTCCTTTCGCCCTTAACATATTTACATTATTTTTTCTTTTCCGCCGTCAGACTTTCAGGATTTAACATAATCCCACTTTTTCTGGTGTGATCCGCCCCTGCATCTGGTATTAATTTACCATTTACCCAAATATCAATACCACCGGCATTACCAAACGTTGCCTTGTACTTATTCCCAACTGGCGCATAGTAAATATCGCCTGGAACCAAGACACGACTAAATACCGTATTACCACGTCCATCCTCTACCTTAACCCACGACTCTTGGGATGCTTGTAAAATTACATTTGCCTTTTCACGATTATCTGTACCAAAACGTTCACGAACCGTCAGTTTATATTCAGGTTCTGTACTAACAACTTCTTCAACAACAGGCACTGCGACTGGAACCACTTCCTCTGTCTTGGACGGTGACAACAACACAATCCCCAACACAACCAGCGCAATCGCAACAACCGCGCCCACGAACCAAATCCAGTTCTGATAAACAAACTGATACGCCTTAACGAAATAAACCTTGGACCAGCTTTCTTCCTTGATACTTGGCATTGCACATGCACTGACATCCTCATCAGAATCCGCGCAATCAGATGTCAACCCCATTTCTTTCTTTATCTTGGTGACAACCTCATCTGGATTCAGCCCTAATTCCATCGCATAATTACGCGCAAAACCCAAAACATAAACAGGCTCTCGGATTGCTGTATAATCCCCTTTTTCTAATGCCTCTAAAAACTCTTCACGAATACACAGTTGCTTTGCAATAGTTGCTATTTCACGTTTGCGTCGCCCCGTTGTACGCGCATTATGCAACATTTGCCCTGCGGTTAAATCAACTGGCGTTTCAACAACTTCTGTGACAACCTCAACATTTTCAATATTTTCTGTCATTTTAAATAATCCCCATAATTAATTTCTAACCAATAATAGACCAAAAATCACGAATTGCAACCTTTAACGCATCTGCACTTTCTATTTGATTAACCCTGATACGAAAATCCGAAGAATTCGGCATACCTGCACTGTACCACGCGGCATGCTTTCTAAACATTGGTACGGCCGTACGTTCGCCATAATATTCCAACGCATACTCCAAATGCTGCATCACAATTTCACCAACATCCCCCGGCACATCACCACCATGCATTTCAGATATCAACCATGGCCGCCCCATTAACGCACGTCCAATCATCGCCCCACTGAACCCCAATTGTTCTGGCACAACTAAATCTTCTGCTGTTTTAATATCCCCATTTGCGATAATTGGTATTGGACAATCCGTCACATCAGGCAACTGTGATTTTCCCAAATATAACTGCGCACGCGTGCGCCCATGCAGCGCCGCAAATCGCACACCACAATCTGCCGCCACATTAATCAAATCACGCCAATCGCGATGTTCGTCATCCCACCCCAAACGCGTCTTAATAGAAACAGGTATCTGCACAGCCCGAACGACAGCATTCATAATCCGTCCGGCCAACCCATGATCACGCATTAGATAGGCCCCTGCGCCGGCACGCGTTGCGACCTTTGGCACCGGACACCCCATATTAATATCGATCCATTTCGCCCCAGAATCCTGCAATATACGCGCTGCATCCGCCATCAAATTAACATCTGCGCCAAAAATCTGAGCACCAACATTTCCCTCAATCGAATAGTCATCAAAATTACGCAAACAATTTTTATGCGCACCAACCAACGAATGACACGAAATCATTTCTGTCACCAATGGCGCATCTGGCGAAAACAAGCGCACCATACGACGAAACGGCCGATCCGTCACGCCTGCTAATGGTGCAGCAAAAATTTGATTATTACTAAACATTTATGATATAATGCCACCTATGAAAGGAAAAATCAAAAATTTATTTAACTTTATCGGGCGCGCCTGGTCGGGTGGCATCCGCGGAAAATTTGGCATTGCATTAACTGCGTTTGCCACCTTTATGTTTATCGGTCTGTTTTGTGGCGATGTCACAGTTCAACGCGTTGGCCTGAATGTATGGCATTTAAAACAGGAACAGGCGCAACTTACATCCGAACAAACAACACTAAGAAACATCAACACACACATTGAATTACTTCAGGGATACAGTGCTGATTACATTGAAGAATTGGGGCTAAAATACCTTAATATCGGCGACCCCAAGACAAAAATTTTAAAACTTTAAAAAAAGTCCCAAAACGGGACTTTTTTTAATTCAACATTAGAATCACACCGTTCAGATACAACGCAAAGCACAACCACAACAAATATGGCCATACCAGAAAAGATGCGGCACGGCTGATTGGCTTAAACACAACCATCATCCATATTGTAATTGCTATCAAGGTAACCAGAGTCAACAACGCCCCACCAACCATTTGCACCCCAAAGAACAAATATGTCCACAACGCATTCAAACACATCTGAATTACAAATAAAGAATACGCCCCCGACTTACTTTGACGCGTTTTATCATTATTCATAATCAAGAACAAGGAAATACCTAACAAAGTATATAAAATCAGCCATGCAATCACAAACACCCAACCATTTGGTGTCAGCACAGATTGATTTAAACCATTATACCACACATTTGCCCCCGGTGACATCGGCGAAAAAAATCCACCAATAATTCCAGGAATAAACGATATAACAATCGCTAAAATAAAAGTCCAAATTTTTTTCATTTTTCACTCCTTTATCCGCATTCTACCACACCATACCTCAGGTTTCTCCAAGAATGAATCCCTAAAAAAAAGTCCAATAAATGGACTTTTTTAATTTTTATAAACAAACAATTTATGTGGAAATTTTAATCGACCATACCTGGTAAAGCCACACCCGACATCAATCACAGCAACCGGTTCAACATACGGAATTGGCACATCCAGCACAATCAGGATCTTAAAACACGGCATAACACCAACCAAACGCGCATTTACAACCGGACCCAGATACGCCACACCGACGTCAAAAGATTGCCCCCCATTTTTTAAGTATTTAAATGCATCTTCCCTGATATTTTTCACACGACCGCCCCCCGGTAACAGCGCCCCAATTTTTGCAACAAAACATGTAAACGGCATATTTTCTAACGCCACCACATCTGCGCCACACTTTCTGGCGACAAAACGCGCCAAACCACCATACCCCGAACCAATTTCACAAACCGTTTTTACATTTGGACAAAACCGATTAATTACTTGTACCGTTGCACGGCGCAAAATCCGATCACTGGCCACAAAAGGTATTTGATGCAAAACAAAAATACACCACAAATATTCCAGACTTTTTATCCAAATATAAAGCACCACCCCAATCAGCACACATAACAAAAAAACAAATAAACAATACAACATGACATTAATTATAACACACCAAACGACAAAACAAAAATTAAACCGCCCATTCGGACGGTTAAATTCTTGGCACGCCCTACAGGATTCGAACCTGTGACCTGCAGATTAGAAATCTGATGCTCTATCCAGCTGAGCTAAGGGCGCAACGCCAGATATTCTACACTATTTTTCAGAAATTTCAAGTCCACAAAAAACAAACGCAAAATTAATTTCCTAAAATCTGATTCGCGCGAACAATTAACTGAACAAATCTATCAAAATTTTTCTGTCCCAAAGCCGACTTCAACACATTCATCTTTTCAGAATTTACTGAATACTTTTTAAACAATTCCTTACCCATTTTCGTAGGCACAACATACGTACTGCGCCCATCTTCGGGCGACGGCACACGCAACACCACCCCACGTCTAATCAACGATGACAAATGCGCACTCAGCATTGGTTTTGACACACCCAATTTTTCGGCCAAGGACGCTGGCGTATGTGCCCCCGGCACAGCACACAAAATTTCCAACACAGCAAATTCACTGGGGCGAATCGGCAAATCAGAAACACCACGCAAGAATCCCCGACAGAATCTGACCATTTCCATATTTTCATTCATAACACCACCCACACAGTAATTAATCAACATTAACTATAATAGTTAATCTTCATTAAATAAATCAAGTGTTTTTTCAAAATAAAAAACCGCCATTCTTATGACGGTTTATAACAGTAAAAAACATTATTACCTATTCGCGCGCACCATTCTGTTGTTGCACAGCACGCATATTTCCATCATTTTTTACTGACAAGCATCCACCGGGTAAACCCATTTTTTTTGCAAAATCCACAATAAAATCCCGATTACAGATTTTATTTAAATCTATACCATTCGCCTTATACATCCCTACCATCTCGCGAAACATCATACCAATCTGCGCCAAATTATACTGTGGAAACGCCGCAACCAGATTTTGATTTGTATCTTTGGTATCATCATATGAATACCCATCCATATTTTTTAACGCACGTTTTACATCTGGATTATCATAGTCAACCCCCTGCACATATATCCCCGACAAACGCGATATAACCTCAGGCACATCCAGATATTTTACCGACACATTTTCTTTTTCCTCACTATCATTTGACACAGACGGCACAGCATTCAACGCATCCTTGAACGCACGCCACGCATCATCAAACCCCATTCCTGCAACAACAGAAAATGTTGCACCATTAAGCGTAGTCTCAACAGAAAATCCAGGCTCTTTTGCAACAATATCCAACATATTTTTAATCGATTCCATTGTTGTAGTATCGCGTTCCCCAAAATGATTTTCAGATGGGTCATAGATAATTTTTTTAGAATCATTATCCTTTTTGTAATTCACCCCCATCAAACAACGCTTATTACGCTCTTCATCTGCTGTATATCTCATTTTACTCACCTTTGTTATATATCTAATATTCAGTATATCACAAAAAGACAAAAAAAGGCGGCACAAAAAATCACATACGACTATTTTATTTCCACAATTTTTTATCTGTTGCACACACAATACATCAATGCTAGTATTTAATTCGTCCAATAATAATAAGCCAAGAGAAATTTATATGTTATTAAAAGGAAAAAAGATTTTAATTACTGGCGTTGCGAACGACTGGTCTATGGCATGGGCAATCGCCAAACGCGCGCACGAAATGGGTGCTGAAATTGCAATGCCATACGCGATGCCTGCGCTGGAAAAACGTGTACGCCCACTGGCAGAATCCATCGGCGCAAAATTCGTTCAAGAATGTAATGTGCAAAACGACGAACAAATGGATGATTTGTTCAACAAAATAGAATCCGAATGGGGGCACATCGACTGCATGCTGCACGCAATCGCATTTTCGGACAAGAACGAGTTAACCGGCCGTTATGCAGATACTACACGTGAAAACTTTAAAAACACAATGGACATTTCTGTATATTCTTTGGTTGATTTAACCCGTCGCGCATCACGCCTGATGAAAAACGGGGGCAGTATTGTCACCCTGACCTATTACGGCGGCGAAAAATCCGTACCAAACTACAATGTAATGGGCGTTGCAAAATCTGCCCTGGACAGCAGTGTACGCTATCTGGCATCCGACCTGGGGCGCGACAACATTCGCATTAACGCAATCAGCGCTGGTCCAATTATGACCCTGGCATCCAGTGGTGTCGGCGGATTCAAGGCGATGTTACGCCTGAACGCAGAAACAACACCGCTGCGCCGCAACATGACATTGGACGATGTATCAGGGGCAGCAATGTATTTATTCAGCGACCTGTCCAGTGGTGTCACTGGCGAAATCCACCACGTAGATTGCGGATATTCAACAACCGGCATGCTGCCAAACGAAATGAAAGATATTTTATTAAAAAATCTGGATTAAAAAACGCCCAAACGGGCGTTTTTTTATTCTTCAATCCAGAATTTCGCATATGATGTCGTGGCATCTGCCGAACCAACCGGAACCATACCAACAACACCATCCGTTTTATCTATCGTCACCGCACCAGCGGCAATCTTACTCTCGGTCACCGCACCATCGGCAACACCTTGTGAATCAAGCTGCCCCCAAACCGCAACACCAGAATTACCCGCAGACTTCAAGACATATCCAGGACGCGCGTCCTCTAATACCCCTCCAGTATACCCACCGGCATAAATTTTATCCGCTATCACTGCACCATCGGCAATATGTCCTGAATGAATCGCGCCTCCGGAAATATGCCAAGAAGAAATCGCATCAGCGGCAATATGCCCAGAATGAATTACACCTCCGGCAATATGAGAGGTTTTAATCGCACCTCCTTCTATAGATGCTGAACCAATCCGCGCCCATCCTACCTTACCAGGGCCATTAATAACCAACACAGTCCCACTGACACCGGTCTGCGCATTCCCAGAAGCATCCTCAAAAGTAGTAGTAATATTATCAATTGTCACATACCCTGGGTACACCGTACCATCTGAATCCGTCACCATTACTTTGTTTTTGTTATCCGTACCTTGATCTACATCAACCTTGCCCGATAATGCGTCATTCGCACTCTTTGCGCTGGCGGCTGCAGCCGCGGCACTGTCCGCCGCACTTAATGCCGATGCACCCGCCGCCGCTGCATGACCTTCGGCTTTCTGGGCTGCATTCCCGGCA
>JAZTWT010000006.1:0-36821 GCA_045636045.1 Candidatus Enterousia sp. | reverse complement strand
ATATTCTGATGTTATCTGATCCTGTTATGGTTGACTTTGATGCGCATGTATCGATTTTCCATTGTCCGTTTTGGCCTGTTAGACCGGCACATGAGGTACCAATGATTTGTACAGTTGCACCGGACAATGGGGTGTCATTGCGATCTGTTATGGTGCCAGACAATGGTAAGAGATTTTCAGTTTGAGCGGATGCGCTTACAGAGAAAGTGCACAGGGGTAATAATATTGCAAATATATAAAATAATTTTTTCATGTGTTTACCGTATTTCTAATCAAGTCCGATGTATTTTTTATTTACCTGTTGGTGTGGCGGAACCAGATGTTGATGTTGTCCCACCACTGGAGTCGCCACTAGATGAACCAACACTAACATTTATTGGTGCGATTGTTTTGGGTAATTCCATGCCACGGCTGTTATTGTTGTTTGAGCCATTGTTGCCAGAACTGCTGCCGCCAGAAGAATCTTCTTTATCCCCCCATTGTGTGGTGCCGGATAACCAATTCTCGAAGCTTTCGTTACTTTCTTGTGTTATTTGGTCGTTTATTGTCTGGGTGTCAGTAGCTACTTTTTTATCATTATCTGTCTTTAAATCTTGGTCGATTTGTGCAGATACAGCAGGTGTATTGTCTTTTGCCTTTGCTGCTGTGTCATCAGTACCTTCTTCGTCTTTGCTGTCATCATCATCGTCTTCTTCTTTATCTTCTTTTTTTGCTTCTTTCTTTGCTTTTTTCTCAGCCTTTTTCGCTTCTTTTTGGGCTTTCTTTTCAGCTTTTTCTTTGTATTCCTCACAGCCTGGTTCGTCAGGATAGTTTTCGCAATGTTCATCCTGGGCATCGTCCAGGGCCTTTTCTGCCTTGTGTCGGTCGATTGCGCGATCTATTGCGCCCGATGTTACCGCACCAACCGCGGTACCAACACCGGCACCCAACAACGCGGATGTTGCAGAACTTTGTTCACGTGTCGCGCGGAATGCATTTTCTTTGAATGTTGTGATATCTACGCCAAACCAGTTCTGGTCGCAATTAAATGTACCACCGGCGTATGCCTTTTTGGATGCGTACAATGTATTTTTGTCACCGGCAAAGAAATTAACCGTGTATACACAATCCAGTGTACGTTCGTCAAACATTGCCCCCAGGCGGCCGCAAGTGTCACGCATCGCATCACGTAATTCATACAGACGTTTTTCATCACGTTGGATTGATTTTTCTGCATCTTGGCGGACGGTGCCAAATGCATCCATCATGCGTGCGGACAGACCGCTGTCTTGTTGTTTGCAATTCTTTGCGATTTTTTCGCATTTTTGGATGGCTTTATCCCCGGCTTTCTTTCCCAGGCATTTTTCAAATGTTTTGCCACATTCGGTGAAAATACAATTATTGTATGAGTTGCCACATTCAATAATTGAATTATACCCGGAAATGCGTGCGTTCATGTCACGGTCGGCCTTGATTTCAATGGTAAACAGGGTGTATTCATGACCGGTACATGGCAGATCGCGACGGCATGATTCCATTTTATTGCCCCACATGGTGTCTGTGTCACCGGCGCATTTAGAATAGTCTTGGCCACATTTTTCCTGCATACATTTGCGCAGCCCTTGGTCACATGCGTTTTTACCAGATGCGGCAGCGTTTTTCATTTTCTGGGTTGATTCTGATGCCTTGTCCTGGGCGTCCAAAGCGGCGCGCTGTTCGCGAATTTTGTCTGCCAAAGATGAAGACGAAGTGTCACGACCAGATGATTCAACGTCGCTGATTGTTTCTTCGAATATGGATGTTTTATCTTCGATTATGTATTCTTCGCCTTCGTAATCTATCTTTTCTTCTGCTGTGGATTCAGAAGTGTTTTGGGGGGCTTTTTGTGCCGGTTCTGCTGCCGTCTCTTTTTCGGCATTGATACGGGCGGTCATTGTTGGAACGCGTGATGCAGACGCCGCAGGACGACGACTGTTGTTGCGATCAACAACGGCGGCATTGCAATCGATAATACCGATTGAAAATAACAGTGCACACAGTGCAAATGATTTTGTTGCGTTTAAATACTTTGTTTTTGTTGTCATGTCTGTGTGCTTCCTAAATTTAATTAATCAAGTGTTGCGCATGCGGTATCATAGAACTTGCACAGGCCAAGTGCAGCAGCCTTTTCCGATTCGTATCCAATTTCGCATCTGTTTGGCATATTTGTTGTGCAAACTGTTTCAACACATGCATCGCGTGCAGTGTTGTCAACACAGCCTGATTTGATGTTGGTCAGGTTTTGTTCGCGTGCCTGTTGGTATGCCAGGATAATCTTGTTCAATACGGTTTCCATGTTTTCGATTGAATTGTTGCGCAGGCCAATCAATTCATCGCGTATTTCAGACAGATAGTCGTCACAGCCGGTGGCCTCTACACTGCAGGTGGCAAAGAATTTGTCAAAGTCAGCATTTTCAGAACAGTTGCGATAGTCTGAACTGCAACGTTTTTCTGCAACCATACATGATGTTATATCGGTTTCACATGAAAACTTGGTCTTCTTTTTTGCGATGTCTTCCAGTGTTTTGTCCAATTTTGCAGATACGCCAGCCGCCGTACAAGATTGTTCAATCAATTTGTCGTATGTGTCAGAGACATCTTCGGCTGTACAGCCAGATACCTTTTTAATACACTGTGCTGTTGCCCATGCATATCGTTCGCCGGGATCGGTTGGTGCCTTTTTCAATTCTTTCTCGGTCAAATTGTATTTGGCCGAAGAACCAGCGGTAATTGCCTTCATCCCCTTCTTTTCAGATGGGGGATTGCCGGCAGTAGATGTCCCGCAATATTGGCACCGCGCAGCGCGGTTCGATGATATGTTAATTGCACATGCAGAATCCAGACAACGCGTCAGGTTTGCCTGTGAACACTTCGCCACTGCATGCGCATTAGAGCATAGCAGAATGGCAGATAATAAAAATAATATTTCTTTTCTCATTTTCTCTCTTGGGTGGAATTATATCAAATTTAAAAATGTAAAGCAAAGTAAAAAAAGAAAAAATATAATTCCTATTGACAAAATGTAAACATTTGTCTATATTTTATCGTGTAAACAAAACAAAAGGGTAAAAAAATGGCACGTTTTGATAAAAAATGGTGGTTTGTTCATGTTCCTGCAGGTGTTGCGGTTGTGGCCTTAATCATCTTTGGTGTTAATCAATGTGATGGCAAGAATGATGAAAATGCAGAAAAGGTCAAGGCGCAGCAAGAATTGGTTGATGCGGGTAGAAAAATGGAAATCGC
Source organism: Candidatus Enterousia sp. (assembly GCA_045636045.1). GTDB lineage: Bacteria > Pseudomonadota > Alphaproteobacteria > Rs-D84 > Rs-D84 > Enterousia. The sequence continues at coordinate 33,560 of JAZTWT010000006.1, read as the reverse complement.
TGCAAACAGAATGGATAGTTTGTTGGCTGTTAATCGCGATTTGGGTGCGGATAATGTTCGTAAAGGTGATACTATCCGTGTGTTAAAGGATTCTGTGAATACATTGAATGGTCAAGTGCGTGAGTTAAAGCATGATAATGATTCTTTGGTAACTGCTTTGACAGATTGTAGAAATTCAAAGAAAAAGTCACAGCCTGCCAAAAAAGTACAGCCGGTAAAGAAAAAACGTGCGTCTGGTGCGGCAGATAAACCAGCCGTTGCACCGAAGGCGGTAACGCCATCACCAAAACCACGTGTTGAAAATACATGGGTCCCATCAAAGCCTGTGCCGTCACATTCATGTCGTAAACCACGTGAAGAACGTACTGCAAATGTTCGTATGAATGCATCTTATAACAATGGCAACATTGTTGTTGATAATGCAGCAGAGGTTGTTGATGTTAAGTTGGAAAATGGTTCTGTAAACAATGGTAATATTGTCGTTGAAGGTGCAAATACTGTTTGCAGAAAGCAGGGACGTGTTAATGTTGGTATGTCTGGCAGTCATAACAATGGTATCGTTGTTGTTGAAGGTGCGCATAAGGATGCGAATGTCACAATGGATGGGCGTGCAGTAAATAATGGTGCGATTATTGTTGGTGATGGTAATTCTGTTTATCATGTGACACCAGATACAATTATGCGTTTTACAGCGGCAAAAAATACAGTTGTAAAATGTCGCATTATTACAAAACAGCGTCAGTACAGATAAGTTGGTTTGAAACAAAAAAACACCCTGGGAATGTCCAGGGTGTTTTTTTATCTGGACGAAAAAATAATCTTATGATAAGATTTATTTTGTTATATCAAGAGAGAATGTTTATGAAATTTATCAGATTATTTGTTTTTGCTTTGTTTTTTGTGCCTTTTGCATCAATGGCTGCGACCAGTCAATTTACAATGGCGGCGCAATTGTTGGCGGCGGCCAAGGCGGCGGATGTTCAGCAGGTGCAAAGTCTGGTGAATTCAGGGGCAGATGTGAACTTTGTTGATTCAACAGGTGTTTCGATTGTTTGTACCGCATTGATGAATAATGATACGCGTGCCGCACAAATTTTGCAGATGTATGGCGCGGATGCTTCGAACTGTGACCGTCAAATTAAACAATATAATAATCGTAACAAGTCCAGGGGCAGTGGTGGATTGTTCAGTGGTTTGTCTTCTGTCCAGACCATTAGTTTAGCGGCGGCGGGGGCCGCCGTTGTTGTAGGGGGGCTGTTGCTGTTAACGGATGTGTTTGACCCAGGTAATAAAAATGAAAATGGTGGCGGCGGTGACCGACCAAATAATAACGATGGTGGGGAAAGTGGAACCGGCGGTGCAGTTGCATATCTGAATGTGCCATACAGTCCAGCATACCTGGGGACGGATGGTAAAATTACAACCAGTAATGAAACATATATGAGTAATTTGGCATTGTGGAATCCGGGCGCAGGCGGTGTGCGTGAATGGGATTTTAATTATTTCAGACCAAATGTTCAGCCAGGAAATAATTTTGAAAAAGATTTCTTGGCCACAGGGGATAAAATACCTGTGCAGAATTATTTGTTGATGATGCATGGATATTCTGCTTTTGCAAACGAATATATGGGACAGTTTATTTTCCGTGATACGGCCAGCCGTAATCCAGTGCCGGTCGCAAATAAGGCGACGGGTGGAAATCCGGTTGCGGTGTCGCTGGTGACGGATAATGGGGTCAGTGCAACAGGTTCGGCTGGGCGTGGGGATGGTATTGTTTATGCCGCCAGTGCTGGGGCTGAGGCTGCAACAGGTATCTTGGATAAATACTTGAATTATAATAATCCATCAATTGCAGGTGATTTGGGGGCTGAGCTTCCTGGATTTGATTTTTCGGGTTCGGGTACCGCATTAAATCCATTTGCAGGTGCGTATGACAGTGCGCTGGGTAAAATTGTTGGTGGATGGGATGCTGGTGGTCGCGCGTATGGCGATTTCTTTGGATTTGTGCCGAATGGCCGTTTGGGTATATTTAGGACAGGCGCCGGCAAGGAATTTGTTAATAAGTCCGAGCCTTTTGCGGATGCAGCGGTTGGAACATTGGCTGATGGTGCGACGGGTGCGGCAAATGTAATTGAACCAGGTGATTCAATTACATTGAATGGTGTGACATATGATTTAAGTCTGGCGGTCTCAGGGGCAGGGGTGACAGATCCAACAATCGAAATTAATGGAACAACGTATCATCTGCCAGAAGAAAGTAAAATGATAAAGGGTGAATGCGCAGGTGATAATTGTGATAATGTGTCTGATATTGCGATATATGTTGGAACAGATGGTTTTTATTATGTAAACACATCTGGTGGAAATGGGGCGGATGCGGTCTATGTCGTTAAAGATAATGATATATATGTACAAAAAGAATTGATGGATTCAGACTATAAAACTTTTCAGGTTTTGGCAAATGCACGTGGGGTCAGCAATGTGTTGGCAAACCTGAGCGTGTTGGATGAGGCGCGTGATGTTGATTATATTACTGTGCGAGATATGCCAGCGGCCTTGGCGTTGAGTAAGACAACAGGTCCCGAGACCTTTGTTACGCTGATAAATGCTGTTTATGATAAAAATCCGGCAGAGGTGACATCACAGGGTGCTTTTGCAAATATTATGTTCAACAGTTATAATACGGCCAATCCTATATTGGTTATGCCGGCAGGCGAGTTTGAATACGGCAAATCATTGTCGGTGTTAGATGCATCGTTTGAAAATTATGCGCCATTGTTATATGGAAATAATTTGAAACATATGTTTATGACAGTTGTTGGGGTTCAGCATGCCAAGGGTACGGAATCTGCGGATTCGATTGGTGGCTATGGTAATGGTATCGGGACCAGTTATGGACCACTGTATTTGTCAATGTGGGAAAATGCCGACGGAGAAAAGATTTTGTCGCGTAAATGTGGTGTCGCAGGTACGGGACAGAATGGAATTGATCCATGGTGCTTTGCCGCCGCCGGTGCAACAGCCGAAATGGCAACAGCCAGTGCCGCAGGGGCGGTTGCGGCATTAAAGGGGGCGTTTGATTATATGTCAAATCCACAGATATTTATGCTGATGGCATTGACTGCAGATGGGTATTTGTTGGGTGCCGATAATGCGGGGAATGTATTTACACCAGAAACATTGGCGGGATACTTGAAGACAATGTATTCATTACCACCGGAATATTATGCAGATTCGTTGTTGCCGGCAGATTATTTAAAGGCATTCGCAGAGGTTTATGGTTATGGTCTGATTAATCTGGAACGTGCAATGACACCGGGCCATTCAATATATGTTTATAACGGTAATACGATTGTGTCTGCAAATGGTAATGCGTATTGGCGTGCGGCATCAAATACTGTGTTTCGTCCGTCGACTGCATTGAATCTGGCGGGGCAAACGATTTCTGCGCCGTTCTATGATGTACTGCAAAGCGCAGATGGCAGTATCTCTATGCCACGTGTATGGGAAAATGAATTTTCTTTTGGTGTATCTGATAAGCGTGGGCTGTATATGGGTGATGTGTTGGCTGATTTTATGGTACATCGTGATAATCAGAATCAAATGAATATTGGGGATATTACTTTTTCTATGACGATGTCGCCACGTGCGTATGTTGATAACATGGGTGGGGTTGATAATATGTCTTTGGGGTATTCGTCTGGTCGCTGGAACTTTGGGACATCGTATCAGCGTTATTTGACAGATGGCGCGTCAAGGTTTAATGGGGCGGCAAATCCTGTAATGTCTTTGGCTTCAAACGCAATTGTGTCTGATGCGGAATATGACCTGGGGGCGTGGAGTTTTGGTGCGCGTGCATTTTCGGGTGCGATTACAGATGATGGGCTGTTGGAAAATGATCCGACAATATCTGCACAATATATGCCGGCCAAGTTGGGGCTGATGCAGGGTGGGCAATCGCATGTTTCGTGGGAAAATCATGGGTTAAAGTTTGTGACGGCGGTTGGTGTAGCGCATGAAACAGACACATTGTTGGGTGCGTATACGGACGGTTTATTAAATCTGGGGGCAGGGAATACAACCTATGTTGATCTTGTGTCGCAGTATAATGTCGCGGATGGTTTTGATTTGATGGCGCGTGCAACATTTGCCAAGACATCATCTGATACGTCTGGGGATTTTATATTGGGAATGTCTGATATTTATTCTAATGCATTTTCATTTGGGGCAGATGTTGGTGATTTTGAATTTTCGGTTGCAATGCCGTTGGCGATAACAAATGGTTATATGAGTTATGCACATGCGGAATATGATGTGATTGAAACGGAAGATAATGATTATGTTTTGGATATTGTTGATACACATGTTGCAGATTTGTCTTTGGCACCAAATAAGCGCGAGGTTCGTTTTTCTGGTGCATATCATCATAAGTTTGGTGAATTTACAGATGGCGCGTTTGGGTTCATATATCGTCTAAACCCGAATCATACTGATGATTTTGGGGATGAGTCTATATTAATGATGAAATTATCGCACCGATTGGGAATTTGATAGACCGGGCAAAACGCCCGGTTTTTTGTTGATTTGTTTATGTTTTGCATTATAATTGCCAGGTTTAAAAAGGTTTAGTGTATGAAACTTAGTTTTAGTGCGGTTGTAGAATATGTAAAAGAATTGATGCCGGCATTTGGGGCATTGCCAATATCCAGCGAGTCACCATTTGAGGATGCAGAGGTGTTGGCGCATATTTCGGGTGGTCGCGCATTTCACCTGACGGCAAATAATGGTCGGTCGTATTTATATGTTTTTCCGCGTGGTGAAGAAAATATGAGATTGGCGAAATATATATTGCGCAGTAATGGTCTGCGTCCACGTTTACATATGTCGCGTTATTATTACAATAAAACGCCAGTATTACGCGTGCCGTATAGTGAATTTTCTAATTCGCCAGAAAGAAAGTCTTTTGTTGATAATGTTTTGTCAGTTTCTGTTATTGATTTAAAGAAGGATAGGGTAGAGGCAAGGGTAAAAATTTTGCAACAAAAGTTGCAACAGAAAACAAAATAAAAAAAATCCACCATTTGGTGGATTTTTTTTATTTTGTAATAATCATATTTGATGTTGTAACCTTTTCAGTTGGAGCGCCCCATTCCAGACAACGCTTACTTTTGAACAGTCCTGGACGTCCATAGTTCGTGCATAATTGTGTTTTGACGATAATTTTGCATGAGCCGGCGTTCCAATCAAATTCAGCCTTGTTCCATACCTTTGTTGTGCTGGTTTCTGCATATGAAGAACTGTTCATTTGTAATTTACTTATCTTTTGCGTTGATTTAGTTGAAGCCAATTTGTGATCACCACTGGTGAATGGAACAATCATCGTTGATTCTAGCAATGTACGCGATTGTTTTTCTTGAGCACTTGCAGTGCTGTTGTTCTGCGCATCTGATTTGTAATTGTCACGTGCTGCTAGAATGTTTACTTTTTGCAAACATGCCTTGCGCGCTGTTTCGCGTGCTGTATTTAATTGGTCTTCGTTTGCCAATTCAGATAATTTCTTTGTAACTGTATCAAAGTCCTCGTATATTTTTGCGACAGTTTCATCGTATTTTTTATAATAATTATCACGTGCACTGTTTATTGCGCCTTCGGCGATTAATTGACGCATTTGTCTTGTCAGATTTGGGAAACGTGCGGTTTCTTCGCTTTTTTCGCCAATTTTTGTGCGCGTGCTTGTCTTGGTGTTTTCTCCTTTCGTGATTTTCATACCTTGTACTTCACGCCCCTTCATACAGAATTCTACTTTTGGGTCTGCTTCCAGCATGGATATTTTATTGTTAATATCATTCTGCAGTTGTCCTAATTCTGTTTTTATTAATTGACGATCTGTCTCGTTTAAGATCATTTCTGTCTTGGCTAAATATGAGTCTATGTCGTCCAGTAAACCGTCTTCTGTATACCCAACATTTTCCCAGAAGATTAATCCTGATAATACAGCAGCTAGTGCTTTGTTGTTACGCAGATCTTGGTCTGTTACACCGTCTGTTGAAGGGCGACAGTTTTCGGCCTTGAAAGAGTAGGTGTCTTCAGTGATGGTTGATGTGGTTGCTTCTTCTGTGTTTTGTGCTTCGTTGAGTGTATATTCACAGATTTTATACTCCAGAGTGCGAGTGCCCATTTTGCTATCGACACTCAGTGTCGCGCAACTTTCTGTATCTCCACATATTTTTATCATTGCTTCGTCGGCTGCTTTCTGACATTCAGTCAAGAAATTATTATCGATTGTCAGCATAATTCCTTGGATCATATTTGCTAATTCGTCATAAACCTTATCTCCACGTATGTCTTCACCGGCATAAACCTTTTGACATCCTGGCAATGCATCATGTGGACACATACGAATAATAGAATCTGTATCCAATCCGATACACTGTGTATAATCTTCACCGCATCTGTCCTCGGATTGCAGGCATTCTTTTACCTCGGCTGTACATGCGTTTACGCGCATTGCGGCCAATCTTGCGATGACGTAATCCCAGACGATGGATTCTTGTGCTTTTGCTTCGCTGCTGGCGTCAATTCCACAATTATTCAGTGGGATTTTACAAACGTTTAACATTGCGCCTGGTCGTGACAAACACATATCATACGAATTATCTTTGTCATTTGGATCCATGTTGTCTTTACATGCTTTTTGAAAACATGATGAGATATTGCCGATACAATCTTGTCTTGCTTTGTCTTCTGCGATTATTTCAGCGCTTTTTAATTGTGGTGCAACTTCACGCAGAAAGGTGTCCCATACATTGTTTGCAACGGCAACACATGATTTTGTTATAGATTCGCACAAAGGCTTTTTACTTATTAACATATCATACGTGGACGCGGAGATTTCAATATTTGTAACTGCGCCTTTTATCTGGAAATTCTTACTCTCTTTTGATGTAGATTTTTCTGTAGAAGTATTATCTAGTGCACTCATTACAGCGCAGGAAGAGAAGTCATCGCCACATCCAGCCGTTGTTTGCATGCATTTTTTGAATTCGACTGTACACTGGCCTAAATCATATTTGTTGGCATTTTCTAATTGTTCTAATGCTGCTTCGCGTAAGGCACGTTCTGCAGCCTGTAATTTTTGTGAGCTGGCATTTTTTGATTGTTTCAAACTGTTTTCATATGCTGAACAATCTGATTTAATGCGCTGTGCATACATCATTTGTAGCATGCTTAAATCAGATTTGCATTCTGGAATCTGATTTGCACAAATTTTTGCTGCCGTACGGTGTAATTCATCGCCTTCTTTACCCTCGATAGGTGAAACAGCAGTTTCGCCAAATATTTCGTCTTCATCTTCTGACTCGATTCCAACAGTTGAATCCCACATTGATAAATCAATTGCTTTGCGAACTTTTTTCTTTTCTTCTTTGGCTTCTTGTTTAACGACGGATGCGGCCGCAGCGTTTGCTGCTGCGATTGCTTCATTTGCGAATGCACCCATTTCAATTTTTTCAACACCAAATGTTGCCATCTGATATGATTGAGCATCTAATTTTTCAATTTCTGCTAAAATAGCATCCAGTTCTGCGTTCTTGTCGCTGCAAACGCAACGACCACCACTGTTGTTTTCCAGCATGCAGAACGAGTCCATACAACCATCATATTTTTCCTGACATCCTTCATCAACGGTAACATTTTTTGTTGCGGATGCAATTTTTGTTCCGTTATTTACAACTTTTTGCTTGGTTGCCGCGCGTGCTGCAACAACTGGTTTATTTGTTGATGGAAGTGTCCCCGCACGACCACGATTAACTGTTGTTTTCCCGGCGGTTGCGGTGGTGGTTGCAGCAGCAATGCCACCAGTTGCTGGGGTGGTGCGTGCGGCACGTGCGGCAACAGGTTTTGTTCCTGTTGCGGATGAAGTATTTGTTGTTGTGCCGGTTGTGCGGCTGCCGCTTCGTGCTGCAGGGCGTGTTGCTGCCGTTGCATCAGATAATAATGTTGCGATAATTAAAGGCAAAACTAATTTATTTTTCATGAACATTCCCTTTCGATTTATTAGATTATAACATTTGTGGGAATGTAATGTAAGTATTATTTTTAATTTTGATGCTAAGAAAAATAAAATTTATGTTTTGTCTGCTTTTTGTTAGTGTATGGTATGTGTGTGTTTAGTGTTGGTTATTTGTTTGTTTTTTGTGTTTCGAATGCATGCTAATATAAAACCCCGACGGGTGTCGGGGTGTATCTTGATGTGCAGAAATAAATTATTCTGCATCAGCTGTTGCGACTTCTTCTGTGGCAACAACTTCTTCTGCTTCTTCTGTGGTCTCGTTGGCAACTGGTGCTGCTGCTTCGACTTCTTCAACTTTCTTGCTGCCGAATGTCAAAGATTTGCCTGCAACCAATGCTTCGATTTCGTCTTGTGACTGGGCCACATAGATTTTTACAGGTACAATTACATCTGGGTGCAGGGCGATTTGTGTTTCAAATACACCAACTGTCTTGATTGGTGCACCCAACATAACCTGGGCAGATTCAACGGATACATTTGCAACTTCTTTCAATGTGCGTGCAATGTCGCGTGTTGATACAGAACCATATAATTGGCCTGTGTCACCAGCCTGGCGAATCATGTGCAGTTTTGCGTTCTTGACCGCATCAACATTTGATTCAGCAGATTTTTTCGCTGCTTCTTGACGGGCGGTCAATTCTGCCTTTTTCGCTTCGAACAATGCTACATTTTCACGTGTGAAACGCATTGCTTTGCCATTTGGCAACAGGTAATTACGGGCGTATCCTGTTTTTACTTCGACTGTGTCGCCGATGTTGCCCAGTTTTGTAATTTTTTCTGTCAAAATAACTTTCATCTTATCTGTCCTTATGTTTTATAAGTTAGGGATTAACCCAGATTGTTGCGAACGAACGGCATCAGACCCAAATGACGTGCGCGTTTGATGGCGGTTGCCAATGCGCGTTGATCTTTCTGGGAAACACCGCTGATGCGACTTGGCACAATTTTACCACGTTCTGTGATGTAATGTGACAATGTCTTGATGTCTTTATAGTCAATAACCTTGCCCTTTAAAGGGTTTGATTTTTTACGATAAATTGCTGCACGAACTGCCATTATTCTGCCTCCTCGTTGTTCTTTTTCATCATGATAGAAGGTGTTGTTGACAATTCATCAACACGAACGTTTAAGAAACGGATTACGTCTTCGTCAATACGTGAACGACGTTCCAATTCTGTGATTTGGTTGCCAGGCAATTCGATGTTCAACATGACATAGTGTGCCTTGCGATTTTTGCGGATGATATATGCCAAATTTTTCAAGCCCCAGAATTCTGTTGCTTTGACATCGCCACCCAGTTCTTTGATGATTTCTGCAAACTTAGCCGCCTTTTCTTTTACCTGCGGTTCAGTCAAGTCCTGGCGGAAAACCAGAACGCTTTCGTAGTAAGCCATTTTTATTTTTCCTATGGTTTATTAGCCGATGACCCCGTGTCATCAGCAGGAACGATGCGAATTATGACATTTTTTTAACAAAAATCAAGTGTTTTTTAACTGAAAATCCCCCATTTGGGGGATTGGTTAATTTTTGAAATATTTTTCGTGTTGTGTTTTTGATGTCGAATACATTTTATCGAATTTCTGACGGGCTTCGGTCATTGTGTATGGTGTTCCGTATGCCGGTGCGTTATAGTCTGCGCCATTCAAGACAATCAGACGTTTTGGTAATAATGCAGTGCTGCAATCAATGTAGTAATCGCGACTGTCGTAATATTTGCCATAGCAATTACCGTTTAATACGGCGACATAGCCATCTGTGGCCAGTTTGTCGCATGTTGGCTGTGCGCCGTGAACAATTTCACCGTTTTCAAATGTTTCGTCTGGGTTTGTTAGGATGCCGGGACAATAAACGTTTACGAATTTTCCATCCACAGATACCATTGCGCCGTTGTTTTCTGATTTGCGACGACCAAAGCATTCGCCGTCGTGTGACAGTGCGTCGGTGTCATAGTCTGGGTTTATTCCGTCGCCTTTTTTTAGTGTGCTGCGTTCCATCGCAACGGGGATTGATGAGTATTCTTTTAATGCTTCGGGACAAATCATTTTTAGCCCCCAGCAGTTTGCAGATGTGTCCCACAGGCCAGAATCAAAACCAACGCCCATCGCAGAATAGCAATTTGTTGGGTTCAGGCGACATACGGTTGGCTGTTGCCACCATGGGGTTGCTGCGTTCGCAGACATTGCGTATATTAATAGTATAACAGATAATAAAAATATTTTTTTCATTCTTCTTTCCCAATGTTAGTTTTATTCTAACAAATTTTTACGTTGTGCGCAAGTACACGTTATGAGCATACTTGTCCATTATAACCCTGACTGCAACCGCATTTTCCGTCTCGCCATTCGGCGGGGCCCATTCCTTCTCCAACTTTTTTGCATTCTTCTTCGCTGGTTATATCCCTAAATATACATGGGGTGCCGTCCTGTACGACTTCGCAATATGGCTTAGGTGTTTGTGTTGTTTGTGTTTCTGTTATTAGTGCTTTATCTTCTTCGGTTGTGGCGCAGTATCCCCACTTGGTATTGGCGCCGGTTGTGTCATAAAAATGTTTTAATCTGTAGTCGCCACGAGTTGAATGTGTATATTCCCTGCTTTCTGCCTGCCAGACTGTGTTGACCCATTCGCCACCCAGGCGCTCGCATTCTTGGGAAAGTTCTGTGGACATGGCCTGGTGAATTTCATCCATAAGCATGTTTATGTCCTGAAGAACGGTTGCAGTCAAACCTTGGGATGCCATGGAAGGGCGGATGCAGGCCTCGGTCGCGTAACGTGCAATCTTGTGGTACAGACTGCCAACATAGTCGCCACAGATTTGGCCACTGATGTCTTGAAAGTTTGTGCCCTCCTCGCAGCTTGAGCCTTCAGGGCAATTATAACATAGGTTGTTTTTGAGGTAGTAACCTTTTTTGCAGCGCAAGTATATTCTTGGGAATGACCAGTATGTTAGTGTTCCTGCATTTCCCTGCTGGGTGTCAAGACTAGATTCGTTGTTGTTGTCTTGTGTGCGTTGGTTGCAGTTGGCGATTGTTGCGTATTTGGCTTCGCCTGGGGTGTATGTGCGGCATGAATATGGATATTTATGGATTGTGTCGTGACCAGCTGGGGCGCATAATTCAGTCGCATAGTCGCGTAATGTTGCCAAGCATTGGTTTGATATTGTTTGGTCTGTGATGGATTGCATTGCAATCAGCAATTCGGACAGACCGTTAGAGCCCCCACCGTATAGATTGCTGCACGCGTCCAGTTTTTCTTGGCACAGTTTTTCTGATAATTCCATACGTTGCCCCAGCAACAGTTGTTCTTTGATATTACTAAAGTCCTTTAAAGACTGATTCTTTTCGTCATAGCATTTATTTACAACTTCCAGGCATTCATTCTTGACCTGGCGAACACGTTTTTGTTGTCCTTGGTATATTTCCGATATTGCTTGGCGCAGGAATTCATCCCATACGGAGTCTGCAATATCCCGGCATGTGTCCAGACCGCGTGTGGCATATGCGCGTTTACGGTTTAGTTCGGCAACCAGCAGACGATTTGATTGGTTTGTTAGTATGTCCCCAGATAGAGATGTTAATTTTTCAAGTTGATAAAAGTTTTGTGTGTAAATTGGTTCGCCTGTTTCGTGGTTTAGGTATAGCCCAGTGACGTCCAGACAGTGTACATAATCTGGGCCGCATGCAGTGTCGGCAGTAATGTCTGTCCGGACCTGGGCGATACAGTTGTTTATGCTGGTCGAGTTGTGGGCATTGTAGTTTTCCAGACGTGCCAGCTGCATTTCGCGTTCTGTTTGGCGTATTGTTTTGTTCGCGCTTTTTTGTTTTGTGGTCAGTGCGTTGTATAATGCAGAACAGTCGTTTTCAATATACATCCCGTATGCAGTTGTGACCATTGCCTGGGTTGCGCTGTTGCCACATTGGTCAATTACCATTTCTGAACATTGGGCGTGTACAGCGTTGTATAAAGCCTCGCCTGTTAGATTTGCAATATTTGCGCCGCCCGCCAGGTCGGATGTTGACCATATTGAGTCGATATTGCCGGCAATATCTAATGTTCCGGCCGTTGATAATGATTTTGATTTTGAACTGGTAAGAACTTCGCTGATGCCGGCCAGTTGTTTCGCACTGTTTGATGTGTCGCGTGTGTTTGATTGGGCGCTTTCGCCTTCGGTGGCGGACAGCATTGCAGATACTTCTTCGGCAGTTTTGTTTATGATATCCAGGTTTAAGTTTTTGAAATCGGTTAGTTGTTCAGAAGTTTGTCCCAGTGCATGTTCAAGTTTTTGTATTTCAGGTAATTTGGATGAACATATGCATCTGCGATATGTGTCGTCTGCGGTTGCACAAAACTGGTCCATGCATGTGAAGTATGCATCGCGACACGTGTTATAGTTTGCGTCAATGGCGCTGGGCTGTGTGGGGGTGATTGTTGTGGCGGCACGGCTGCGACGGGCAGGGTTGCTGATTGCAGATTGTTTATTCGTTTGTCGTGGTGTTGTGGCACTGCGTGCGGTGTTTATTATTCCGGTGCGTGCGTTGGTTGTTGTTTGGTTAGTTCTTTTTGGTGATGCGCTGCGCGATGTGATACGTGGGGTTGTGGTGCGCGCAACAGTTTTTGTTGCGTTGCTGCGCGTGGTTATTTTTTTTGTGTCAGATGTAGTGCGTGACACGGTTGTTTTTTGAGTGTTGCGTGTTGATGAATTTGTACTGCGAACAGCACCGTTGGCAATGCCAACAGTGGCGAAAACAATCGCAATAAAAAGACAGGCCTTTCTCATCCGTTATTTTTTGTATGATTTATTGTATCAAAAAAGCGTTTTGAGCACAAGTTTTTTGTGAAAAAAAATCCGCCGTGTGGCGGATAAGATTAATTTGCATTTTCTGTTGTTGGTCGGTTTCGTTCGACAAATGTGATGCGACCTTTGTCCAAATCATATGGTGTCATTTCAACACGAACACGTTCGCCGACGTTTACCCAAATGCGCGCCTTGCGCATTTTTCCACAAACGGTTGCCAGAATTTCGTGACCGTTTTCAAGTTTGACACGAAACATTGTGTTTGGTAATTTGTCTTCGACGGTGCCGCTGAAAACAATTACATCATCTTTTGCCATATTTTTAATCCTTTAATTTTTCAAGATTTTTGTTGCTGTATATATTATCCTTGATGTAGAAAAAAAGCAAGTTGTTTTTAGGCGCTTGCATTAAAGGGAAAGTTTTGATAGAATAAAACATATTTAAACACAGGGGTGGAGACACATGAATATTAGAATTTTGGCGATTTTATTGGCGGCGATGCCGATTATGGCTGATGCGGCACCACGTGCGGGTTCGAATCGTGTTGCGTCGGGTGGACAACGTATGCCGACCATGGTGACGAAAATTTCGACGGGTAATAAGTCGCTGAATGTGGATAAGGGAAGTGGGAATGTTGTGCAGGATGATGTGAAGGATGAAGATTCTTCGGTTGATGAAGATGAGGGTGCCTCTGATGGTGGTGATTCTGTGCAGGATTCTGTAGAGGATAAAAAACCACTGGGTAGTAAGGAATGTCGTGAAGCGTATCGTGAATGTATGGACGAATTTTGTTTGTTGGATGAGTCTGAGGGGTATCGTTGTGCGTGTTCTTCTAATATAAATAAATCAAAATCCTTGATTAAAGAAATTCAAAAGATTCAGGAAGAGGCGGATAAGTTATATACCGAAGGGGTAGAGCGAGAACAGTTAGGAGCTAAGGCGCGTTTGGTGTTTGGTGAAAGCGAGGCGGCGAAGAAAAGTTCGCGTGTTTCGGGGGTTAGTTTCTTGGATTGGTTAAACAGTGGTACGGGTGACGATGAAGATGGTGGTGCGCTGGATGATGATGCGGATATTGGTGATAGTCTGTATTATATGGCGGCGGAATATTGTGCGTCTGAGTTAGAATCGTGCGGTACCAAGGCAGAAATGGAAGAAATGTTGTATACGCGCCAGGTTGTTGCGGATTGTAAATCTTTTGGTTCGTATTTGCAGGATCAGAAGCTGAATGCAGAGTCTAATAAGCGTACGGCTGAGGCGGCGGTGCGTCAGGCGCGTTTGGATATGTTGGATACAACGAATCGTTATAATCGAGGGGAGTGTTTGTTGGCGTACCGTTCTTGTATTGCGGATAAGGGTGGATGTGGTGCCAACTTTGAAAATTGTTTAGATGCAGGTTTGTTAGGACGTCGTGCAAATGCGTGTGAAAATGTTCTGGACCAGTGTATGGCGGTTAAGACAGATGTTTTGTCGGATTGGAAAGATGAATCTGAAACGATTTTGTTAGATGCGGCAAAGTATGCTGATAAATATCGTCGTCAGACATGTTTGGCACAAATTCAGATGTGTTTGGAAGATGGTTGTTCGACAACTACAAATTCTGCGTGTTTGACAGATGTTAATGTGGCGGCAGGGGTTTGTCCGATTATTGATGAATGTGACGATATGATTCCGGGTATTAAGTCAGTTGTTAATGATAAATTGGGGTATTTGCGTACGCAATTTTGTCAGAATGATGTTGACGCGTGTTTGCGCGAGAGATGTGGTGAAAACTTTACCGCGCCAGAATGCGTTGGTAAAAAACCAGCAGATATTATTGCAATGTGTCCGCAGGATTTGTTCCCATCTTGTAAGAACGAAACGCAGTTTGATATAATTGTGTCTGCTGCGGTTTTGCAGATGGATTATCAGATGATGCAAGGTTGTATAAATCATTTCAGTGAACAGTTGGGACGTACCTGTGGTACGGATATGGCATGCTTGCCGTCTGATGATACGGTGATGTCGTTGATTGAAATTCCTGATTCTGAAGAAGGGTTGGCAGATTTGCGTGTGCAAGTTCGTCAGAACTCTAAGGCAAAGGTTAATGAGTTCTTTAAGCAGTTTGAACAGGATATAACAATTGCAGCGTGTCAGGATGCCAAGAAACCAGCGGGACGTAACAGTTTGGGCAGCAATATATTTAATACTGCAAAAATTATTGCGGAAATTGGTGCGGAAAATCGTGCAATGCGTGAACTGGAAGATAAAATTGCAGAATTGTCACGTGAACAGGATTTAGAAGAAGCAAGACAGAATTGTCTTAATACATATAAGGTAGAAACACCAGAAGAGGGGAAGAAAAACTATAGCTATATCCGTAGCGTATCATTTGAACCATCTTTGCGTAACTGTCATGTTTGTCGTATGCAGCAGGTTTGTGAAACAGGTGGCGAATCGAAAGGTACGGGTATTGCCAAGGGGGCGGCTGGTGGTTTATCTGCAGGCGCATCTGCAGGAACAATGGTCAGCCCAGGTTGGGGAACAGCGATTGGTGGTGTTGTTGGTGCCGTTGGTGGTGCGTTCCTAGGTGCGGCGGCGGCAGATGAAAAGGAATACTGTCAGGAAATTGAATCCTGTGAAGATATTAATATGTAGTGTTTATTGTGGAGAGAGAATTATGAAATATTTTGGATTGTTGACTTCTGTTATTTGTGCCTTGACATTTATGTCAGGGCATAGTGCCTATGCATTAACAAAAAAGACTGCGGCCCCCAAGAAGCAGGCTGCGATTCAAAAGGGGACAACAGTTAGTGTCAAGACAGAAGCAAAAGGTTTGTATGACCAGGAGTGCTATGATATTTATTATGGTTGTATGGATCAGTTCTGTATTACGGATAATGACAGCGGCGGCAGTTGTGCCTGTAGCGATTTGAGTATTGAGTATGACAAACAATTTTCAGAAATTAAAGAATTGTTGGCCGAGGCAGACCGTATCGCAACAGTTGAGGTTGAAAAGGTAAAGCTGGGGGCACAAGCGGATATTGTTTTTACTGGAAAACGTGAATATGATGAAGATGGCAATTTGAAAGAAATTGATGAAATTGGAAAAGGGGATAAAAAAGAACAACGCAAGGCCGCATTGTTGGCGATGTGGGATACGCCTGTTGAAGAGGAAGAGGAGGATTATGAGACGGAAATTGATTTCTCTACTATGAAGGGGGCGCAATTATATTCGGCTGCCAATGAGTTGTGCTTGGAACAGGTACCTGATGAATGTGCAGGGGATATTGAGATTATACTTAATATGTATTCTCGTAAGATTACCTCAGATTGTAAGGGGTATGAAAATAGTTTGGCCCAGAAAAAAGCTGAGGCAGAGATTGCAGTTGCAGCAGCCGAGGGGGATGTTCGTAAAGCTTTGAAAGAATCTTTTGATGAAGCAAATAAATATGACCTGGGGCAGTGTATGGTCGAATTTAAAAAGTGTATGCAAACCGAAGATGCATGTGGCGAAGATTGGGGAAATTGTGTTTCAACCATTGCATTTGAAAATATGCAAAATAACGAAGCAAAAAGTACTGCTGGGACAACGGTGGCGACTATTGATAAGTATGAATTTACACCATCAACGATGGAGATTTTGACTAATAAACGCATTATCTGTGAAAATGTTTTGTCAAATTGTGTCGCAGTACGTGATATGGTATGGCCGGCTTTCTTGAAAGAGGCGGCGCCTACGTTGAAGTTGGCAGAATTGGATGTGGAATCAAAATTTCGTCAATCATGTTTAACAGATATTTCTGATTGTGTGCAGAAAGCATGTAAGGATGACATTGTTGGAAAAGGTAAAGATACAATGGATGCATGTTTATCGCGTCCAGACATGGTACGCAGTTTTTGCAAGGTAGAAATTGACCCATGTGAACGCATGGAACCATTGATTTGGGGATATGTAAAGGATAAATTGGCTGCAATGCGTGTTGATGCATGTACCCAGGAAGTAAAAGATTGCTTTACAGACGAGAGTCGTTGTGGTGATAATTTCCAGAATTGTATAGGTATGGATTATGATTATATCCATGATATTTGTCCGATTGATAAACTGGTAGTATGTAAGGCGGATAATCCAAATTTCTCGATGGAGGATTTGGATTCTATGCTGATGGGATTGTATTTGAATGTTGATAATGCCGCGATTGAACAGTGTCAAAACTTGGTAGATGCTAAAATGGAGGAAGTTTGTGGTAGTACTTCAGACTGTAACCGTTTCGCGGCTGATGATACGATGGGTGCGGGAAGTTTGCGCTCGCAAAAAGTTGGAACAGTTTACCGTGTGACAGGTATGATTTCGTTTGGATCGATTAAGATGGGTGATGCATCTGGACGTACCAAGGATGTTGGTGAAGAGGATGAATACGATATATTGGGACCAGGTGAGTTGGGTGTAAATGAATATTTGGCCCATATTCGCAAAATAAATAAAGATGTAGCGGATTCGGATAAGATTATTAGCATAATTGAGGAGGAGTTGAATAATATTACGGGTACGATTAATCGCACAATTGAGATGATTGAACAGGACCCGAAGATTCAGTTCTGTATTAGTGGACGTAATTTGGAACAGATTACGGGGAAAAAGAAAGATAAAACAACGGCGCGTTTCCCTAATTTGTTGAATCAGGTGAAGATGCAGATTGCTATGTCTGCTTTGCGTCAGGCACAGAATAATTATAACAAAAAATTTAATGAAGCTGTCTTGGATGCTACGAAGAATGCTTCTGCTGATATGGCGCAATATATGTGTCAGCGTTTAGCCGCAACAAATGGAGAATTGGCAGGGGCACCGAATTCGATGGTTGATACGCCATTGGCACCGCCTTATGCTATTTCATATGATGTTGGTGTTGGTCTAATGAATAGTGATTTGTTAAAAGGTGGGCATTCTACGTCTGAGGGGTTGAGTACCAAGGCAGACTTTTCTAAGTCAGGTGCTGATTTTTCATCACTTAATTTTGGATCTCAACGTCATACGTTTGAAGGCGGTGGTTATAAACGTGAAGTATGGTCAATTTTTAATCGTGAAACCAGAAATTGTCATTTCTGTACCAGCACGGTTACACAAAGTTGTTCCACTAAGAAAAAGAGTGGTTTCCTTGGGATTGGTGCCAGCCAGAGTATGGACTGTAAGACATCCGCACCGGTTGAAAAGTGTGAGGATATTCCAATGTAAAAAAGATTCCCCCGAATGGGGGAATTTTTATATTCAATAATGTGATGTTTTATTGATTTGTGTAAACTTGTTGTGATACAACATAAAGTATAATTTTAATTCATTTGTTTATAGTGTAAAAATAAAACCGCCGTGTGGCGGTGTTTTTATTCTTCTGGTGGTAGGGGAGGGGTTGGAACGGTGACGGTATCATACACCTCCATCGAGCCGTATACTATATAGTTTGCTGGCAGAATTTGTGTGTTATTAATTCCTTGGTACACCATTGCGCAGTTTTCTTGGACATAACTTTTGCTGGCATAATTATCCTGGACATAGCCTTTGCTGGCCAGGTTGAGTGTTTCTGCAAATGCAGGAACAGTCAAAATAGCGAATAAAAGCAGTAATAACAATTTTTTCATGTATGAAATCCCCTACAGAATTATGTCTTTATTATACTGTTTTTTTTGTTGTTTCGCAACCGGTAAAATTTGCGCTGATTATTTCGTTTTTTCTGTTGCGATTGTAAAGCGTTTGTTTGCGGCCAGTTTTGTTATTCTGTCGCGTTTTAATATTGTTGTACAGCGGTTAGATAAATCCATTCGCAGACCATCATTTGTTTCGATTATGTTTTTTGCGTAGACCTGGTATCCGCTGAACTTTTGCATGTGTTTGCCAATGCGTGATTGCATGCATGTGTCGTATATCATCCAGATTGGCGTTTGGGGCAGGTCAGGGTTGTCTGTGACAATGCCGTGTATCCCCAGCAATGTGTCATTCAGCAGTAATTTTATTTTTGTATCAAAGTGATTTGATAATATCTTCTTGCCGTTCAGGTAAACGTTATTGTATGCACCCATCAGGTTAGATTTAACATGTTCGATATACACCGGAATTGTGGTAATTTTTCTTTGTTGGTCTGGTTCTTCGGTTGTTTTCTTAGGTGTGGCTGTGACAGGTGCTTTGTCTTGCGGTTCTGGTTGTTTGATTTCTGTTTTTGTGATTTGAACCTGTTTTTGTTCAAATTTTATAATACGTTCATGTGCCAGGGTCAATATTTGATTTATCGTTTCATTTTGTGCATCGTTTTCGTCATAGTTTCCCAGTGTTAACAGTGGATGTGCACTTACATTGCCGTTCTCTTCAATCAGAATGGTTTCCTTCTTTATTTGTGCTGCCATAATTTTTGGTAATTCTGATGGCAACATTAATGGACGTGATACGGCTGTGTCAGGGTGAATACAGTGTACCTGTGACGGTATGTCGCGATGCTGCTTGGTGTACAGTTCATGTGTTGTTGGTGAATACGAAATTATTGCAACACCGGGTTTGGTTTGTTGGATTAATTCCCCTTTTTTATAATTAATCACATACAGTGCAAATTTTTTTGTGTTATAGATTTTTCGTATAATGGCCAGGTGGCTTTTTTTATTAATCAGACAAACCTCGAATGGTTGTGATGCTGCCTTTAGTAATGTTTTATCTGTTTTGCCATTGTTAAAATGTAATGCATAGTTGCCATTTATTGTTGGAACAGAATACAGTGGCAATAATCTTTCAACTGTTTTGCTGGTTTCTGTGTTTGTTTTTTGTGTAATGTCTTTCGTGTGTGTGGTGTGATGATGTTTGCCGGTAAATGTTTGTGTCGTTGCATCATAGCCGGGGAATGCGGCAGCCAACGCAGCATTCAGTGACGGTTCAATTTGTAATTTTCTTGTAATGCGATAATAATATGCCATACGCAGGTTTTGATTTGATGCATTTGACCAATCTGTGCGAGTTTTTCTTCTGTTATCCGTGCGTTTTTGTTCCAGTGCGACTGTCATTTCTGTTGGGATGATTTGACCGGTTCTTTTGCGATAATTTATGGCAGTTTGCAGGCTTTTCTTGGATTGTTTAGACCAATCAATTTCTGTTGTGGTAAACGTGTCTGTTTGTGCGTCATAGTTTGGGAAACGCGCCTGCAGTTCTGCGATTAAATCGGGTTCCAGTGGTTGACCATCGCGGCGACGGTTCAGGCGTGCCACCTTTAGTTGTTTTTCTGTTGTGTTTGCCCAATTTGTATGCTTTGTGCTGCGGCGTTTGATGCTTTTGGTTTCTGGGTTGAATGTTGGGAACCGTTCTGATAGCGCAGCGGACAGTTCTGGTTCGATATCGTGTCCGCGTGTTCTGCGTTCGCGCAGAGCACTGTATAGTGCTGCATCAGATTTTTTTATCCAATATTCTTTGGTTCTGGTGCGTTTTGTGTGTGTAAAAGTGTCACTTGGTGCATCATAGTTTGGAAAACGTGCCTGCAGTTCTGCGACTAAATCTGGTTCCAGTGGACGGCCATTGCGGCGACGGTTCAGGCGCGCGGCCCTTAATTGTATTTCGGTTGCATTTGACCAATTTGTGATTGGTTTATGTACTTGGGGCTTTTTTGTTTGTGTTTTGATTTTTTTTTGGATTTTTAATGCTGTGTTTTGTATTACGTCATATGTAATTTTTTGTGTGACGGCCATGCTTAATTCTGTAATTGTGTCTTGCAGTTTTTTTACTGCGGCAGAAACCGCAGGGTCATTCATTAAATTATCCAGAATATAATTTATGTTAATCGTATTTTTTTCTGCCATTTTATATGCCTTTGTCTTTTATTCCCCCACAGTTTAATTTTGTTATTTTTTCTTTTTACTGTCTGATTTAAATTGAATGTCACGCAGTTTTTTGTATTCACCATTTTTTTTGCATAATTCTGCATCGGTTCCCATTTCAATAATTTCGCCATTTTTGATTACGCATATTATGTCTGCATCCAGAATGGTTGACAGACGGTGTGCAATAACGAATGTTGTGCGCCCCTGCATCAATTTGTTCAGTGATGATTGGATTAATTTTTCACTTTCTGTATCCAGTGCAGATGTTGCTTCGTCCAGTAATAATATTGGTGCATCTTTTAGTATTGCGCGTGCAATGGCAATTCGTTGCTTTTGACCACCGGACAGAAGACTGCCCCCTTCGCCGACAGAAGTGTTGTATCCATCTGGGAATTCGTTAATGAATACATCTGCGTTTGCGGCATGGGCCGCGGCAACAACCATTTCATGTGTTGCATTCGGGTTGCCGTATTTAATGTTTTCTTCGATTGTGCCATTGAACAGGAATACGGATTGTGAAACCTCGGCAATATTTTTGCGCAATGATTTTAATGTGTATTTGCGTATGTCTGTTTTGTTAATGGTCACTTTGCCAATTTGTGGGTCATAAAAACGTTCCAACAGATTGAATAATGTCGTTTTCCCACCGCCGGATGGACCAACCAGCGCACACACAGAACCAGCAGGAACATTTAAATTCAGGTTCTTAATAATTGGTTCGTCTGGATTATATGAAAATGAAACATTGTGGAATCCAACGGACATTTTCTTGGCCGACAGTTCACGTGCGTCGGGGGCTTCGGTAATGTCTGGTTTGCTGTCCAGAAATTCAAACAGAATTTCTGCCGCCAGCAGACCGTGTTGTAATGTGTCGCCGGTACCAGTAATGCTTTTTGCAGGTTTATATGCCGCGGTTAATGCCAACAAGAATGCAGTAAAGTCACCTGTTGTGATTGCACCGCTGGAGATAAAGTGTCCGCCCATAATCATGGCGATGCACAGACCAATGGAAATCATAAATTCCATTAATGGTGATCGCAGGGCATTGGTTTGGGTGCTTTTGTACGCATTTACCATAGAATTGTTTAAAACGCGTGAAAAGTTTTTTTCTTCGCGTTCTTCGGCGGCAAATGCCTGGATTGTTTTAATGCCGTGTAATGTTTGGTTTAATTGTTGTGATACACTGTTGGCAATGCCGAATGATTGACGGGATAATTTGCGGCGTTTGCGCATAATTATAACCATTGGTATCATAATTGCCGGGGTCAGGAACATCAGAACAATGCACATTTGGTGTGCATAATATATCATCAAAGCCAATGTCATTGCCAATGTTGCAATATTCTGGACCAGTTTTATGACAGTGTTCGTGACCAGGTTTAATACCGCGCCAGCCTGGACATTAAAATAGTTCAAATTTTTGCCAATGCCATCTTCGTAAAAACGTGCCAGGTTCATGTGGGTCATGTGGCGATAGATTTTCTGTTGTAAATCTGCGCTGGCCAACAGACCACCTTTGGACATGATTAATGCTTTGGCGTATGTAAATGTACCTTTGGCACCGAATGCAACGATAACCTGAATCCCCAGCCAGTATATGGCGGACATACTTTTTTCAATAAAAGCTTTGTCTACGACTTGTTGAACAAGGGTGATTGTATAAGCCTCAGCCCCGGCGGCCAGGATTGTAAATATTATGCCAGCGGCAAGCCATTTCCAATATGGTGCGCCAACTTCGCGCCATACGCGTCCATATAATGACCATTTTATGCGGCCATTCGATTCGTCGCCTTTGATAAAGGACTTTATTTTGTTAGATATCTTTTTCATGTTGTGCATTATAGAATGCGGTATATGTTAAGTAAAGCCTAATTTACGTGCTCTTCATTAATGCAAAACGTTTCTGTGATTGAATCAGACGAAGAATCGCACCCCAGTCTTTGTACTGATCAATAAAACTGTGGCGCGAGTCTTTAAAGACCACAAATTTCCATAAGTGACCATTTTTTCCTTCGCGCAGTATACGGTATTTTTTTAGCAGTTCTTCTGGTGGGGATTTTTTGTCGCGTCCACCTGCAACCAATGTAATAGGGATACTGTATTTATCCATTAATTCTGGATGGAATTCAACAGAATCCATATCGTCATAGAATGTGGGCAGTACGGATATTCTGGTGTACTTAGTGTCGGGACGCGGTTCATGTGGGCTGTTAATTCCAATCGCGGACTTTAAAAATGTTTCGTTGTCAATTTCATTTTTATACGTAAATCTTTTATAAAAATTTTGTATATATGTTGTAAAACTGTGATCCAGGTATGGCGCGAACATAACGGATGCGCTGAAACGCAGTTTTTTGCGTTCGCGAATTCTTTTGTTGTAAATTTCAAATGTCCCGGTTGCGCCTGCGCTGTGCCCAATCAGGCATGAATAAGTATATTTTTTTTGCTTAACATCTTTTTCTATTACATCCAGGCCAGTGTCAATTAAATCTATATATTCGCTGAATGTGTGTTTTTCTGCAAGTTCTTGTGATGTTTCGGGTAAAAAATCCCCCAGGAATGTGTCCAGACAGTATATATCGTGTTTATTCATTAATGCCCAGTATTGAATAACCTTCATTAGTGGTTCCGTACGGGTATTAGAGGCCAGCCCCGGAATCAATATCAGGCAATTTGTAGAGGGCGCATCACCAATGGAATAATGTGTTATATGACCAATGGTTTTGTTTTCGGTTCGGGAACTGAAGTTCATTTCCCATGAAAAATGTTTGCCTTTTAATTCCTGTAATGCTTCGGAGTAGTTGTCAGGAATAACTGAATATTTATGCGGTTTTTGCATTGTTTATCACTTTGTTTAATGTTGGTTGTATTTTATACAAAAAATATTTATTGTCAATAAAAATATGCTCGTTAATTTTTGTGTTGACATTTGTTGAAATATTGTATAAGATTCGTTCGCTTTCATGATGAAGGTGCAAAGTTTTGGGGTTGTAGCTCAGTTGGTAGAGCACCTGCTTTGCAAGCAGGGGGTCGTCAGTTCGAGCCTGATCAGCTCCACCAAAACAAAAAAGGGAAGGGGACGGAAGTCCCTTTCTTTGGTTTAACAGATAAAGAATGCGTTAAAGGGGGTGAATACATATGGTTAAGGTTCTGGTTCGTGATAATAACGTAGAACAGGCTTTGCGTGTTGCAAAACGTAAATCACAGAAAGAAGGTCTGTATCGCGAAATGAAAGAACGTCAGCGTTATGAAAAACCAACTACAAAACGCAAACGTTTGAAAGAAGAAGCCGTTCGTAATGAAAAAAAACGTCAGTCGAAACAACGTATGGTTTTCGGTTTCTAATTAAAAAAAATCCGCTGTTTGGCGGATTTTTTGTTTCTAAAAAACACCCACCGGATAGTGGGTGTTTTTTTTATTTGTCTTTTTCCTTGTCTTCGCCCAGGCCAATAGTGTTCTTAATCGGGTCTACAATTGATTCCTTGGCGCTGTCCAATGTGCGAATCAGTGCGCGACGAATTTTACCACTGATTGTCATGGGCAGGCTGTCCACAAATTCAATTATGCGTGGGCATTTGTAGTGCGCTGTGCGTGATTTAACATGGTTTTGTAATTGTCGTGTCAGGTTGTCGGTTGCCTGGAAATATTTGTTCAGGACAATTGTTGCCTTGACTGCCTGGCCACGCGCCGGGTCCAAGACACCTGTGACGGCAACTTCGCGGACAGATGGGTGTTCCAACAGTACGCTTTCTACTTCGAATGGGCTGACACGATATCCGCTGGTTTTAATTAAATCGTCGTTACGACCAACGAACCAATAATACCCGTCCGAATCGCGGTATGCAATGTCGCCAGTGTGATAGAAGCCGTCACGTGATACGTTGGCGGTTAATTTTTCGTTTTTATGATATCCTTTGAACAGTCCCAGTGGCCATCCATTTTTTAGTGAAATACATATTTCGCCAACTGTGTCGCAGTCGGTGATTATGCGGCCGCGTTCATCGCGTAACACAATGTCCCAACCGGCTGCGGGCATGCCCATGGAACCAGGCTTTGGTTCTATCCATTGATTGTTAAAGAGCAAGACGCATGTTTCTGTTTGACCGAAACCTTCGCGTAGTTTTATTCCAGTTGCATCAAGGAAACGTTCATAAACTTCGGGGTTCAGGGCTTCGCCTGCGATTTCAGCCTTGCGCAGGGATGACAGGTCATAATGTGACATGTTTGCATGAATCATCATTTTATATGCGGTTGGTGGTGCGCAGAATGACGTAATGTGGTTTTCTGATATGGCTGTTAACAGGTCGTGTGCAGTAAATACGCGACTGAAGTCGAATACAAATACGGTTGCGCCTGCCAGCCATTGACCGTACATTTTCCCCCATGAACATTTTGCCCATCCGGATTCCGACAGGGTAAAGTGAATGTCGCCGTCCCCCAGTTGTTGCCAAAATACAGCTGTGTTTATGTGTCCCAGTGGGTATACAAAGTTATGAGCAACCATTTTTGGCATGTCTGTTGTGCCACTGGTGAAATATACGACCATTGTGTCGTTGTTTTCGTTGGGAACGCGATCGAATGTTGTTGGGTATGTTTCGCATGCATCGGCAATTTCACTGCTGTCAATTAACTGAATGTTTTCGTTGTTTCTAATCGCATTTTTGATTTCATCAATAACAGTACCGTCGTCAAATGCGATAATGACGTGACAGTCTGCCATATCTAAACGATATTTAATATCTTCGGTTTTTAATTGGTTGGTCGAAGGGATTGGGATAACGCCCATCTTGTGCATAGCCATCATTATTACCCAATATTCCCAGCGACGACGCATAAACAGCAGTGCTGTATCGCCGCGTTTTAAGCCGCGTGCAGCTAAAAAATTTGCCACGCGATTTGACATTTCTGACAACATTTTGAATGTTATTGTTTTCTTTTCGCCATTGTCATTTACCCAAAGAACTGCGACTTTGTCTGGTGTTTGTGCTGCGATTTCATCAACAACATCGTATGCAAAGTTAAAGTTTTCAGGAATGTTTGGTTTGGCGTTTTGAACATAATCATCATAATTTTCAAATACATCTTTGTTCAAGAATCGTTTTGCAAACATCTTTCTTTCCTTTTTTGTTATGCAAGAATAAATATAATGCACATATGGCGAATTACAAATAAAAAATATTGAATATGTAAAGAAAATATATACAATCTGAACCGTTTGAAATTGAGGAGATTTTTTTATGGCTTTAGATAAATTATATTGTGCATGTTCTAATCGTGTTTGTCTATTTGAGATTGATTTTAATCCGACTACGTTTTTGTGGCGTCCGATGGTTAATGGTCGCGTTGTGCTGTTTTATAAGTATAAAAATGCTTGCCGTTGTGTTCCGGTTTTTGCCGATCGGCAACTTGCGTTAAATTCGTTGTTTGATATTTTGCATATGTGTAAAAGTAGCCGTGTTTCCAAATCGCGGGGCAGATAAAAATAGTTGCAATTTATTTGAAAAGGTCGCATAATTTGCACCGCAGTTGTTTGCGGAGTGTAGCTCAGCCTGGTAGAGCGCTACGTTCGGGACGTAGAGGTCGTGGGTTCGAACCCCGTCACTCCGACCATAAAAATTTAACCGCCTTTTGGGCGGTATTTTTATTTGGGTTATGCGACTTTTTTCATGTCAGACTTAATTTGACGGATATATTTGCGCAATTCATCAATGGCCACCAAGGTGCCGTCGCGTTTTTCTGCAGACCAATAATCCCAACCGTTAAAACTGACGCTGCGTTGTAATTTTGCCGCCATGACATGGATTGAAGCTTTGCCGTGTAATTGGTGTGTTAATTGTCCGTCGTGGGTAATCATAACACGTTCGCCACGTGGGCTGACCAATGTTTGACCAACATATAACAGACCGGCTTCGATTAATTCTTTGAATGCAACACGTACTTCATCGCGTTTTGGCTTTGTGACTTCGATTCCTGACAGGTCGATTGGTGTCACATTTGCGATGCGTTCGCGTGCCGCCGCAACATATTCGGGTTCGCGTTCAATTCCGATAAACTGGCGCCCTAGTTCGCGTGCCGCCGCAGCGGTTGTGCCAGAACCCATAAATGGGTCCAGAATAATGTCGCCAGGTTTTGTTGATGCCAAAATTACGCGATGTAACAGGTCCAGTGGTTTTTGTGTGTTATGCAGGCTTTTGCCATCGTTGCCTTTGATGCGTTCTTCGCCCAGACAAATGTTCAAATCCCAGTCGGAACGCATTTGTTTGCCACCGTTTAATTTTTTCATTGTTTCATAATTGAATGTGTATTTGCCGGTCTTGGTTGGTGTGGCCCAAATTAATGTTTCGTGTGCATTGGTAAATCGCGTGCCACGAAAATTTGGCATTGGATTTGTTTTTACCCAAACAACATCGTTTAAAATCCAGAAACCCATGTCCTGCAGGATTGAACCTACGCGAAATATGTTATGATAACTGCCAATGGTCCACATTGCGCCATTTGGTTTCAAAACGCGTTTGCATTCGGCCAACCAAGCGCGTGTAAATTCGTCGTATTCTGCGTTTGATGCAAACGAGTCCCATTCATCGCGTACTGCGCGTGCGGCGGTTTGGTCTTCGGGACGATACAGCGTTTTTGCGCCAAGTTGCAGGTTGTATGGTGGGTCTGCGAAAACAGCATCAACCGAACCATCAGGAATTCCACGCATCAGTTCTAAGCAATCACCTAATAAAATTTGGTTCAGGTATTTGTTCATCTCTCTGTTTTCTCCACTGAATGTATTTTATCATATTTTGGGGGCAAAAAATTTTGGTGGGGGGTGACTTTTTTAAATAAATGGCTTGATTTTTTATAAAAACGCATTTTTGTAAGAAAAATAAATTTGCTTGCGAAAAAATGATTTGATTGCTACGCTGTATTCTCATGAGATGTCCATATTGCAATTCTACGGATAGCAGGGTCACAGATTCACGACCAGATATAGAAGACGCGATTATTCGTCGTCGTCGTGTCTGTGAACAGTGCGGTGCAAAATTTACAACAGTTGAACGCGTGCAGATGCGTGATTTAATGGTGCGCAAAAATAGTGGAAAGTTAGAAGCCTTTGATCGTGAAAAACTGCGTCGTAGTATCAAGTTGGCATGTAGAAACAGGGATGTAGGAGATGAACAAATTGAAAAATTGGTGACCTCGATTCATCGTAGATTAGAGACAGAAACTGCTGATGATACAGTGACCAGTGCGATGGTTGGACAGATGGTTTCGGATTCTTTGTTAAATCTGGATCCGATTGCGTTTGTGCGTTTTGCGTCTGTGTATCGCAAGTTTTCGCGAATTTCTGATTTTAAAAAGATTATCGATAAAATCCCAGAAGATGATGAAGGGGCGATGGTTTGTAAATTGCCAAAAACTTCTTTGTTCTGATTTAAAGATATGAAAAAATTTTTCTGTTTTTTTGTAATGTTGATTGTGCCAATGAATTTATTGGCGGCGGATTTGCCGGCGATTTTGTCGGATGTTGATGCCAGTTTGTATCAACAGATATTTGTTTTGCAGGATAAAGAGAAAATTAATACCGCAATCAAGGTACAAGACCAAATCGCAGATAAGTTATTGATGAATGAGATTTTGTATCAGCGTTATATTTCTGATTCATACCGTACGCGTGGGGCGGAAATTGCCGAATGGTTGGAAAAGTATTATGATATGCCGGGGGCAGCGCGTATGGAAAAATTGGCCAAAATAAAAAAGGCAACAGTTCGCAAGGCGCGCACACCAAAGGTTATTAGTGGTTCAGAATCAATTGAAACAGCACAATCTGAAACATGGACGGCAAAAAAGTATTCAGGGACAACCGAGAAAAAGATAAATGAATTTAAGCGCGCGATTCGCACTGGTTCAACCAAGGTGGCGCGGCAAATATTAGAAGATAAGAAGTTTAAGAAAAGTTTAACTGAATCTGATTATGGCCGCTTGGCAGGGCGATTATCTTATATTTATTATACAAATGGGGAAATGGAACTGGCAAAAAAATGGGGATTTGTTGCATCCGATGCTGATTCTGAGTATGGATTGTGGTCGATGGGGTTGTTATATTTCAAAGAAGAAAATTATTCAGAATCGCAAAAATATTTTAGTCGTATCTTGGATTTGCCGCAGATAAATAATGCGCGCAAGACCGAAGCGGCTTTCTGGGCAGGACGCGCGGCAGATTGGTCGGGAAAACGTGATATGGCAAAAAAGTATTGGCGGATTGCTGCAACGCATCCAATGGCCTTTTATGGGGCATTGTCTGCCACAATGTTGGGACAACGTCCTGAATATGAATTCTATGAAAATCAGGCAACAGATGAAGACTATATGGAATTGGCCAATACAAAATATGGGCGCATGGCATTGGCACTGTTGCAAATAGGACGCAAAGATAGGGCAGAAGAATATTTGAAGTATTTGGTCACGCCCAAGGTGTCGGACAGGGTGTTGCATGCGGTAAATTCGGTCGCAACAGAATTTAATATGCCGCGTCTGTCGGTTCAATCGGCCAGTGTTATTAAAGATCGTGGAATCTTGGAAATTGATAATGACATTATTTATTCTGCACAGTATCCATTGCCGGATTGGGAACCGTTGGGGGGGTGGTCGATTGATCGTGCGTTATTGTTGGCTATTACCAAACAGGAAAGTAATTTCCGTGTGTCTGCAAAGTCGGGGGCAGGGGCAAATGGTGTTATGCAGCTGATGCCCAGTACGGCAAAACGTGTTGCGCGTGCAAATAAAATGGATTTGTCGCAAATGGATATGTCAAATCCAGAACATAATATGTTCTTGGGGCAACAGTATATTGTGGATTTATTGTCGCACGAACGTGTAGAAAACAGTATTATAAAAATGTTGGCGGCATATAATGCAGGTATGGGAACAATGGTAAAGTTTGAAAAGTCTTTCTATACATATGATCCATTGTTGTATATCGAAAGTTTCCCTGCGTATGAAACACGCAGTTATATTAAGCGTGTGATGTCAAATCTGTGGTTGTATCGTGCGCGTTTGAATCAGCCACTGACATCAATGGAAGAATTGGCAAATGGTAATTGGCCATTGTATAACAGTGAAGATGAATATGTTCAGCAGCAGATTGCAGATCGCATGATGATTTAATTTATGTGAAATTTTATCTTGCATGATTTTTGAAATAATATATAATGTGCGCCGTGGGTTAGTAGCTCAGTTGGTTAGAGCGGAGCGCTCATAACGCTTTGGTCGTGGGTTCAAGTCCTACCTAACCCACCAAAGTTTGAAAAAATCCGTCCGTTTGGATGGATTTTTTTATTGTCTGTGATAGAATTCTTTTTATGAAGAAATATGATGTAATTGTTATTGGTGCAGGGGCAGCTGGATTATCGGCTGCGGCAACTGCGGTTCAAAATGGGGCACGTGTTGCGGTTTTGGATATGGGGGGGACGCCTGCGCGCAAGGTGTCGGCATCAGGTGGTGGGCGCTGCAATATTACGAATACAGCAGCGGCGCCTGGACGCTATTTTTCAAAAAATCCAAATTTTGTGCGTGGTGCATTCAGTCGTGTGTCGCCGCATGATATATTAGATTGGGCGATACAGCATGATATAGTTTTATATGAAAAAACGCCAGGACGATACTTCTGTAGAGATGGTGCAAATATGGTTGTGGATGCGCTGTTGGTGGATGCAGGGGCTGCTGATGTTTTCTTGAATCAATATGTTGAAAGGGTTGAAAAATCAGGCGATTGTTTTTGTGTTAATGGATTTATGGCGCCTGCGTTGGTTGTGGCAACGGGGGGTGTTTCGTGGGGAACATTGGGGGTATCTGATTTAGGTTATAAAATTGCAAAACAGTTTGGTCATAAAATTGTGCCGCCGCGTCCAGGGCTGTGTGCTTTGGCGATTACAGGGTTTTCACCAGATATGGCCGGTGTGTCATTGCCTGTTCAGATTATAATTGGAAAAAATCATGTGAATGATTCGTTATTGTTTACACATTTTGGAATTGGTGGGCCAGCGGCATATCGGGCCAGTCTGTATGCAGTACATGACGGAATAAGAATTAATTTAATGCCAGGGGCAGATGTGTTTGAAATCTTAAAACAGGCCAAGCAGACAAATGGTCGGCGTACGATAGGGGGTGTGTTGGGGGATTTTTTGCCGAATCGTGTGGTGCGCTGGCGTGTGGGGAATGAAGAACGGCGCGTGGCAGATATCAAAGATGCAGAACTAATGCAGATTGCACAGCGTTTTTCCAATGTTTTTATTCCAGGGAATAAAATTAAATATCACGCATTGTCCAGTGCCGAGGTGACATTTGGTGGTGTTGATTTGGCAAATATTTCGTCCAAGACGATGGAATCTAAATTGTGCCCAGGTTTGTTCTTTGCGGGCGAAGTTATGGATATAACGGGGGATTTAGGCGGATTTAATTTGCAGTGGGCATGGGCCAGTGGACGTGTTGCAGGTGTAAATGCTGCGATGTATACAATGACAGAATAGATACCTAGTGACGAATGGGGGTGGAAACATATATTCTGGGGGCATATTCATTAAGAGGGCAGATAATGAAATATGCGATATGGAACAAGACTGAAAAACCAATTGGAATAGTTCAGATTATATATGACCAGAATTTTGAGCCGATGCGGTATGATGATTTTGCCCAGATTTTAAATCGACATCGTTTTTTGGTTTATGGATGCGATATGAAAAGTGCGTGTGATCTGGCACGCGAAACATATGAATTGCCTGTGTTTTTGATTGGTGTTGGGCGTGGCGGTGAATTTGTTCAAGAAATTTGTCACAAGAAACAAAATTATGCGGGCGCAATATCAATTCTGGCGCGTACGCCGATGTTGAAAAGATTTGGGCGTGTGTTCCCATTAAAATTTGGTGTGGCACATGGACCAAAAATTCCATTGATGATTGTTGGCGGTTGGTCTGCGGTGCGCCAAATGCAGGCGCATGTTTCCGTGGGGAGAGATGCCAAAAATGAAAACCTTAGTTTATTGGTTTATCCAGAAATTTCTGTGCGGAATGCATTTGGTTTAATAGAAAAAGATGTAATCAATTTTTTGAATGATGCGTGTGTGCGTGCAACGATTTAAAAAATCCCCGGCACGCCGGGGATTTTGTCCAATATATGTTAGTTTTATTTTTTTGTTCTGTTTATTTAGAACTGAACATTCAGGCGTACACCTAATTCGGCCTTGACATCTGTGCCGTTCTGAGAATTAGCGTGCGCTTCATCAAATGTGTATTCGCCATAAATCGCAACCTGTGTGCTATCCGTCATCTGATATGCCGCAGTCAGGTTTAATACATATTCATCAAACCCGTCTTCCATGTCTTCAACGACAGACAATAAACCGGCCTTTACCTGCTGTTGCTTTTCAGTTAATGTCGCGGCAGCGGAACTTACATATGCTGGATTGCTTTTAACAATGGCAATTGCCTGTTCTTGCGATGCGCCTCCTGCCATTACGGTTGCAATTGCGGCTTTGGTTGCAGATTCTGTTGTAATAGTATCTAAACCGGATGCCAGTCCATCTACACCATTGTCAGAATGATGCTTAAACGTGAAACCACCACCAAGTGACCAACGGTCATTCAGCTGATAGAACATTTTGATACCGGCATTAATTTCAGTCGCAGATTTCAAATCAACCGAAATTTCGTTAGAAAAGCCCAACATATCCAACGTACTTCTGTCAAGTATACCCGCACCTAATTTACGTGCATCAATTGCTTTGACTTCTATACTGTTATTATCGTTACCGAATGTGCGCAATGCTTCGACGAACCCAGCCATGCTGAAATTTGACCATGCCTTGCCAACCTGGGTACCAACATGGAAACCCCAGCGACCGTTTGAATAGTTATCATATGTAAAACCGTCAACATCATATGATCCCGACATCTCGCTGATGCCGCCCAACTGTGCGTCGGCATACAAATCCCATACCCAGCCATCTGTCGATTCAATGGCACGGTATTTCAAACCTGCGCGTCCCAGGTGCATCCCCTTGCGGTCAATGTCGCCGTCGTGGGTATATCCAACCTTGACATATGCTTCCAGGTTATCCAAGATACCGTATCCCAATTCTTCGTGAATACGCCAGATTGGAAATTCTGTTGCGCCATCGTGATTTTTTAACTGCATGGCATTTGTGTCATCTGCGACTTTATACATAACGCCAGCAGATGTTTTGGAATACACTGCGCCTTGTTTTGGCATATACAGTGGGTTTTCCAGGTTTGCTGCAATTGCAGGTGCGCCCAATACGGACAAAGCAACTGCTGCACTGATAGTTTTTTTCATCATTTAACTCCTTGGTTTCGATGAATGCCACACCCCCATTATTGGCAAGATGCGGGTCCATACCCATACCGCCCATTATTGGCAACAGTATGTTGTTCTGGTATGAACATGTACATTTTTACACGGAACTAGGACATATGTCAAAAAATGTTTTTTCTTGACACGGCCCCCTTGAAAAGATATGACGGGCGACCTATATATATTTCCTGGGGTGGTCAGGCCGCGGGAATTTTCAACCAAAGGGGTCCGATATGAATAATATTCAAAATTTGTTACACAACCCTGAGATTCAGGAAAAATTACATATTAAATCTGCTCATATTAAACTGGATGCGGATAAGAAACGCCAACTGGGCAACGCGTATTTGAAATTATACTTTGGTTTGTCCTGTATGAATTGGACAAATAAAAAGAATCTGGGCACTGCATGGCAGACTGCATTTACCCAGGCGCAAAATATCATAAATGCGCGTGATGAAAAAAATCCAGCAACACAATTCTTGAAAATTATGCAAGTCGGATCGTAGCCATGTCGTTCTG
>JAZTWT010000005.1:0-50486 GCA_045636045.1 Candidatus Enterousia sp. | reverse complement strand
CAAATCATCAACCAACCTGCGATAAGATTTTTGTGGTGCAGATGCCATTATGCGCATCTTTTCAATTGCCACAGCCATCGCATCGGATTTTTGTTTTGTCGTCAATGGTTCTTCGACCAAATCGTTTGTGGTAATTCCATCCACCTTTTTACAAACAGACAACATCACAGTCCCCGACTTCGGGTCTGTTAAATTATATAATGGCTGACCAAAATTGCGGCGACCGTGTATATTATCAACCTTTTGATAGTTGTATGTACCGTTGGATAGATTTTCCCTGAATGCTTTATCAATTTTTACAGTATGCGGCACACGCACAACATAGCGACCAGCATCGTATGTAGTCGCCTCGGTTCCCCGACCAATGGGATGTTTTGATAAGGCACTTAAAATTTCAGACTTATTCAAGAATTTCATTTGTAAATCTTTTTTATCCCATTTATTTTATCATATTTTTTGTTAAAATGCTATGTGAGGCTAAGTGTGATGCATGAATAAAAAACCCCGCCCAATGGGCGGGGTTATATCACCTGTCATTTTGGCTGTTATTTTTTGCCCAGGACTTTTGCATCATATACCGCATTTCATCAAATCTGAACTCTGCAAAGCCAATCAATTCCGCTGTCAGCATTTCTTTTTCTGCCATCGTGAATTTGCGCGGAGTGTGCGCCGTTGCAAAATCTGCACGCATTTGGCGTAATTTCGCAGTCTGTTCCCCTGTTGGCATTTTATATTGTGGCAGTACTTTATCCGTGCGCACAATATTATTCTGGCGCAGGTTTATATACGACATATCGCCGGGGCCTTCGGTATAATTTGGATATTTGAAACCGGCCAACCCAATTGATTCAAAATACAAAATCATACGCTGAAAGAACAGGTTTTCTGCATTGTGAATATCAAACAATGTTTCCAACCCCAATTCAGCGTGTATTGCATCCGCAGGCATTGTGCCACGCACCGGTTCGCATATCCAATCAAACCGCCACGGGACATCAATATCCATATCCAATACCGCTTGTTTGGATGTTGTAATCTGTTGACGGAACTCGGCTTCGTCACGAATATTCAACACACGAACAAAGTCGGCAATTTTATCGCCACACATATACTGAAATAAAACACCCATAAAATTCTGAACACTGTGGTCGTTCAGGTCTGGAATTTCATCCCAACGACCGCTACATAAATTTACAGGTATAATCTTTGGCTTTGTAATATCGATATTCGGGTCGCGTTTCCACTTTCCTTCGTTCAGATTGGTTTGTGCATTCACCAATTTGCCAAAGTGTGTTAATGGGCGAAAATAGTCAAAATCATAATATGTGCCATGGTATACAGTTAATGGCAGTTTATCTTGTTCAGTTAATAAAATATTTAATTCATTTTTCACATCGTGATATTTTAATATATAAAATCCCAATGTCAAAACAAAAACACCTACAACCCCAGAACCAATTTATCAAAATGCTATGTGAGGCTAAGTGTGATGCAGGCGGACCAAATCAACTGTCTGAAACTATTGGAAATCTTGGACTTTGGACTCGCCTTGGCATCCCGACAAGGGCTACCCGTTTTAAAACGCACCAAACGGTGCGTTTTTTTGGATTTCCCTGCTTTTTTGATTTTTGTGTTTAGTGGTGAAGTCATGCGGGGCGGGCTGTTTTTATTTTATTCGGGGTATGCAATTCCAACCCATTTTCGCCCCATGCCAGAAAAAACGCAAAAACTGTGATGCAAAGTGTGATGCGGCGTGGTATAATTTGTGGGAAAGAAAGGATAATTTATGAAAAACCTATTAATTATTGGTGTGCCACGTGCTGGGAAATCTTCGCTGGCGAATATGATATGTGATAAATTTGGATGCGGATTAATATCGATTGATGTGATTGTTGCCACCTTCTATAAAACTTTTCCTGAATTAGGCATGCACGAAGAACCCGAGAAAAGCGAGCCTATTTTATCAAAATTCATTTTTGAATACATGCATCAATTATATCGAGAAAACCCGACCAGAAAATATGTTGTTGAAGGCTGTCATCTATCCCCTGAAACCGCTGTGAAAAACACCTGTTCTGAAACCTGCGATATCGTATGCTTAGGGTATCCAAATTTAACACCCGAACAATTTTTAGTACGTGCGCGCAAAACGGATTGGGCATCCGCAAAAGACGATAATGAAATTTTACAAATGGGCGAATATTTTATTAAACAATCCGGACAAGATAAAAATACATGCGACCAGCATGGTATAAAATTTATTGATACGTCTGACAACATTGAAAGAACATTGACAGAATATATAAAACAGACATACGAGGAATAAATATGCAGATAAAGTTAGAACATCTTGATGCAGAAAGTGCATGGCAACGCATTATTCGCGCCCACGAAAGATATCATACAAACCTTAAAAACTATAAATATAGTTACGAAATGTTCATCCCAAACGATGACAGAATGCGCGAAATGTTTGAGCAGCCAAAACTGACCGAACAACAGATTCAGCACTATCACGATATTTTTGTTAAGGAAATATACAAACTGTCAGATTTAACGCACAAAGATGCTGATATAAACAGCGCAATACAGAGATTCCAAAACAGAATTAAAACACTTATTGCACCATTATTGCCGGCATGGAATGCAACAATGCCAGAAACATTAAGCATCAAATGCACATATGGATACGGTGGCGGATACTCATCAGGCAGGAACGCAACAATTCTGTTCCGCATGAGTCGCGACAAGCGAAATGATTATGGCATATACCTGTTACTGATGCATGAATTTGTACACATCTTGATAGAAGAACAGATTATAGGCAAGTATAATGTGCCACAAGACTTGAAAGAACGCATTGTTGATATTATCGGTCTGGAATTGTTTAACAAACCAATCCAACAAATGTATGAGAATTCATTTGCTAATTCATATATCACACCAGCGGTTATTCACACGGACCTGGAATCTGCAGTTAAAAAAATGATGACGGACTATACAGCACTAAAACAAGCCCAAGTCACAAAGGACAGATAATGAAAACAGAGCAGTTCGAAAACGCAATAAACGACATACATAGCCGAGTAAAGGAACTGGTTATGAATCAGTTGCCAACACTGGATGGTATTATGCAGGTCAATAAAATGTCGCCAGAAGACCGAGTTTTCTATGAGGCATACAAAAAATACGGCAACAGAAATCACACTTGGCAAGATTTCAAAGCAATGTTTAATGGCGATATTGCAACCATGCAGAAAACAGTAAAACATTGGAGGACATGGGACGAAATAAATGATGCATTATCACAAGCATACTATTTAATACCAGAAATAAAAAGGTTAATAGACAAGTATAAGTTAGAAACTATCGATGTAACAAAGCCAGAAGAATTTGAACAATATCCAGATTTAGTGGCAGTGTGTGAAGAATATCGCAAAGTGTACAATAGCACACATCAAAATTATTCTACATTTAATCCGCAGGTTGCAAAATTAGAACAAGAATTCGAGAAAAAAGCAAAAGCGATAGATAAAAACGACAAAAAAGCCAAGATAGATTTAGTTGTAGAATATATAAAAAAATTTGATGAATATATTGATTTGACCAATGGCAATTTTGTTATTGGCGAACGCATAGAATTGTATCGTAAAATTATATTACAAGACCAACAAATATTAGAACAGGCAAAAAATTTTGATAATTTATCCGCCGTACAAAAAATTGATTTAGCCCGTATGATATTAAACAAAAGCGCAAAAATTACCGGTACGCCAACAGGCAAAGTGACTCAAGATGACGCCATACTTGGACCACACGCACTGAAAGGAAACCAAACCGCAGGATACGCACACAAAGAGAAAGAATTTTTATTCAGAGCAGAAATTCTTGAACGTTATCCTCTGGCACTTTTTCTAAAAGATTTAGCACACGAAGATGCACACAGAATAGACTACTACAATGCAGAATACGGAATGATTGGCACACAACTTATGAAATTTGTGGAAGACAATTATCTGAATGATAATGAAATAGGTGTTGAATTATACAAGAAATTTGCCACAGAACAGAGTTCGTATTATATGCATGACACAGTTGCAGCCGCTTTACGCTACAATATAAAATATGATACAAAGGACTGATAACATATGAAATACATACCAGATATGAATTTATTACGGGCATATTCTGATGTAACAGACCGTCTGCCGACACCGACACTGGCAGTGTTTGAATTTGACAATAAAAAACTGATTTACTGTGGCACCAAACATTCCGCAGACGTGTCATTTCAACTGATTGATAAATGCTTTAATGACTATGACATAGATTGCGTAGTGACCGAGGTGCATCGCAATGCAGAACCTGTTAAAATCCAAACACATACACGCAGCAGCAATGAATTGACATATTCTGCACGACTGGGGTACAAGCGTGATATTCCAGTCATACTGGCCGATTCCAGCAAGTACGATTGGTTCACAGATTTATTAAAGGTTGATAGCAATTACCTAAAACCATTACAGGTGTTTTTCATGCTAGACGATGCGTACACATACAAACAACACTTCAAAGAAAACTATTCAATTGAACGCGCGCTGAAAAATACAATTCACAAATACTGGGACGACACACTGCCCCCACCAATGACCCGGGAAGAATTTCAAGAATACTTTCTGGAACAATTCGGCATTGAAATCACCGATGATAACATCAGTGATATTTACATCACACACCCTGAATGGCACTGCCCAGACAACAATGGCAGTCTGTTGAATAAAATGTGGTCAGATATTGGCATGATTTCACGCGACCCATATATGGTAAAATGCATTTTTGATGCAGTAAATTCTCACGATTGCGTTCTAGCAACATTTGGCGCAGGACACCTGAACAAGCAAATACGGATTCTGGAACAGGCATTCGGCAAACCAACATTTGTAGATATAAAGGCATAGATATGACAGACAAACCAAAAACACTTTATCATGGCTCGCAAAGCGAAATCACAGATGGATTCATCAGGATGCGACCTGGACACATCAACGGCATGCAGACACCGATAACTGCTGCATTCGCAACCCCAAGTTATGGTCATGCGCGACTTTATGCAGCCATGGAAATAATATCTAGAGGCTGGATGTCTCCAAGAAGCAACGATACTTTATATGTGGAAAAAATAACCTCGAATATCGCAAATCGCAAAGCATATGTATATGAGGTTTCTTCTGATGGTTTCATCCCAGATGGTAATGATTATTATTGTCTGAACGATGTGCCAATCTTGAAAACCTATGAAATTGACGTTATGCAAGAAATCAGAAACGGAAATATTAAGGTTTATGTCCTGCAAGACAAAGTGAATTTTGACGGTCTGTCAGATAAAGAACGTCTGGCTTTATGGCGCAAAACATGCAAAACAGGCAACTTCAAACGCTATCTTCCAGAAGAATCAAATCAAATTGCGACATTTCTGTCCAAAGGACCAGATAGATAAAAACAGGGATTGAACATGAAAAAGAATACTTTTGAACACGCTACACAACAGATAGAATCACGCACGTTTTATCATGGTTCTGCAACAAAAATAGATGGCGACTTTTTAGAACCCAAAGAACAATTTAACAGCGTTCAAAGCAAACGTGTCGGCGGCGCATTTGTTACATCAGATGCGGATTATGCAAAATTTTTTGCCCTGGTAAAATGCATATCGGGTCGCGGTCAATGTAATTTACATGGTAAAAAAATATTTTTTGAGAGAATATCCGACAGTATAAAGCCGGAATTCAATTTGTATACAGTTGTCGAAAACCCAGGCGAAAAATTTATTCACGACAAAGGCACAGAATATTATTCGCCCACACCAATCAAGATATCTAAAAGGCAAACATGTAATACGGTTGAAGAAATAGAAAAGTTGGGGTATGAAATATACGTGCTGAACGAACCGTTAAAAAACAAAACAAGCAAACAAGCCGGCGACAATTCGCGCGTTCAATCTGAAATGCGCCAGGCAATTGAAAACGGCGCATATCATCGCGTAGATATTGCAAATTTAATCGAGCAACAAAAATCAAAAAGTATATTCCACAAACTATTTAATTGGCAAAAAGATTAGGTATAAAATATGACAGATGAACAGATAATAAAAGCCGTACAAACCGTTCTTGATAAAATTCACAATCCTGAAAATGGTATTTTTCAGGAATTGAATTTGGGACAAAAACGCAAGTTAGAACAAGAATTGGCCGACAAACGCAATATTGATATTCGTGATGTAAGATTTGACTTGTCGGGTCGGGAAATTTTTGAACAAAGACTTGGTGACCTGATTTCTTGCACAGGGATGACAAAGGTGTTTTTACACATGGCACAAAATTCTGGACTTGATTTGCGTGCCGCGATTACAACAGAGGCAGAATGCCTAAATAGCGGTCACAGCGACAATGGTCACGTAGTGCCAGCGGTCAAAATGTCAGATGGTCAATATCATATTTTTGAACCACGTGCCAAAAATGCGATGGGGCAAAACTTTCAAAGGATGTTATCACAACCTGTCGCAGTTGGAAAAAATGTTTTCCACATATTGAATTCTATCAAAGATAAACCATATGAGGTTGTTGACATTATTACCACGGAACAACTGGAACAAATCAAAACAATGGACGATATAATAGAAAAAAGCCGTCGTAAGCAATAATAGGGAATTTTAATATGAAACTGACATGGCGACAGAAAGATTTTGAATCGGATATTGGGTTTATTTATTTTCATCAGCAAGACAATACGCCAATCTGGTGGAAAAGCGAACTATATCATGCTCACCCATCACTGGATTTTGACTATGCGCAATCACTGACCCAAGAAAAAAGATTTGAATATCTGCGACATGAATTGTTAAAAATCAGAAACGACAAACAGGCAGATATAGAAAATTCAATTCAAACGTTTCAAGACGCATGGGAACCGGTCGCAAAAAATCTGAACGACGCGTATTCGTCTGCGTTTGATATGGACTGTTCGGAAATATTAAACGATATGGTGGGGCTGGTTGGACTAAATCCAATTTGCCCACGCGACCTGTCAGACAACAGTTTTTCTGTCTATTATTATTTTGACCCGAATTACGCCGTGGCCACAGCATTACATGAAATAACACACTTTGTGTGGTTTTATGTATGGCAAAAACATTTCCACGACGATGAAGAAGAATACAATTTCCCACATTGGAAATGGCTGTTGTCTGAATTGGTGGTTGAAACAATTATCAGAAATTCCGACATCGCAAAACTTAGCCCACCACCACAGTACATTGCATACAAATATTTTTATGATATGACCATTGATGGGCAACCTATTTTTGAAGTGCTGCGTGACATGTACACAAACCGCGAATCATTTCCTGAATTTATGGAGCAAGCACGCAATTGGATAAATAAAAACGAACCAGAACTGCGTGAAAAAATCGCCGTGGCAGAAAGCAAATAAAAACGCCGCCCAAATGGGCGGTGTTTATTTGTTGTATTCTGATTTTAGTTTTGTAAAGACCAATTGGTCCATAAATGTACCATCACTTAGCATAGTCGATGCACGAATACGACCATCCAAATGGAAACCACTGCCACTGATAGACTTTTGCGATTGTACATTATCCCCCATACATTGGCGCATAATTCTGTTTGCCCCCAATTCCTCAAAGGCCTTTTTCATTATCAAGGCCCAAATTTCTTGATTAAAACCCTGGCCCTGGGCAGACTTTACAAACCACACATTTCCAGACTGTATGGATTTATTATTATTAAAATAATAATATTCCATGATGGCCAATCAATTTGCCGTTATGAAACACGTACCACACCGCACCATTTGGATTGACATCACGTTCTTGCTCTTGTTGCATTTGCTTTAATGTTTCATCCAAAGATTCCGGCAACGGTTTTTTATAGTCGGGTGTCCAATTCACATACTTAAAATCACCAGGGTTTTCATTCTGGATGGCATCCCAAACCAACCTGGCATTTTCTGGGGTCGGTTGCAAAACACGCAATTCCAGACGTTTGGTTTTCAGATCCCGTCTAAATATTTCATAAAATTTTTCCATCTGCTTTTTCCTTTGATTATCCTGATAATTTTATCATAAAAATCCTAAAATATAAACAAAATCCTGATTTTTGTGGTATAATCTGTGGGAAATAAAGGACAAAATATGAATGTAAAAATCAGAAATGCGGTTCCAAACGATGCCGGTGCAATACAACAAATTATTGCAACGGGATACCGGCGGTCTTTTGCCGGTCTACACACCCCAGAATACTTGGAACAGAAGATTCAGGAATACCTGAGTCCAGCCAGAATTGAGAAAATGGCAAACATAATCCGCAATGAAAATTCTGTAAATATCGTTGCAGAAAATGAAGACGGTCTGGTTGTTGGCTCTGTTGGTGGGATGAGGGACGAAAACAATAATTGGGAACTGATTGCCCTGTATGTAGACGAAAGTGTTATCGGCGACACCAAATTCGCACTGTCATTGGTCCAAGAATTTGCAAAACGCATCAAAGATGCTGGTGCAAACAAATTCACAACAGGTACACTAACCGGCAGCCGCGTATGCCGCTTGTACGAATTATTGGGTGGTAAAAAGATAAAAGAATACATCAACGAAAGTCGCGACAACGTGTCAGAAACAGTCTTTGAATTTGATATAAACAGATTTGTATAAAGGGCAAATATCATGAATCCAATTATTGGTGAATTTTTGGGCTATGCGTGTGGTTTTTGTACAACAATCGCATTTTTGCCCCAAACGATAAAATCAATACGCAGTCGTAATGTGTCGGGGCTGTCATGGCTGACATACACCATATATTGCATTGGGTGTGCATTATGGATGTTATACGGAATATACCTAAATTCATTCCAGATGGTATTATTCAATGGGATTACATTGTTGCTGAATGGCATTATATTGCACCTGATTGTATTTAGCAAAGGGAACAAAAAATGAAACGACATTTTTACTTTTTCAGACATGGGCAGACAAATGAAAACAAGGCTGGTGCAACATACGGTAACGCGCCAGAGGCATACCTGACCGATGACGGTATTGCACAGGCAAAAAAACTGGGTGAATATTTATCAGATAAAGATATTGAAGTCGTGTATTCCAGCCCCCTAAAACGCGCAATTGGGACCGCAGAAATCACTGTAAATAATCCCGATGTTGAAATCATAACTGACGACAGATTGATTGAAACGACATTTGGATTTTGGTACAGCGATGGGGATGAAATTCAAAAAAGAATCAACGATAATTTTAATCGTATAAAATCATGCCTGAGTGATATTATTGCAAAAGACACCCACACCAATATTGCCATTGCATCGCATGGTGGTGTGACACGTGCGTTGTGCTATGCGTGCGGTGAAAAGATGGGCGAAATCAAAAACTGCCAATGTTTTCATTTTGTGCTGGATGACAACATATGGAGATTTGTTGAATTTTTTGACACAGGTATTACAGTTCAAAATAAATCAGATATGCCAAAATAAAAGGACGCAGAATGAAATACACCAATAGCGAAAAATTTACAACCCAAGAATTGAGCATATTGGAAACACTGCAAGAACTGGAGGATGTGGTTCATATTGCAAAAATGATGTGTCGTGGCATTCATAAAGACGGCGGTATGCCGGATTCCGCGCGCGGTGATGCAGAAAACGCATACAAAAATCTGGACGAAGCAGAACACTACATCCCATACCTGCGCAAAAAAATAAAAACTGCACTGGAACACGTGCCAACCGAAATCCAAGAAAAAGAATTTTTATAAAACAAACCGCCCAATCGGGCGGTGTTTATTTGATGACTTTTCGTACCTTGTTCAAAATCCAGAATAATGTTCCAGACATTACCAACAAGAATACCAATGTCGTGGCAATTCCATAACCATCCAACAGGAACTTTGCAAATATCAACATCAGCGCACCACACAAAGTACCGACCATGGCGCGTGTCGATAACACCGTACCACGTTCAACAGAACGAATGCTGTGATGAATAAGTGTGTTATACTGCAATCTGTTCAATCTGTTAATAGATGGCACAATTGCCATAATTGCGCAAGCCGTATAAACCACAACCATATTTGATGTGTATATCGCAATCAATCCCATTATTGCCGCAATAATACCCGCCATAATTGTTATGAATGATGCGCGTATTTCACCCAATTTTTCACATATCTTGTATGCGTACTTGGAAAAGAATATGCCCGAAAATTGGTTGATGGCAAAATACACCCCAAACAAAGCCACCGGCACATGCGCAGTTTCCATAATCGGTTGCATAATCCACAACAGCACAATTGTAAATGCGCCAAATGCAGATGGAAACAGAATCAAATTCCGCAGTTTTGTATTCTTTAATGTCTTGTACGAAATGCTGACCGCATCTGCAACGGCGGTTTTGCTTTTGACCGTACGCTTAACCTCTAATAATTCTGGCAGGAATACAAACGTAAAAACAGTAAATATCGCAAACAATACCTGCAACCATAACAGTCCCGATGCACCAAGCGCAACAAACAAGAAACCACCCAGAATAGATGCAATAAACTCTGCAATACTAGCCCAAGTCATAATTTCGCCGAACTCTTTCAGGAACTGTTTTTGACTTCTGTTGCGTTTCATCAGGTCGTATGTATACGCCTCGATCGTGCCAGAATACAGCGCAGATGTTACACCCAACAATGCTTCGCCTGCCACAATCGCCCAGAAACCATAGGCGGTTGCAACGGTTGTGAAACCAGCGATGGCGCACAACGCACCAAAAATCATAACGCGCTTTCGGCTGAAGCGGTCTGACAAATACCCCGATGGTATTTCAAACAGAAATGCTGCCAGTCTGAAAATGCCCTGGATTAAAAAGAAATCCCCAACGGTTATGCCGCGCCCTGTATAAACCAGAACAATTACAGGTATAATTGGCATAAAACAATGAAAGAACCACCCAATGCGCAACAAGCGCAGACCACGTTTTACAGATAAAGATTTATTGTTTTTTTTCATAACCGGAATTTTATCATATTTGTCGTAAATAATCCAATGCAAACGGTAAAACGCTATGTGAGGCGGTGTGTGATGCAGGCGGACCAAATCAACTGTATGAAACTATTGGAAATCTTGGACTTTTTACTGGACTTGGCATCCCGACAAGGGCTACCCGTTTTAAAACGCACCAAACGGTGCGTTTTTTTTGGATTTCCCTGCTTTTTTGATTTTTGTGTTGGGTGTGCCGCCTGTGCGGGGCGGGCTGTTTTTATTTTAGGCGGGGCATGCAAATCCAATCCAAATCCGCCCCATGACCCCAAAACACCAAA
Source organism: Candidatus Enterousia sp. (assembly GCA_045636045.1). Lineage (GTDB taxonomy): Bacteria > Pseudomonadota > Alphaproteobacteria > Rs-D84 > Rs-D84 > Enterousia. Next base: position 39,105 of record JAZTWT010000005.1, on the reverse strand, counting down.
AACTGTGATGCAAAGTGTGATGCGGTGTGGTATAATTTGTGGGAAATAAAGGATAAACAATGGCATACGAAATCACAGATAAACCAGCAATGAAAATTATTGGTAAAGGCGCACACTCTATCGTATATATCGACCCAACAAATCCAAACATTATTATCAAACAAAACAATTCTGTATCGGGGGATCGGGGGTATTTAAAACGCCAACAGGCGGGGTACGAAACAATAGAACGAATTAAAAAATCTGGTTATACAACTGGTGTTCAATTACCAACAGTAATCGAAACAAATGAACAAGATGAAGTCCAGACAATCAAAGAACAACGAATAAGTGGACAGACTTTTGATAACGATGGCAGATTATGGGATAGTTTGACCGAAAATCAGAAAAAAAATACAGCAAAACAAATGGCAACCTTCTTGGTTGCAATGCATTCTGCTGGCGAAATAAAGCCTGCTGACAAATCAATAAAAACAATGTTTGATAAATCCAAACTGCATAGCGCAACCGACATTATAAACGCATATGAAGGGGCAATGCCACAAAGACTGGCAAATAAATTATTAGAAGCAGAACAATATCTGGATTCAATAGATATATCAGATGAATTCCATGTATTAACACACAAGGATTTGCGTGTTAACAACCTGATGTTTGACCAAAAAACAGGGAAATTGTCTGTATTAGATTTTGAAATGGCGGGCACTGATAATATTTATCGTGATTTTGTGGCATATGCATCAGCCAGTTCTATGCCATGGGACTATACACGTCGGGTTATTGCCGAATACAACGCGGTTCAACCTAAGGAATACCCCTTAAAAATTAATCCAGAAAAAGTACAAAATATGTTGCTGTATGCCATCGCACATGAATATTCAAGAAATGTCACACATGAACAAAACGAAACAATATCCGATGAAGAAAAACAAAAATTCTTTCAACACTTGATAACAAGAATAAATAAATTAACAGGATTCGACATTGCCACAGATAATATCAAGGTCTTCAAAAAAGGAATTAGCCAATTAACACAACAAGAAAACACACAAATATCATCAGCAAAAAATAATTACGACAGATAAAATGCTATGTGAGGCGAAGTGTGATGCGCAAATAAAAAATCCGCCCAATGGGCGGTGTTTATTGTCCAGGAATATCTACTGTACATTCGTCAAAATTTGACATACTAAAATTTATGATATCATTAGTATCTGTATTATAGTCTATATATATTTGCACCTTCTTTATGTCGTTTTCATACACGCTGCGAACAACAGATGGATTATCAGAAACTATTTCTTCACTAATTTTATTCATTTTGTGAACGGTTGTATCTTTTGTGGTTGCCGCATGTCCCAAAATCATGTCCAGATGTTTTTCCCGAACAGAAGCGCTAACATTTAAGGTCGTAACAATATCACCAACTGTTTTTTTGCAAACAAATTGTTGATATTCTGTATCAGAACAACCTACCAAGCAAACACATGCAGCCAATGCTAATACAACAGGTAAAAAAGCAATCTTTCTCATAACAAACTCCTTGGGTTTTATATCATAAAGTTTAATGGATTAAACAGTGTAATTCAACCCTGAATTTTTGAATATTTAAAAAAAACCGTACAAACTACAAAAAAGCAAAATACACATAAGAACCGCGCAAATAAACCATTAATATCAACCCAAGGTTGTTTTAATTGACACTTTTTCCAACATATATAATAATTTGCCTGGGCATATTTTTGATTAATATTAAAGGGAGGTAATATGTGCTATCACAAGGCGTTGTGGGACACAATATGTCGCATAGCAAAGAATAACAATATAACGTGTTCGGGGCTGGCACGGAAATGCGGACTGGATGCAACATCATTTAATCACAGCAAACGTTTTTCTGCCCAAGGGCAGCCAAGGTGGATTAGCACCGAAACACTGGCCAAGGTACTGATAACAACAAATACCACACCAAAAGAATTTGCAGATATATTTCAAAGCATATTGAATGAAACAGCGACCGAATAAAACCACCGCCCGGTTGGGCGGTGGTTTTATTCATCTGGTTTTAGATTCCAGTTGTTTGAATTTTTTAGATTCTAATTGTTTAAACATATTTGAAATATCAAGATGCTTATTCAAAGATACAGGATTACGTTTTAATCCTTCTATCTCTTTGCACAAATCCTCTAATTGCTGAATTTCACGCTTTACACGCGAATTGGCCCGGCGAATATCCGCCTTGTGCGCTTCAAGAACATCCTCTTCTTTCATTGCAGGATCAATTATTGATGCATAATTTCTTAGAACCCATGCAGGTGGCACCATGCCATAATACTTCCACGTTTTCCATGCCTGGGCAGACTCGGCACGTTCGGCTGCTGTATTGAGATAAACCTGGTCCATGGCATGGTCCATCAACCGAAACACACTGCGCGACAGCATTTGAATTGCGTGATCAACACTGCGCAATGTCTGGGTCACCTGATTTGCCAAACGATTAACCGCTTTGGCAATCGGAACAGTTAATTCCAACACATTGTTTGTGTAAAACACGGGATTATCTTTTGAATGAACTGGCAGTTTATATGACGTTTGGCTAAGCGGAACCGGCCTGTATCCCTGTGCCCACTCTTCCATCGAATACAAGGTCTTGCCAGCAAAGTCATTTTTTATCGCATTAACGACTGTTTCGTTCGCTTGTTCTTGAGTATCATATTTGTATTCCTGTGTTAACATTTCAACCCAATTACGAAGACACGAACGTTCGTCAGTTACATGGTATAATAAAATTATTGGGCTAAGCATATTCTGGGGGGACAGTTCCATACACTTCATATACTGCCCCAACGAAGTGGCGGCGCGCCCCGGGCAATAGTGCTGTTTCAGAACACTGGGTTGATTATATACCGCATAATAAACCTGATTATCTAAACTGAAAAACGGTGGATATGGTTCAAAATTAAATTTCCGACCATCGTCTTCAACAAAACATTCGTTACCAATATCAAAGAACACATCCTTCCATATCAGATTTTTGTTCAATTGATATTCATTAACCATATATTTTCCAGCATAAGTATATTCCCCAATTCTTTTCTCTCCTTTTCTACCAAAATTAACTTTCCCATCTGGCAATTTATACATGGTAAATTTGTAAACTATGTTATAGCCATGATTATTCTGCATCAATATTGGCTGATTTAAATCACAGTATTCTAATTGCCCAAATTCAAGTTTATATAAAACCCAATTATCTGCACGACACAATTTGTTAATGCATTTATACATATATTCTGGATTTAAATATTCTTCGCGTACCATTATAAAACCTTTTGTTTGGGGCAGATTGTATAACAAAAATTGACAAAGTCAATATTTGCAACATAAAAACACCGCCCGGTTGGGCGGTGTGGGGCGTGAGAAAGGAAGTTATTTTTCAGATTTTTTCTTAACCGTTTTCTTGGGACGCGATGACATTGTGTTTTCTTCATCCATTGCCATTATATCAATTTCAGCATCCCCACGCGCGATATCCATAATTTTATTTACATTACGACGCAGACTGGGGTGATTATCGGCATATTTCTTAATCCCGACTAAGACCGCGGCTGTCACAATCTTTTCCATATCATTCATATCCAGTTGTTCAGACATGCGACCGCGAACTGCGGCAACCACATTGTTTATCGTTTTACGCGTACGACGAAAGAATTTGCGACGACGATGCGCACGAACAATCTCGTGTATCCACATCAGTATCAACCCAATAACCAATGGTACAATCACACAGAACAAGAAATAACGATACCAACCATCACAAAATGAGATTGTAAACATTGCATCACATATGCGTTTAAAATGCAAAAATGATACAGCAATCATTTCATATAACGCCAACACTGTAAAACATATTTTTGATCTTAATAACATGGTAAATCCTCCCTGTTTTTTTCCTTGTACCATCAGGATACAAAAAATTGATTTTTATGTCAGCAGGTATGAATTCCCCAAAGAAAAAATCCCCGATCCATTCGGGGATTTTTTTATTCAGATTCTGTTTCCACATCAGTTTCTGAAATATCTTTATCAGCGTGTTCTTCGACCGCACGCGCAACTGTTTCCAGTTGCAATAGTTGATTTTCCAATGCCGCACGCTCAGAAGACTTATACCCTGTTTCAGAATCCGCATTTTCAGATTCAGAAGAATTTTTCTTCTCGTGCGAGACGATTGCAGGATTAATCAGGTTATTATAAATCTCAATCGCGTGGTGCGTGCCGGCAACATCACGCGCCAATAATTTATTTTCGGGTCCAGGGAAAAACCATTCATCCAATTTAACCGCCGTTATCTGCATAATTGGACGGGTGCGTGCCTGGGACAGCCATTGCGGCAGGGACGGCATATCTGAATAATACCACAGCGCCCCCCAATAGAAGCCACCCATAACAACAACACCACGAATTATTCCAAATATAACCCCCAGTGTTCTGTCGGTGACATTCATAATACTGTCCTGAATCTTGTCGCGCAGTTTCTGGTTTACAAATCCAACCAAAATCAACACAGCAAAGAATACAACAAAATATGATGCAACCAATGTTCCAACCGTTGATTCCGACAAATCAAACCATGACTGGAATATTTTATCCAACCAAGGGGATACAAAACGTGCAGAGATTGCTGCAACAACCCACGACAATGTGGCGATGGTTTCAAACACACCGCCACGGATTGTCGCCCAGACAGTAGACAACAATACGATGCCTACATATACATAATCAAGTATTGTTAAATCAAACATATTTGTTCCGATTTATAATGTGTGATTATTATTTCTTTTTATTATCGCCGCGAACCAGGACATACCCCAACCCCGCAACCAAAACAATCAACAGACCCCAGAACCAAATCGTGCTGCCCTGCTGATTATTTTTTTTTTCCGTTTGTGCAGCCGGCTGTGCTTCGGATACAACAGTATATTCTGTGATTGCAGACGCGCGATCCGCATGTTCTGATTTAAATTTTTCTGCATCTTCGGCCATTGCTTTTTTATTTTCAGCCGCTGCTGCCTTTTGTGCATCAGACAAATCAATTTCAATATGCTGACGCAAGGTGTCCTGCATAAAATCTGCATAGCCCTGTTCACATTTATCACCGATTACCAATACAGGCACACCACCAGATTCAAATTCACATTTCTTTAATGCAGCCTGGAATTTTTCCTGGTTCGCAGGTTCCATAACATTAACCTCGGTCACTTGTAATTCTGGATATTCGTAAATCAACGTACTGGAAATAAATTCACGGGCATGGTGACAATGCGGACAATGTGGTGAATGATAAATCGTTATATTTGCCGCAGATGCAGCCCCAACAAATACCAAACCAAAAATTGCAGATAATAATGATATTTTTTTCATCTTTTGACTCCTTTCGTGATATGATTATAGAAAAATTTTTAACTGCGGTGCAAGTGCTTTTATCAAGAAATTCATTCCTGTTGATTTTTACCTGGTGTCACCGCACCATCTATAACAAAAGGAGAATAACATGTTCACACTGACACAATACCCATTACCATACGCAACAGATGCGTTAAGTCCATATATTTCTCAAGAAACATTGGAAACACATCATGGCAAACATGTGGCAACGTATATAGACAACCTGAATAAATTAATTGAAAACACACCGTATGAAGAGGTGTCTTTGGAAGAAATTATTACTGAATCAGCCGGCAAACCATCAGAAAAAAAGATTTTTAACAATGCCGCCCAGATATATAATCACAACTTTTTCTTTCAGGGAATGTGCCCAAATTGCACAACAGAAATCCCAGTCGAAATAATTGCTGCATTCGGCAGCGAAGAAGATTTTAAAAAGCAATTTAAATCAGCCGCATCCAGTTTATTCGGCAGCGGATATACATGGCTGGTTCGTGATGGTGATACACTAAAAATTATTAATACTGCAAATGCAGAAACGCCGATGGTATACAATATGAAACCATTACTGAATCTGGATGTATGGGAACATGCATACTATCTGGACTATAAAAACAAGCGTGCAGATTTCATCGATAACTTTCTGGACAACCTGGTCAACTGGGATTTTGTTGCAGAAAATCTGCGTAATTAAAAAATGGGGCACATGCCCCATTTTTTTACCTGTCATAAATAACCGGTGTTTTATTTATCGTATATACACGACCATCATTTTCTGTGTTATAGTACACATATATCACATTTGATGCACCAAACGTATTGCGCCATGGCGAAAAGTTTCCAATTACCTGGCGCATGGTATTGTATGGAAAAACTGCATTGAATGTATTATCAAAAACACGTGAATATTTATCACTGAATTCTGGCATCACAATCATATTTAATGCAATGATACCATTTGGCGCAACACGAGATTTCAGACGTTGCATAAATTCAACCGTTATCAGTGATTCTGGAACCTGGTACGAATTTGAATACACATCCAGTAAAATAAAATCGTACATATCAGGCGTGTTCTTTAGATACTGACTGGCATCAGCAACAACAAACTTTTTATTTTGGGTCAATTTCTGATTCAGAAAATAACGTTCTGATACATCTTTTAACGTGCGCTCAATATCCACAAATGTATAATCATTATGTGTGTCATTCAACCCCAGGGTAAAACCACCTGCCCCCAAAACCAAAATCTTATATTTTTTATCTTGGGGCATTGTGTCTATGAAATTTTCGTTCAGATAATTTATATAATCTGCCATGCCTGATTTATCACGACGATACACAGACATCGGTAAACCATTCATATACAAAACACGCACATCGGTATATTCGCGAACACTGATGGTTGAATTGGCATTATTTACCAAAATACCAAATCGATTCTGCTGGTATGAATTACTGTTGATATACATTGACAAAGACATAACCAACATACACACAATCCACACCCACCAACGGCGACGCAATGTCAGTGCCCCAATAACCGACAGCACCGTTATCAAAACAACCGTATAATTAACCCCCATAAATGGCATTAACAACAATGTCGTCGCAATCGAACCAAATACAGAACCAATCGTATCCCATGCCATAATATTGCCCGTGGCGCGTGACGAATAGGCATATAATTCACGCGACAATAGCGTTGTATTAAAACCAAACAAGAATGGCCCAACTGATAAGAATATCAACGAATATATAAATGTCTGAATAACACCTGATGTCACACCACCAGAATACATTGCCTGGAAATATCGCGTAATAAGTGGGAAACTGGCCGCACAAACCGACAGAACCGCAATAGTTAAAAAACTGATATTTAGCATGCTGCGAATTTTACCGTTATTAACACGTTCTGATTCACCCATGAAATAACCAAATGACATAAAGCCTAAAAATATCGCCATAATAATACTGGTGATAACGGCACTGGACCCGACATAGAACGATAATTGGCGCAAAACAGCCAATTCCAGTGACAGACTGACATACCCATTTAAAAAGATTAGAAAAACCAATGTTGCGCGTGATAATTTTCGCATTACTTTCCCCCTGTGCTTGGTATGCATACTAATAAAATATAAAATTCTGCGCAACGTAAAATATCAATGCATATTCATTAATCTGATGTCATCAAATTCAGGAAAACGATTAAACATCGCACGCGCAAATGGACACAGGGCCACAACACGACGATGTTGAACACGCGCCATATTCGCAACATTGCGCACCAGCGTCAGTCCAATATGACGATTCCTGAAACCAGGGGCAACCGCTGTGTAATCAATTATCAATTTATCTGCGCCGACACGAACAAATGTGATTTCGCCAATCTTTTGCCCATTTACAACCGCTTCGAAGCCATCGCGTTCTGGGGATACAAAATATTGAATATTATCTGACATACAATAAATATATCACGCATTCGATATAAATTAAATACGACTGTATTCCAAAATAAAAAACGCCCGATTGGGCGCTTTTTATTTAATAGAATCATAATTCTTTCTGATGGTTTTTCCGCTGCGTCGCAGTGCTGCAGATTCAGCCGAATCCATTTTTGGATTCAATGTTGCAATCACACCAGAATTACCAACAACACGTGGCATGGACATCGCAACCACCCTGTCCCCAACACCATCAACCGTTGACACCGTCACAATGCGATGTTCATCATTTACAATGCAGCGAACCAGGTCTGCAACCGCCCCGGCGATACCATCCCATGTTGCACCACGACCACGGATTATTTCATACGCAGCATTATGCACCCGATGTTCGATTGTATTACGGGTTGTTTGTGGCAGGCTGATTTTCGTCTGGCGACAGAAACTGTTTAAATCAATACCACCAATGCAGGCAGACGACCATACAATCATACTGCTGTCGCCATGTTCACCCAGGACATATGCATTAATAGACTGGGTCGACACAGACAGTTGGCGCGACAAAATTGTACGCAGGCGCGCAGAATCCAGCATCGTACCCGTTCCAATTACGCGCGATGGTGGTAATTTTGATAATTTCTGGGCCAACATAACCATCACATCCAGTGGGTTCGTGACAATGATTAATTTCACTGTCTTGGCATCAACATTTGCCATTACACGTGGAATAATATCTGAAATTACCGCCGCATTTGCGTTCAACAAATCGGTGCGCGTTTCGCCCGGACGCTGATTCGCGCCAGCGGCAATGATTACAATTTCAGAACCACGAATTGCACGATAATTATTTACCGCGGTTATTTTAATATCATAAGAAAATGCAGCAGCATGTCCCAAATCTTCGGCGGCGGCCCGTGCGCGCACGCCATCGCGGTCAAACAAAACTATTTCATGCGCCAGACCGGTATTCGCAACCGCGGTTGCAACCGCAGAACCAACAGACCCCAGACCAATAATTGTGATTTTCATATTATTCTCTCCCGTATTTATTTCATGTATATTATATCATATAAAAATCAAATTTGTATGGAGAATAAAAATAAAAAACGGGGCATGTGCCCCGTTTGGTTATTTCCCCAATAATTTTAATATTGTATCAACTGTTTCTGACATATAAGTATCCAGACCAAATGCAGTCTTGAAATCAGTGGTATCAACATCATTTACACGATACTTAACCTCTAACACATTATTTGCAAGATTTTTGGCAGATACAATTATGCGAATTGGTGCAGCAATCAAATCTGCATCTGCAAATTTTTCACCCGCACGCGCATCACGATTATCTAACAAAACTTCTATGCCTGCCTGTTTCAGATTGTTATATATTTCTTCGGCCAAAGGTAATGTTTTCCCGTCTTTGTCAGGCAGACCAATAACCTGAACGGCAAATGGCGCGGTTGCCATATTCCAAATTGGCCCCTTGTCGTCTGCACTTTCTTCCATTATTGCGGCCATTGTACGACCAACACCAATACCATAACAGCCCATTATTGGGTGCATAGATTCACCATCAGATGCAGTATAGGTTAAATTCATTGATTTTGAATATTTGGTACCAAGTTGGAATATATTACCAATTTCAATACCACGAACACGGCGCATTTTCTTACCACACTTTGGGCAAGTTTCCGTTTCATCGTCAACCAATTCTTTGTTTGTGTTAAAACCACATTCGCACAAGAACAAAGTATCTTCACCCATATCGTTTATTAACTGAAATTCATGCGCAACACTGCCGCCCATATCACCAGTAGAGGACATTACACTGACCACATTTTTCAGGCCACAGCGCGCAAAAACGCGTTCATAGGCATGCAGACAACGGTCATAATACTGTTCCAGGTCAGATTGCGTTTCGTGGAAAGAGTATGCGTCTTTCATTATAAATTCACGGGTACGAATCAAACCTGCACGCGCACGCAATTCATCGCGGAATTTTGTTTGAATCTGATAAACCATAAATGGCATTTGGCGGTATGTTTCCAACACAGATTTAACATAATCCACAACAACTTCTTCGTGCGTTGGATTTAATACATAGTCTGTACCAGAACGCCCCTTGAACTTTGCCAGAACATCAACAGTGTCATAACGACCACTTTCACGCCAAATATCTGCACCAGATACAACCGGCATTAAAATTTCTTGGCCATCAATACCGTCCATTTCCTGGCGAATAATGTTTTCAATATTACGAACCACACGCCAACCCAATGGTGACAATGTATAGCCACCCTGGAATGTTTGATAGATATAACCACCCTTGATTGCCATTTTATGACCGTGTGTCGTTGCGCCGGCAACATCACCAATCAAACGGCGAACACATAAATTTTCAATTTTCATTTTCTAAATCTCTTTATTTTTTATTGTTATTTTTTTCTTTTAATTCCATGTATTTTTCCGACACTTGTTTTTGCAGGACGTCGGCAATCTGCTTTCTGTCTAACCCCGTCAGGGGTGGTGGTGGCAGCAGAGTTATTTCAACTGTAAAGCCGCCCAGCATCATAATATGAAACACCTGGCCAAAGGCGCTGCGTTCAATTTTACATTTGGGACCCATTTCCATTTTTTTGTTATCAAAATAGGCAAAATGGTCGGCCAATGTTTGTTCATCAATTACAGTGCCATCTTTATACCGATAATGCATCGCCATTGGCTGGACCGTCACATTAGAATTTTCAACAAAGTTAAATAATGTACTTTTGAACGGTTTTACATACGCACCGTTTGTTGTTGTCCCCTCAGGAAACAGAATCATCGGGTATTTCACAGATTGCACCGCACGCTGTACCACCGCCAGGGCATCACGCGCATGTGATGGACGACGATCAACAAATATTACGCCAAACTTTTTTGCAACCCAACCAACCAATGGCCAATTTTCCATTTCTTTCTTGGCAATAAAACTGCCGCGAAAGACAGATGGAAATGTTGCAATTTCAAATACAGATATGTGATTTGAACAAATCATCAACGGACGCGCGTCTGACAATTTTCCATGCACAACAATTTTTACCCCCGCCAGTTTAATTAATATCCACATGAATATCGGCATATATCGCACTGCAATTCGGCGTGGCATTAAAACAATTATCGGTAATTGAATTACAACCATTACCCAAAACAGCATAAACTTAATTGCTGCGGTTGTTGTGTTAAATATGTTTTGTTTACGTAATTTTGCCATTTTATGTTATTCTTCGTTTTCTGATTTTTCACTGTCTTCGATATATTCGGCATCATCTGCATCTTCGCGCAATAAGAAGTCTACAAATGCGCGTACCGCCTTGAACGGGCCAACAACTGGGAATGTTAAAATTTTACCAACAGTTTTGATGATTTTTTCTTTTTCATCTTCAGGATTCCCTAATGCATTTTCACGTCCCAAGAAATGTTTCTGATACGCAGCGTCCATTTTACGAGTTTCAACAACCACAAACACATCATACGAATTAAATGGCACATCAACAAAAACACCACGACCGAATGTTGCCCCCAGTCGCAGATACCCCTTAATCAATGGGGTCATTTCAGCGCGTGCATCGGCTGCATCAACAAATTCACGTGGCAATATATTCATGCGCGCCATTTTTGGATTTACACCATCAGCAAATTTTTCTGGTAAAACTGTTGCACGAATGCGCGATGGCGACAAATGATTATAATACAGGTATGATATTGCCTGGGCACTGCGTGCAGGTTTTGTTCCAACAAAAGACGCAACACCAAACACAACACCAATCTTTCTGCGAACAATTAATTCGCCCAACCCTGCCCATAACATGCGTAATACCAACGCATTATCACGATAGGCAGGATCAACGCATGCGCGCGACATTTCTGCAATATTTCCTGGATATTTTTTTATCTTGGATATATTAAATTCATTTTCGGTATAAAATCCGCCCATTTTTTCCGCAGCGTTGCGATCAATGATACGATATGTTCCAACAACACGCCCCTGATGAAAAACCGCCATATATTCTGCAAAACGGTCATAGGCATCATATTCTTCGCCCAGCGCACGTTGTTCTTCGGTTGCACCTGCCCCTTCTTCCAGACAAAAGACATTATAACGCAGTTGACGAACCTGTTTACGTTCTTCTTTGTTGCGAGTTAAGCGGACCTCGAAATCACGTATCTTGATAGCCATAAATATATCCTTTATACATATATAGGAAAAAGAATATCAAACAAATGCCTAATATTCAACGATTTTATTTACAATACAAATATACGCGCACTAATGCAATTCATCGGCCAGGTTTGCAATCGCAATGGCATACCAATTTGAATTATTCCATTTCTTGATGCGATAAAAATTTGGATATGTCAAATACGCAGTTATCACAGGCATTGGTGCAACATCTGAATCTGCGGCTGCATCTGGTGCGACTGTGGCGCGCTGGGCTGTGATATGCGCTGTGTCTGCAACCAAACCAGCCGTCATGTTATTCTGTGGAATTACAGTACCATCAGGGTTCGTGACCCCCAGTGCAGACCATTGGGGCAATGTCAGTTTTGTCTTGCCGTCCAACAACGAAACATCAAAATCCGCCGGTAAAATAACACGACGAACAATGCGCTCATTTTTATTCCACCCTAATTTATTCAGGTAATTTCCTGCGCTGAACATCGCATCGCCAATATTGTTTATAATATCAATACGACCATCAGAATTACCGTCTGCACCATATTGTGCCAGGGTTGTTGGAATAAACTGGAAATGCCCCATCGCACCTGCCCACGACCCATGAATATTATTGATTTCTAGTTTATTTGTATCTGCAATTTTCATTAATGCAATTAACTGATTTCCGAAAAATGTTTCGCGACGTCCATCGTACATCAGCGTCAAAAAAGCATCGATCAATTTATGACGCGATTTTACCGCCCCATAATTTGATTCCATACCCCAAAACGCCAGCATCACATGTGGTGGCACACCATATTTATTTTCAACGCGCGACAACATTGTCGGATATGTAGCACGCATTTTTTTACCCTGGGCGATACGGGTTGGATTTACAACACGCGACAAATAACCGTCCAATGTTAATTTAAATTCGGCCTGGTTTTTATCACTTTTTACAATAGAAGGGATAAAAGCAGGACTGTGCAACGTTGATTTAATTGTAGATTCCGAAATATTTTCAGATGCAGCGCGCGCACGTACAGAATCCAGCATGCCGTACCATCTGTCGACATTAAATTCACCGCGCATTGCATACCCACAATTTGGCACAAACAACGCACAGGAAAACAGCAACGAAAACACTTTGGTTCGCATAATCAGCCCCCATAATATTCGTTATATTAAAATGCGTATTTTACACCCAGATGCAGACCGAACGACTGCCAGGTGGCACGATTCAAGGAATCAGACACCTGTTCTGTATAGGCAGGAACGGTTTCCAGCAACGGAATATAGTAGACCGAACCATCATCAGCAATTATTTCCTGCATCACATACTGGCCATTTTCATCAACGACATATTGAGTATATTCTGCAACATATAATTCGCCACCAATTTTTCCAACATGGAACAGATTTGTATCAACCTTTAATGACAATTTGATACGGTCAGACAATTTATAATTATATTCCAGTTCAGCGGTATACGAATATGCGCCATTACTGCCTTCGTCCAAGAAACTGGGGTTCTGCTGCCAATCTGTACGATTTGGCCAAATACCTTCGGATGAATATTTTGGCAGACCGAATTGAAGATACATGCGCAGATTATCCTTGAGCGTCATCTGCTTTTCAATTTCAAGCCCAATATAGAATCCAGCCCATGTTGTATTATAAATGTGCGTTGTTCCTTCGACCAACACCGGCCCATCACCACCAATAATAACACATTCACCTGCAGCAACACCCCATGGAACAGTACCCATCGCAATTTCATAATCACCAGTGTACAACGTATCGCCCAACTGACCAAAACCATCATAATATCCGGATGGAGAATTGGTCACAACCTTAATATCTTCGGGGGTCATACATACCTGGTACCAGGTATCAGATACAGCCGAACCAACCGGCACAGAATAATATTCGCCAAATTCGTCACCATAAACATATTCACCCTGATCCGTCATCAGTGGCAGATAAACCGCAGGATTTGGATAGTAATGGTTTGACATTTCCAGATTGTGCTTAAATATCTCGTACCCAAATGTTGGAGATAATTTCCATCCACCTAAATCCCAAACATGGTGCGCCGATATACCAAAACGAAAATGATTACTGCGACCGGTTTGGTCACCAATGGAAATTGTAAAGATTCCGTATGCAGGGTCAGATTCATCAAACGGCTTTAAATCATAATCCATCGATAATCCACCATGCGATAAACTACCATACGCATATTCCCCAAATACAGACAAATCAAAATCACGCAGACTGAAATTATGTTTTGCACCGACACGAATTTCATTCCAAATCATGTCGTCCCATTCCAATATGGAATTAACGCCCGTCTCAAATTCAAAATCTGCAAAGCGACGCGCATAACCAGCATATATGGATGTTGCAGGCTCACCCGGCAATGCAATACCATTCGGCGTCATCGTACCCACAACCGTTGGTGCCTGGGCGCGTGGAACCTGGTATGAATATGTCTGGGAATTTAAAACCTGTTTAGAACCGGATTGACCGACATATTTTGTATACCCACGCGACGCATAACGATTATATGCAGCCTGATTCGCGGTCGGCGCAGCATTTGTTTGATAATATGACGGCACGCCTTCGTTCGCGGCAAAAACCGCCAAAGGCGCAAAAATACCCGTTAAAAATAAAATCGTCCTGACCTTCATCGTATCAATGTTGCACATATTATATCATAAAATTAAAATACATAAAAGCGTTTTTCATTTATTACTTGCGCGAAAGAATTCGGGCGGTAAAATATCCGTACAATGAAAAGCGCACCACATAACATTTATATTCATGTACCATTTTGTATGTCAAAATGCAATTATTGCGCATTCTTTTCACAGGCATGCAACGCACCAGACTGGGGCAAATACACAGATGAAATCTGTGACGAGATAGCACATTGGGGAAAAATGCTGGGCACACCAGGTGTGCCAACAATTTTTTTTGGTGGCGGCACACCATCACTGATGCCGGTAAAATCATTTGAAAAAATCATTAATACAATTCAAAAAAATTTCAATCTGGCACAAGATTCTGAAATCACATTAGAATCAAACCCCGGTACATTAGATAAAGAAAAACTGGGTGAATTTAAAAAAATCGGGATGAATCGCCTGTCGATTGGCGTGCAAAGTTTAGATGATAAAAAACTGCAATTTATGGGGCGAAGACACAATGTGTCAGATGCACTGAACCTGATTCAATCAGCGCAAAATATGGGACTGCGTGTATCGGTAGATTTTATATACGGTCTGCCAGAAGACACAGAAAAAACCGTAATAGATTTATGCAGACAAATTAACCAAATTGGTCTGGAACATATATCAATGTACGAATTAACGATTGAAGAAAATACACCGTTTGGAAAAATGAATCTGAATATGCCATCAAATAAAGAAATGGCAAAAATGTATATGGCAATCGACAATCACTTGAACCTGCCACGGTATGAAGTTTCTAATTATTGCGCCCCCGGGCAAGAATGCCAACACAACCAAAATATTTGGGATGGCGAACCATATATCGGAATTGGACGCTGCGCAGCAGGACGCATATTGCTTGATAATACCTGGCACGAACAGCTGGGCGGTGGCGCACGATTTGAAAAAATATCAAATAATGTGCGTGCAACTGAAATGATTCTGACCGGCATGCGAACAATTCGCGGATGCCATTTGACAGACATGGTAAAAAACGTTATTGATATAGATTGGGTCGCACAACACCCAGAATATGTAAAAATTCAGGATGAATGTATTTCTGCAACCACGCAGGGAATGCTGATTCTGGATGACATCATTGTAAACATAATACGGTAAAGGAAAATGGAACATAAATTTTTAAACATTGTCGGTATTGTTGCGGTTGCGACCGCGATACTGTGGGCAAACATGTCACCAAAGGAGAAAATAGTGAATGCAGGTATTAAACTTGAAAATATGGATATAACGGTTAATCCGGGGAATGATTTCTATGCATATGCAAACGCAGGATGGCAAAAACATAATCCAATCCCTGATGATTACAGCAGATACGGCGCATTTGATGTTTTACGCAATACAAATTTGGAACGCACACGCGAAATTGCAGAAAACGATAAAGGTAAAATTGGAACACTGTATGCAGTCGCAATGAATGCAGAAAAGTTAAACGCTGATGCAACCACACCTGTACAACCTTTATTAGCCGAGATTGATACACTGACACGCACAGATTTGGAAAAATATCTGGGAAAAATGTTTACTTTTTCATCCGCGTTCTGGGGGGACGGTGTGGCGTTGGATGAAATGGACAGCGAACACTTCCTGTACAATATTGGCCAGGGCGGATTGGGGCTGTCACGCGATTACTATTTTGATACAGACGCAAAATCAGTTGAGATTCGAAAAAAATACAAAGAATTTATCGCAAAACAAATGGCAAATTTTGGTGTGACAGTCGATGTTGATAAACTATACGCACTGGAGATGCGTATGGCAAAATCATTCTATCCAAAAGAAAAACTGCGCGACCCACATGCAAATTATCACAAAATGAGCATTAATGAGATCAAAGAAAAATTTACTGGGTTTGATTGGGAAACTTTCCTGGAAACACGTGGTGCCAATGCCGCCAACTTCATAAATATTGGCCAACCTGAAGCAATCGCAGAATCAATCGCAATTATGAATGATACTGATTTTGAATTAATTAAAACATACCTGAAATACCGCATTGTTTGTGCAGCAGATTCTGTTTTAGATGATAAATCATATAACATTGCATTTGATTTCTATAACAGAACAATGGCAGGACAAAAAGAACAAAAGCCACGTTGGAAACGCGTGGTCGCAATGATTGATGATGCATTGGGTGAAGAAGTCGGAAAACTGTACGTTGAAAAATATTTTTCGGGCGACGCAAAAATACGCATGCAAACATTGGTAAAAAATCTGCAGCGCGCATATGCAATGCGTATAGAAAAACTGGATTGGATGTCTGATACAACAAAGCAAAAAGCACTGGAAAAATTATCCACGTTCCGTGCAAAAATCGGATACCCGGACAAATGGCGCGATTATTCAAACCTGGAAATCAAAAATGATTCGTTGTGGGAAAACATGATGCGTGTCGCAAAATTCGAAGACGAATTCTGGTTGGCAAAAATCGGCCAAGAAAAAGACCCAAATATATGGTATATGAATGCACACGAGGTCAATGCATATTACGACCCATCAACAAATGAAATTTGTTTCCCGGCCGGAATACTGCAATATCCGTTTTTTGATATGGACGCAGATGATGCATTTAATTATGGCGCAATCGGTGCCGTGATTGGTCACGAAATGACACACGGTTTCGATGATTCAGGTCGCCATTTTGACAAGGACGGCAACATGAAAGATTGGTGGACCGCAGAAGACGCCAAAGGCTTTGAAATCCGCGCCAATGTCATGAAAGAATTCTTTGATAAAATAAAAATCAATGATGAAGTTTATGCAAATGGCGAATTTACATTGGGCGAAAATCTGGCGGATTACGGCGGTGTGACAATTGCTTTTGACGCATATAAAAACTTTGGCACGCCATCGGACACAACAGAAAACCTTAGCGCAGACAAACGATTTTTTATCGCATATGCGGGTGCATGGGCACAAAATATCCGTGCCGAGGAAGAATTGCGCCTGACCAAGGTTGATGAACATTCACTGGGCAAAAATCGTGTTAACGGAATATTACCACATATTAACGCATGGTACGATGCATTTGGTATCAATAACAATAATACTTTATACATTCTGCCAGAACATCGCGTAAAATTATGGTAATAAAAAAAACGCCCAACTGGGCGTTTTTTTATTTATGATTCGCGACACGTTCGCGAAATTCGTTGCTGGGGCGAAATGCTGCAACACGACGCGCCGAGATAACCGCACTTTGCCCTGTTTTAGGATTACGTCCCATACGCGCGTTTTTTTCCAGAATCTTGAAACTGCCCAGACCGGCAAACTTAACCTCTTCCCCATGAATCAAGGCATCACGAATTTCATCAAATACAACATCAACCATTTTATATGCATCCGCCATTGTCAAACCAAAGCGTTCGCGCAATCTTTCTGCAAAATCACTTCTTGTTATTGTTGCCATTTATTTACCCTTTTTATAATTCTATCCGTCGTATTTTATACGAAGTATTCAACAATGTCAAACAACAACAAAAAAATTCCCCTGACATCACTGACAGGGAAAATGTTATTATTTTTGTTTATCCAGGTTGGATTGCCAACCGATTAACTTTTTGTTCATTTCATGCAGTTTTGCCATCATTTCTTCCAGTTCTTTCTTGCGCTGAAGATTGTGGGCTATGTCACGTGTCATACGCAACAACTTATCAGTATTGGTTTCCGTCTGCATTTTATTCAGAATAATTTTTCGTTCACCATCAACCAAACTTATTTGTTGGGTCAGGCGCATATTCAAAGAATATAATTCCGCCCAAACTATCCCAGTTGGATTTATGCCGGCAGTGGCGCCAACAGATATTTTATTTTCTTTGACCTTATCAGCAGCAGATACCACCGCATCAACACTTGTCACTTTTGCTTTCTTGTCAGACACAACAACCTTTTCATTCTGCGATACAGAATCATCCACCATGGTTGATGGCGCACCCGACACAGCAGACCCAACAGGTACTTTTGGATCCGTTGGGGCACATGAACCATCTGGACCGGATGGACCATCACGCCCATCAGACAATTCATCTATTAAATCTGAGACGCTGTAATATTCAGCCAAATTAATCCGCGACAAATCTAAATCCATGTTGCGAATTACATTCTTGTATTTATGTAATGCATGTTCATGCTCAACAAAGAAATCAACACAAACAAAAACATTCCCAGATATTCCCCATACAATACGCTGTCTGCTGTTCAGATTTCCAAACCCCTGGGCCAAACATCTGGAATTTTTCAATTCCAGCACACGCGAAGCCTTGATTTGTCCATCTTCTATATAATAAACCTTGCTGCCATCTGTATCAGTCGGATTTACATTAATCACATTAATTTCACGCAGAATTTCCAACAGTTCTTTTTTATTTCCATTGCGATCGCTTTTTATTTCATTCCATTCACGCTTTGGAATATATTTTTTGATTTCTGCAGTATGAAATTTACGACCGTCCAGTTGATATAAACGTTCGGCTTCAACAACTGGTTGCTGGACCGGCGCAATCAACTTTGTTTTTGACTTGTATTCTTTGGTCTTTTTGGTTGTGCGTTCTTTATTTGCATCGATTTGCGCCAAGATAAAACCGATAATTGTATCAACATAATCACGATGGACACAAACAATCTTTACACCGTCTGCGCGTTTTAATTCAACAGGTTCGATTTTCAAATTCGCACGCGACGAACGCGCCTGTTTAATATATCGCGCCAATTCCGCATCAGTTAAATTTGCAAATTCTGGAACCGTCCCCCTGCAAACAGTAACTAATTCATCTGTTGAATAATAATCTTCTGTTTTATCGCCCAATACAACTGCTGGTTTTATGGGCGCGCTTTTTTCAGGCTGGACTGACTGTTTTTGCGCTATTTCTCGCTCGATATCCTTTAACAAATCACGCAGATAGGTACTGCCATCCGTCACCCGGATTCGCTTGTGCTGGGCCACGAAACGACGCGCCGCAGTTAACGCACCATCTTTGTCTTTTTTTATATTGTTAAATAAGGCATGACGAATTCTTATCTGCTTTAATTTAGATGGTAAATTTTTTGGTAAATCATCCAATGAATTAACAGAATGCTCACATATTATTTCCGAAACCTGGTCTGGCAAAATTGTGTCCGGCGTGATTTTAAATTCCCCCAGGTCCAAAGCACCCATTATAACCACATTACGCATATTGGGTAATTCACGCCCCTTTGGTCGTCCCAATGATACATCACCATGTATAATCAATGGGGCCGCATCATTAAATTTATCATACGGCAGGTCGAATATATCAACCTGAATTTCCTTTAACCCTTCGTTTTCCACTATGCTTGCACTATATAATTCTGTCTTCTTGGCCATTATCTATCCTGTATCTGTTCTATTATAATATTAGTCAGATTTGTTTTTTTGTCAATACCCGTCACCAATAAAAATGTTGAATATTTTTGCAGATTAATTTAATATCTGTCTGCACGTCCCCATAGTTCAACAGGATAGAACAAATTCCTCCTAAGAATTAGATGCAGGTTCGAGCCCTGCTGGGGATGCCATGCATATGATTATCTTTGGCGTTTTTGCATTATTAATGCCGTATCCCAATCCGTATCATGAAATGCAGATATAACACTGCGTGATATAAAACTGTATGCCCTGTCCTTGACATACTGCATCTGGATAAAATCTACGAAATTCGACCATACAGATGGATTTGTATTCCACATATAATTAAAACAGATTTTCCCGCCATCTGCCAAATTATTTTCCGCCAATGGACGCAGGATATTGTGATAAAATTTAGCAAAGCGATCTTCGTTTGTACGTTCGCGCGTATACATATAGTAAAATATATTAGACAGCATTATTAAATCATAACGCCGTTGAAATTTAGCCGAAACACGTTCCAATTTACAATGATGAAAGTTTATTTTTTCGGGCAAAATATCACGCAGCCGTTCATAGTCTTCGGCGCTGTTTATATACGATATATGTCGCAGATCATATTCCGGGGCGGTTGGACCGCGATATTTAAACATATGCATCGCACCACCATCATCGCATTTATTCATAAAATATTTTAATTCACGCGAAAATTGCGATGCGATTGGTGCAATAATTTTCGGATTAAAGAAATTTCGTTTATCAAAAAAGAAATCCATAAAATCCGAATATGGCAGTGCCCGTATCATGCGCGTCTTTAGTTCCAGCACATTGCGCTGATACGAATTAATATCAAACGAGTCAATATGTGTCGCCCCCAACAGGCGCGCTTCGAACCCGTGGTCGCCAGATGACGCAACCGTTAGAACGCGACCACCGTTTAAATTACACAGTTTATTCAGATAACCTGCAACATTTTCATTTGTGAAAAGATATACAGATGCCTGGTCCTGAAAGGCATAATCAGCAGAAATATAAAATTTAGAATTTTCCGACACGCGTGTGTTATACCACAAATAAGAATATAGTCAACATTTTATTATTTGATAATTTTTTTCATGGGGTTTATAATTGCCCGAAACATAAAAAAGGCATACATGAAAAACAAAGCAGTTAAATTAGGCATTATTGCAACAATCGCACCACATATTTTTTGCTGTGGGTTGCCAATGTTTTTGGCAATTATTGGACTGGTTGCGCCAGATGTTGCGCATTTTCACATCCTGCCACATTGGATGGAACCATGGTTGTTCATATTTTCTGGAATAATGTTAATGATATCATGGTGGATGGTAATGCGCACATGCGGATGCGAATGCGAACACTGTGATGGAAATAAATCACATAAAGCACAAAAATTAATACTGGGGATAATAACAATTATTTTTATATTCAGTTTAATTTTACATTTAATATCACATCATTAAAAAACGCCCCATTTGGGGCGATTTTTATTGGTCTGTGTTATTGGCTTGCATGATATTATTAACCCAGTTTGCCATTCCGGTTGGGTCTGGCTCACTCGTCTGATCGCCATTAACAGACATACATGTAATAATATGATTCCGGCATGCATTGATTGCGATTTTTGAGGTTGGTGTTAACCCCGCACCAGAATAGCCGTTATAATTGTTTTCACCCAAACAGGACTGAACATCGGCAATACACGATTCACCATACGCCCCCAAGATTTGATCCTGTTTTGCCTTGATCTGAACCAGGGTACGTGTCAAATATTCTTTGACAACCGGATTGTTTGGCAGATAATTTCCTTCTCTGTCATAGGTGTAATCCTGACACTTGTTAAGGACAGACATACACATACCATGATTTTTATTGTCATCTTTATCATAATATCCGATTTTGTACTGCAGATATCTTGACATATTTGTTGAAGTTTCTTCTACAAAACCAGTAGTGACAGTATCATTAATATAATCCGTCAAAGAGTTTCCTGCACCATTTTTATTATCCCAGGCATTACCACTAGAAGCGTAATAATCCCATGTTGAATATAAGCCTTTATTGCTATATCCAACCCCTGAAATACCGGAATAGCTGTTCTGACCAGGAGCCGTTCCCAGCACAATTTCACCATCAACAATGTATTTGCCAAATGGATCCAGACAGTTTTCATATTCATTACCGCAGACAAAGTCATCCTGCATACACGAATCCAGCGCGTTTACACAACCACGCAGGTCATATGAATTCTTTTGCTGAGCCACCATCAGGCGCGCACGCTGCAGTACGCTTTTCGCATTGCGAACCGTACGATTCATTTCATCGTTTGCATCCGTCAATGCGCGTTCATATGCAACACACTGTTTATCAATTTCCATATCGTACGAATTGGACACAACGGCGATATCAACGCCCTGGGATTGACAATCCATCAAGACCGCCGTCTTGCAACGGGCAGCCGCCGTCTTATACAACTGTTCACCACGCTGGTTGCTAATTGAATTTGTGTTTGTTGTTTTTGTATTTCCAAACAATGACCCCAGGTCAAAGCCGGTGCTGTCGATATTAAAGTTCATCAAACCAGACAAATCCATAGACAAACCATTATCAACCTCGGTCGAGGAGGCAGTCACGGATTTAACGCCAACCAACAACCCTTTAATCTTGTCCAAATCGTTCTTTAACTGAGAGTTATCAGACTTACTGGACATTGCGGCTTCGGCCTCGGTCTGGGTAAACAATGTCTGAATTTCATCACTGGTCAAACCAATATACTGAATCTGCTGCGCAACGTCCTGCAGGCTTTCGGTCGCAGTCTTTAATGCAACTTCTGTCTTTTCATAATTCTTGATATTTTTCGAGCAAGAACAACGTCCCTGATTATCATCCAGAACATTACAGAAATTATCCATACATTCTGTATACTGCGCCTTGCAGAAAGCGGTCATCTGGGCCAATTCATCCATAGATGCTGCAACACTGGCCGCTGTTTCAACAGGGGCAGCAGAATTTGTAACACTGGACCCTGCGCTGTTGGTGACAGACGCAGAAATTGTTGGGATACGTGCACGAACCGCTGCACCTGTACGCATCGCACCAGCACGCGCAGCAACATTACCAGAATACAAAGGCGTATTCACAGTATCTGTTGTTGTCAAACCAGCACGCGCACGTGTCACCACACCATTTTGCATTGCACGACGCGTTGTTGCAATTTGTTTCGTCGCCGCTGCTTCACGTGAAGGACGTGCCGAAACATTTGACACCGCACGCGCATTCACAGAACGCGCGGCATTTTGATTTGTCGCAGTACGTGCAACAACACCATTGCGTGCATCGCGCACATTCGCAGCACGTGGAGAAGTCGTATTACGCGATGCCACACGACCACGCGCATTTACACGACCAGAAACAGGCGCAGTCTTTACAATAGTTGGCATATCCTGTTGTTTAACAGTTTCTTCTTCAGCTGGAACTGCTTCTTCCACTTCAAGCGCTTCTGCACTTTCGAAATAAAGCGGCGCAATTTCTGCAAATGCAGGCAATGACAGCAAACCAGCCAAAACAACAACAAATCTTTTCATGATATAGACTCTCTTTCCTTATATTTGCTTTATATTATATCTAAAAACACTATCTAATACAAGCAAAAAAAACAACATTATATGGCCAGCAAAAAAACGAACAATTTATTGATTTTATCCTTTATTCGCCAATCAATTTTTTTAACACTTTATTATAAGCATCCACATAATATATATTGTCTGGGCTTACAAAAAAATCGATATACAACAAGCCTAAAACCATAAAAAGATACCCCATTTGGGGTATTTATTACTTATTACACACAAACCCAGTGCAGTTTTTTATTACTTGCTCCAAGCTTCCACAAAAAACAATAACACCCATTAATTGCTAGCCCAACACACCAGAGCATCCAGGAACATCTTCTGCATTCATATGTGTAGCAATCAAGCAATTTGTATTCACATCCCTACTGCCCATCACCCTGCGACATCACACCATTAACCCATTCCGCCATCCCACCTGGTGTCGGTTCGGCATCAGCACGCCCATTCACAGACATACATGTGATAATCTGGCTTCGGCATGCATTGATTGCGATTTTTGAGGTTGTTGTTAACCCCGTACCAGAATAACCGTTATAATTGTTTTCACCCAAACAAGACTGGACGTCGGCAATACACGATTCCGCATAATCAGAAATCACCCTGTCTTGGGCATTTTTTATCTTGACCAGTGTGCGCATCAGATATTCTTCAACCACACGATTTTCTGGATTATATTCGCCATTTGAATATGTATAATCCTGGCATTTATTCAAGACCGAGGCACACATACCATAACTTTTATTATCCTGGACATACCCCATTTTATACTGCAGATATTCCGACATTGTGTCGCCAACACCCGTCACAATTTCACCCATAGTCGCATCAACATATTCCGCCAAAGACCCCTCGGTATAGCCGCTGGATGAACCCCAGGCGTTTTTATTACCGCTACTGCTATAATTCCATGTTGAATACAGGCCATCTGCACTGTAAACAGCCCCAGACATACCAGTATAACTATCCAAATGTACCTGCCCAGGAGTTGAACCCAGCACAACTGCACCTTCGACAATGTATTTGCCAAATGGATCCAGACAGTTTTCATATTCATTACCGCAGACAAAGTCATCCTGCATACATGAATCCAGCGCATTTATACAACCACGCAGGTCATACGCATTCTTTTGCTGGGCCACCATCAGGCGCGCACGTTGCAGAACACTTTTTGCATTACGAACCGTTTGGTTCATTTCTTCATTTGCATTGGTCAGTGAACGCTCGTACGCGACACACTGCTTGTCAATTTCCATATCATACGAATTAGACACAATAGATATATCAACACCCTGATCCTGGCAATCTTTTAAAACCGCCGCCTTGCAACGTGCCGCAGCCGTCTTATATAATTGTTCGCCGCGCTGGTTGCTGATTGAATTTGTGTTTGTAGTCTTCGTACCAAACATCGATGATAAATCAAAACCGGCACTACTGATATTAAAGTTCATTAAACCAGATAAATCCATGGAAATACCACTGTCAACTTCGGTCGAGGATGCAGTACCAGACTTAACCTGAACAATCAAACTTTTAATTTTATCCAAATCATTCTTTATCTGAGAATTATCTGTCGTTGCCTGCATTGCCAATTCAGCCTCGGTCTGAGAGAACAGGGTATCAATTTCGTCTTTGGTCAGACCAATGTATTGAATCTGCTGTGCAACATCCTGTAATGCCTCGGTCGCGGTTTTTAAAGCAGTTTCTGTTTTTTCATAATTCTTGACATTTTTCGAGCAAGAACAACGCCCCTGCTTATCATCCAGAACATTACAGAAATTATCCATACATTCGGCATACTGCGCCTTGCAAAAAGTAGTTAGGGATGCAATATTTTCCATCGCACTGGTCACACTGGCCGCAGTCGCCACAGGTACCGTTTCGGTATTTGACACAGAAACAGCCGTATCTACCTTAGGCGTGCTAACACTGACCGTGGCAGCACGAGCACGAATACGCGATGAAACCGACGGTTTTTCAACCATCGAACGCGATGCAGCATCTGCCGCACGGCCACCCAATGTCGTACTACGCGATATCACCGTCGCCGCATTTGCCGTACGCGCCACCGGCTGTTTACCAGCGGAATTTGGCACAGCAACCGCAGAACGCGTTGATGCAACAACACGGCCAGCCGCAGAATTTGTTTGACGCGAAGTCACCGAGGCATTCGCAGTCGGAACAGAACGCGAAACGCCACTGCGATTAACGGTTCCACGCTTTGACGTGCGCCCTGCTGCAGTCGCAGACACCGATGCATCAACATCACGCGAAATTATATCAGTGCGCATCCCCTCTTCGTGACGCATTGGTACATTATCTGCGAACGCAGGCAATGTTAACAAACCAGCCAAAACCGCAATAAATCGTTTCATAGCAATATTCCCTTTCCATTAATTATCTTTGATTCTATCACTTTATTAAGATTTACACAAACAAAAAATTCACACACGCCAAGTCAAACAGGAACGATTTCATAATTTATTAAAAAATATAATGAATTTTTATTGTCCATATGATATTCTGTGTTTATAATGTCACAACAAACCAAGGATAATAAAAATTGTCAATCATAAAAAAAGTTGCAGTTTGGATTTTAGCCCTGCCCCTGATGGGATGCACAACCGTACCAACCAGTACGAATGATGCACGTTTGGACAACTACACCCCAAAAATCACAGCAACTGATTTTGACTATGACCCGTACAAAACACCAATCGCCCAGTGCTATGCGGACGAACTGAACTCAAAACCCGATATATCTGGCGCAACACTAATCGAAGACGGCCTGTCCGCATTTGTAATCCGTTCTGCTTTTGCACGAATGGCAACAAAAACAATCGATTTGCAAACATATATTTACAGCAATGACTTTACATCCAAGGTTCTGATTGGCGAATTAAAAAACGCAGCAGACCGCGGCGTTAAAATCCGAATACTGTTGGATGACTATGGCACAAAATCCGATATCGTTGATGTCACACTGTTGAACCAACATCCAAACATAGAAGTCAAAATTTTTAACACCGTAGCAAATCGTTCAAAACTGCTGTACTATCCACAATTCTTGACAGATTTCAGCCGATTAAACTCACGCATGCACAATAAACTGTTCATCGTTGATAATGTCGCATATATTACCGGCGGCCGCAATGTTGGCAGCAATTATTTCTATCCAGAAACCGCCTCAAACTTTTCAGACACCGATGTTTTATTTATCGGCGATATGACACGCCACGCCACAAGCAGTTTTAATGAATACTGGAACCACCATCTGGCAATTCCTGCATCTGTATTCCCCAAAGCAAAATCAAAGCGCGCATTAAAAAAATTAGAAAAGACATTTACAGACCTGGAACAAAAAAGCACAGATAATGTCCGCCGATACAACACCATTATTTCGATGGCAATGCGCGAATACAAACAAAAGAAAATGGATTTTAGTTGGGGACACGGGAAATTCTTGGCCGACCCACCAGAAAAAATTGAAATGAGTATGGACGAAAAAGAAAACTATCACGGAAAAATCATCCAGGCATTACAACACCTGTGGAGCACGACCAGCAATTCCGTATACATGTCGGCTGCATACTTTGTTCCCGGCCAGGGCGGATTAGAATACATGCTGGACGAAGAAAAATCCGGCGTACACACAACAATCGTCACAAACTCGCTGGCTTCAACGAACGCACCAACCGTATATGCAAAATGGGAAAAATACCGCGAACAACTGATTAAATCGGGCGCAGATGTTTACGAGTTTATGGTATCTGCAGAAAACCTGCGCGGAAAAGAGCACGACCGCGA
Organism: Candidatus Enterousia sp.; assembly: GCA_045636045.1. Classification (GTDB taxonomy): domain Bacteria; phylum Pseudomonadota; class Alphaproteobacteria; order Rs-D84; family Rs-D84; genus Enterousia. The sequence continues at coordinate 11,443 of JAZTWT010000005.1, read as the reverse complement.
AAGAAAACAATCCAGCTTTTCAGTACTGCACAGTAAAACAATGGTTTTTGACGACAATATTTCATGGATAGGCAGTTTTAACCTGGACCCACGCAGCGCATATTACAACACCGAAAACGTCGCAATATTTGAAAGTAAGGACTTTGCCAGCAAACTGCGCGAGATGATTATAAAAGATACAAAAACATCATGGCATGTCACACTGGACGATAACAACAAACCAATATGGACTGGATATCGCACCGGCGACGAAACACCACGCATACACAGCCACGCACCAGATACCAGCCTATTCCGCAGAATATGGAAAAATATCTGTAATCTGGTACCAGAAAAATTTGTTTAATCACAACCCGAAACAAAATACACACTAACAAAAACCGCCGACGATTACTCGTTGGCGGTTCGCTCCCTTCCTTCCGATAAACGGAAACTGTTTTACGCACACAATTTTTATGCAGCCATCGCAACACCAGATTTCATCGAACCATCTGCCGCATCCATAATCTTTTTCGCTTCGGCAAAAACCATTTCTTTGACACGCAATGCCAAATCACGCGTTTCCATTGTTTCTGCAGCAACATCAAAATTATCTGTACGAATCTGTAACGAAACATACGCACCAACCAATGACGGACGCGATAAATCTTCGATAGAACGCGGTGCATTGTTTTGACCAATTTTTAATTCATCTGCCAACGAGACAATTTGTCTGTCTTCGTTTACCCAAACAGTCGTTGTTAAAACCTGATTCAATGCAATCATAATTTCTTTGATATTTTTTGGCATGCGCGTTCCCCTCCTTATGGGCGTATGTTGTAGAAAACCGTCTTTTTTCCTGTAAATACCTGTGTATTTACAAATCATTCAGACAATCTTCGGATTTATTTTTGTTTTTTTCCCTTAAAACCAATATTTTCGCGGATTTTAAAGGCTTTTATTTCTTTTCCCCTTGTCTATACAAACATCTTAGAACAAAAACGAATCGCAGGTCAAGCATAAAATGCATTTATTTTAATTTTATTTTCATTTTTTTATTTTTTATTTAGCAAAACCATAAAATACCATAAAAAAACTATAATTTGTCATTGACAACCATAAATTCCCGTGCTACATTCAGTTCGAAGCAAAGGAAAGAGAGGTCGGGAACAATCCCATTAAAGAAAATCATAAAATGTCATTGTTTCTCTCATCTTATGAAAATCGTTTGGATACCAAGGGACGCATTTCTGTACCTGCCTCTTTCCGCGCTTCGGTTGCAGCCGAAAAATTCCCAGGCGTTGTTTTATTCCGTTCTTTTACACATAATTGTATCGAAGGCATGACCATGTCACGCATGGAACAAATGGCCGCAGCAACCGATAAAATGGGACTGTTTGACAGCCAACTGGACGATTTAACTGCGATGCTGTTTGCAGATGCGCGCGAATTGACATTTGATGTGACGGGGCGTATTGTTATCCCGTCCGATATGCTGGTACACGCAGGCATCACAGACCGCGCGGTATTTGTTGGTCGTGGCAACAGTTTCCAAATATGGAATCCGGACGCATTCCGTGCTGCACAGGAAAAATCACTGAATAATCTGCGCGCGACGCGACCAAATATTAGAATTGGCGAATAAAAAAAATCCCCAAATCGGGGATTTTTATGTATTTTTTTCAAATCACTTGTCTTCAGCATTTATGGAAGAGCGAATGTCTGCCAGTGCACGCGCACGCTCTGCAATCAGACCATTCAGGTTTGCCTTGGTCAATTCGGCAGTATAGCCAATCGAATTGGCAAACGCCAATGCATCACTGTTTCCATGGGTTTTTACCGCAAAACCGCGCAACCCCAGAAATGTTGCCCCCGCATAAGAACGTGGATCAATTTTATGTTTCAGACGCTTGAACACATGAATCAAGAAAAACGCACCAATTATTGCCAGGACAGATTTCTTGAAATTTTCAACAACAACACGTTTTACCAGACGCGCGGTACCTTCGACTGTTTTTAACACAATATTACCGGTAAAGCCGTCGGTTACAACAACCTGAACACGACCAGCACTGATGTCATTACCTTCGACAAATCCGATATATTCGTATGGCAATTCATCTTTGTGCGCGGTTAACACTTTGTTCAAATGAACCAATGTTTCGTTACCCTTGGTTTCTTCAGATCCAATGTTCAAAACCCCCAGTTTTGGTTTTGGCATTTTGCCCACAACTTCGGCATAAACACTGCCCAGAATCGCGAAATCAAACAAAATTGTTTCATCACACTGAACATTTGCACCCAAATCAAGCACAACCACACGACTGTCCCCGGCACCAGACGGCAACATTGTTGTAATCGCAGGACGCGAAATACCATCGATTGTTTTTAATGCCAATTTAGATAAAGACATTAAAATCCCGGTATTACCGGCACTGATTACAGCGGCAGATTTACCTTCGCGAACATCTTTGATTGCCATATACATAGACGTATCCTGGGCATGACGCAGAACATCCATAACCTTGTCTGTGCCTTTGATAACATTTGGCGCATGAATTACTTCGCAGTTACGTGAAACACGTGGATATTTCGCCAGCAATTTACGCAACTTCTTTTCATCACCAAATATACGAAAGAATACACGCCCTTCGCCGTTTTGATATAAATATTGATTAATACCACCCAGTACAGCGTTTGGACCCTTGTCCCCGCCCATGGCATCAACTGAAATAATTTTTTTATCGTCTGACATTGTGTGTAAAAAAGCAGAAAAGGCATGAACATTTGCCCTGCCCTTTCTGCACATATATTTTATGTTAAATTATTTTGCACCGCATGCAGAACAAACATGATGTGGGCGTTTCTTTTCGCCACATGTTTTGCATACACTACATGGCATTACAGATAATGCATCATGTGAACGACGTTGTGCAGAACGTGCTTTACTTGTTTTACTTTTTGGCGTTGCCATTTTTATATCCTTTTTATGTTATAACTGTCCTATTCTATCCAAATTCTGGGCATTTGCAAGAAAAAGTTTTCGTTAGTGTTTAGTGTTAGTTGGTAGTGGTTAGTGAATTGAATTACCGACAGCAACCACTAACCACTCACACTAACCACTGTATTATATATCCAGCAACTGCTGCTGACCATTTCCTTCGCGTGCCAGACGTTCCGCCTTTTCTTCTTCGCGTGCGATTTCGCGAACGCGGCGGACATAGGCACCTGTTCCAATTGGAATCAAACGACCAACAATCAAGTTTTCGTTGATACCAACCAATTTGTCGGTAGAACCAGAGATAGCGGCATCTACCAGAACCTTGGTTGTCTGTTGGAACGATGCATTAGAGATAAATGAACGTGATGTCAAGGACGCACGAGTCAAACCAACCAAGACCTGAGAGGCTTCGGCCAGACGACCATTGTCACGCGCAACACGTGCGTTTTCTTCTTCGAAATCAACACGGTCAACAACCTGGCCCATCAAGAAGCCTGTGTCACCTGGATTTGTGATTTCAACACGACGTGTCATTTCACGTATCAAGATTTCAATATGCTTGTCATTGATGGTCACACCCTGCAGACGGTAAACCTGCTGAATCTGGTCAACCATAAATGTTGCCAAGGCTTTCTGGCCCAAGATACGCAAGATGTCCTGAGGTACCGGATCACCATCAACCAACTTTTCTGCCTTTCTTACAACGTCACCGCTGCGTACCAACAGATTTGTCCCCTTTGGCACTGCGTATTCAACGGGCGCGCTGCCATCGGTTGGTTCGATACGAATAATAATTTTTGATTTCGCATCTTCCAATTCGATTGTACCGTCAACCTCTGCCAACAGCGCTGGGTTTGTTGGACGACGAACTTCCAGCAATTCATTAACACGTGGCAAACCACCAGTAATGTCGCCTGTACGTTTCGCCTGAACCGGGATACGTGCCAAAATGTCACCAGCAACAACCGTGTCACCATTTGCAACATTCAAAACTGAATAGATTGGCAGCATGTATTCTGCAATCTTTTTCCCGCCCAGGTTGATAACATTACCCGCTGCGTCAACCAATGTGATTGCAGGTTGCAATGCTTTTTTCGTGTTTGTTTTCCAGTTAATAACCTTGCGCGAGACGATACCAGTCATAGAATCAACTTCTTCTTGGTACGAAACGTTCTCAATCAGGTCATTAAAGTTAACAATACCATCTTTTTCTGCGATGATTGTATTGGAATAAGGATCCCATTCTGCAACCTTGGCGCCTTTTTCAATGTGTTCACCATCGTTAACAATCAACATTGCCGCGTATGGTAATGCACAACTGAACAATTCTTTGCCTTCGTCATCAACAACTGCAACTTTACCGTTGCGGCTTAATACTACAACACGGCCTGCACTGTTCTTAATTGTGTTAACATCAACCAGTTTGATTGTACCGGATACTGGAACCTCGATAAAGTGGCTTTCTGCACCACCAGCCGCAATACCACCAATGTGGAAGGTACGCAATGTCAACTGGGTACCAGGTTCACCAATAGACTGACCCGCGATAACACCAACTGCTTCGCCAACGTGTACCAATGCATTACGCGACAGATCCATACCATAACATTTTGCACACAGACCGTCAGAACAACATGTCAGAACACTGCGCACATCAACGCTTGGCAGACCAGATTCATTAATCGCCTTGGCTGCTGCTTTGGTAATCAATTCACCGGCAGGTACGATAACTTCTTTGGTCAAAGGATGAACAATGTCATGGGCCGCAGTACGTCCCAATACAACATCACCCAGCGCAACAGATAATGTCGAACCAGTATAAACCGGTTTTGCAGTAATAAATTCTGTTGTACCACAATCATGTTCTGTAATAACTGTGTTCTGGGCCAATTCAACCAAACGACGTGTCAAGTAACCAGCATCAGCGGTCTTTAAAGCCGTGTCCGACATACCTTTACGCGCACCGTGGGTGGATGTGAAGTATTCAGACATGGTCAGACCTTCTTTAAAGTTCGAAATAATTGGAACTTCGATAATAGAACCGTCTGGTTTCTGCATCATACCACGCATACCAGCCAACTGCTGAATCTGACGTTTGGAACCACGCGCTTCGGACAACGCCATCATGTGGATAGAGTTCCAGTTGTCGCCCGATGTTTTACCCAATGCAGCATACGCCATATCACCCAATTTGTCGGTTGTTTTCTGCCACAAGTCAATCAGTTTATTATGACGTTCACCACCAGACAACAAACCGTTCTGATACTGTTCTTCTATTTCTTCGGCTGCCTTTTCAGACTGGGCAATCATGTCTTTCTTTTCGGCAGGGATAACGATATCGTCATAACCAATTGAAATACCACTGAACGCAGCCTGTTCAAAGCCTGTATCTTTCAATGCGTCGGCCAACAGAATCATTGCCTTGTCCCCGCAATTTTCATATGTTGTTGCCAACAATGATTTAATTGCGCTGCGTGGCATAACTTTGTTTACCAAATCAAATGGCATTTTGTCAGACTTTGGCAACAATTCACCCAAAATCATACGACCAGCGGTTGTTTTATAAATTTTACCGTTGATACGCGCAACAATTGGTGTGTGCAATGTAATCGTCTTGTTTTCCAGTGCCAATTTTACTTCGTCCATGCTGGCAAAGCGTGGGGACTTTTCATCATGATCACCGTTAATCAACGAAATGTAGTATACACCCAACACCATGTCCTGGGATGGAACAATCATTGGCGCACCATTTGCAGGCGACAATACGTTGTTGGATGACAACATTAATGTGCGTGCTTCTAATTGTGCCTCTAATGAAATTGGAACGTGAACAGACATCTGGTCACCGTCAAAGTCAGCATTAAATCCAGAACATACCAATGGATGCAAACGGATTGCCTTGCCCTCAATCAATACTGGTTCAAATGCCAGCAGGGACAAACGGTGCAATGTTGGTGCACGGTTCAACAATACTGGATGCTGGTAAATAACCTGTTCCAGGATTTCCCATACGATATCTTCGCCATTTTCAACCATCTTGCGCGCGGTTTTCAATGTATTTGCATGATCACCCGCCAACAGACGTGCGTAAACGAACGGCTTGAACAATTCCAGTGCCATTGTCTTTGGCAAACCAACCTGATGCAATTTTAATGTTGGACCAGATACGATAACCGAACGACCAGAATAGTCAACACGTTTACCCAACATGTTCATACGGAAACGACCAGATTTACCGCGCAATGAATCAGACAATGATTTCAATGGACGACGGTTCTGGGATACCATTGGGCGAGCCTTGTGACCGTTATCGAACAATGAATCAACCGCTTCTTGCAACATGCGTTTTTCGTTGCGAATAATGATGTCAGGTGCATGCATTTCCATAAAACGTTTCAAACGGTTGTTACGGATAATTACACGACGATATAAATCATTCAAGTCAGATGCTGCAACATGTCCTGCATCTAATGTGACCAATGGACGCATATCTGGTGGAATAACCGGGATAATATCTGGCATCATCCATGCCGGTTCTGTCTTGGAATCCAAGAATGCTTCGACCAGCTTCAACTGTTTGATGATTGCCTTGCGCTTTGCTTCGGATTTTGTATCCTGCAATTCTGCGCGCAGACGTGTGCGTTCATCACCCATATCCAGGTTTGCGATGATATTGCGAACACCTTCGGCACCGATACCAACGCGGAATGCGTCTTCGCCGAATTCTTCAACAGCGGCCTGGTATTCATCTTCACTGATAACATCATACTGTTTCAGGTTTGTTAAACCTGGTTCAATAACAATATATGCATCGTATGAAATAACCTGTTCCAATTTTTTCTGTGGCAGGTTGTTCAACAATGTTGCGATTTTACCTTCGCGCAGAAACCATGTGTGCGCAACAGGCATCGCTAATTTAATATGTCCCATACGTTCACGGCGAACAGATGCAGAACCAACTTCGACCCCACAACGTTCACAAACAACGCCACGGAACTTGATTCTTTTGTACTTACCACATGCACATTCATAGTCTTTGACAGGACCAAAAATCTGCTGACAGAACAGACCTTCGGATTCTGGTTTCATAGAATGATAGTTGATGGTTTCAGGTTTTTTTACCTCGCCATGGGACCAGGACAAAATTTCTTCGGGGGACGCGATAGTAATGCGCAGGGCATCAAACTGTTCCTTGGTTTCAATTTGTCCAAAAATCTTTTGCAACATATTGCTCATTATTTTTTGCTCCTTAATAAAATAGTTTTTAGTTGTTAGTGGCTAGTGGTTAGGGTGTGGGGGTGGCGCCCCCACACCAATGCTAACAACTAATCTACTTTCTTTGGTGTCATTGCCAGACCCAAACCACGCAATTCGCGGACGAATACGTTGAATGCTTCTGGTGTGCCGGTCTGGATATCATTGCTGCCTGAAATGATGGATTCATACATTTTGTTTCGGCCGGTGATATCGTCAGATTTTACCGTCAACATTTCGCGCAACAGGTGGGCGGCACCGTGGGCTTCCAGTGCCCACACTTCCATTTCACCCAAACGCTGGCCACCCATGTGGGCCTTACCAGACAATGGCTGCTGTGTGACCAATGAATAATTGCCGGTTGAACGTGCGTGAATCTTTTCATCAACGAAGTGATGCAGTTTCAGCATGTACATAATACCCACTGTGACAGGACGTGCAAACTTTTCACCAGTCATACCGTCATACAAATCAAACTGACCCGTTTCTGGTAATTTAGCTAATTTCAACATTGAACGAATGTCTTCTGGTGTTGCACCGTCAAATGTTGGGGTCGCCATTGGAACACCGTCACGCAATAATGCGGCCTGGGCACGAACATCTGTATCTGTCATTTTTTCCAGTTTTTCAGCAGTATCTTTGCCGTAAACTTCGCCCATGATATTACGCAAATCATCGGTGACCGCACGCTTTGCCTTGACTTCGTCCAGAACTGCACCAATCTGGGCACCTAATGTGCGAGCAGCCATACCAAGGTGAGTTTCCAAAATCTGACCGATATTCATACGTGAAGGCACGCCCAATGGATTCAAAACCAAGTCAACAGGTGTACCATCAGCCAAGTGTGGCATATCTTCGACCGGAACAACCTTGGATACGATACCCTTGTTTCCGTGACGACCCGCCATTTTATCACCCGGTTGCAGTTTCATCTTGTGCGCGATGTAAACCTTGACTTCTTTTAACACGCCTGCATTCAAAGAGTTGCTTTCGGTTGCCTTAGACACTTCGGCGTCTGCTTTTTCATTCAGCTGTTTCAATTTCAGAACATGCTGTTCGCGCAGTTCATCAATTTTTGCCTGGGCTTCTTTATCTTTGACAACTAATTTCTTAACATCTGATGCGCGAATGCCTTCGAATACTTCGCCTGTCAGTTTCTTGCCAATGAATGGTTTTAAACTGCCACTGCCGGCTTCGATTTCCATGTTTTCTGCAATCTGGAATACCTGGTCTGCAAAGCCTTTTTCAATAATAGCGATTTCTTCTTCGCGGTCTTTGTTAATTTTTTCAATCTTTTGCAATTCAATCATCTGTGTACGTTCATCCTTCTTAACACCATGACGTGTCAGAACGTTTACACCGATAACTGTACCTTCTTCGTTTGGTCCAACGCGCAGGGATGTATCCTTAACATTTAATGCCTTTTCACCAAAGATATTGCGTAACAACGCTTCTTCTGGGGTCAATAATGTTTCAGATTTTGGTGTCACACGACCAACCAAGATGTCGCCCTGTTTTACACGCGCACCAACATAGATAATACCAGATTCGTCCAGGTTCTTTAACGCTTCTTCACCAACATTTGGAATGTCGCGTGTCAAAGATTCTGGGCCCAACTGAGTATCACGAACCTTGAATTCTTTTTCAACGATTTTTACAGATGTAAACACATCATCACGTGAAATGCGTTCGGAAATAACGATAGAGTCTTCATAGTTGTAACCACGCCATGGCATGAATGCAACCAAGACATTCCGACCCAACGCCAATTCACCATAGTTCATAGATGAACCGTCAGCAATGATGTCGCCCGCAGAAATACGATCGCCAACCTTAACCAATGGTTTCTGATGAATAATTGTTTCACTGTTCGAACGTTCGAATTTTTCCAGATTATAGATATCTACACCTGTCACAACATTGCGACTGTTCATACATTTTACCACGATACGGTTTGCATCAACAGATTCAACAATACCACTGTGTTTTGCAACCTTACCCGTACGAGAGTCACGCGCTACTTCGCGTTCGATACCAGTACCAACCAATGGCGCCTGGACACGCAATAACGGAACAGCCTGGCGCTGCATGTTTGAACCCATCAAAGCGCGGTTCGCGTCGTCATTTTCAACGAATGGAATCAAGCCTGTTGCGATAGAAACCACCTGACGTGGTTCAACGTCGATTAAATCAACTTCGTCTTTGGCAACCATGGTAAATTCGCCATCAACACGTGCTGTCACGATATCTTCGGCTAATGCACCTTCTTTGGTTGTTGGGGTATTACCCTGGGCAATCTTATGACCCAATTCTTCATCAGCGGTCAGGTATACCATCTTGTCTGTGACACGACCATTTTCAACAACATAATATGGTGTTTCAATAAAGCCGTATGGATTTACGCGTGCGTATGATGACAAATGGTTAATCAGACCAATATTCGCACCTTCTGGAGTGTGAATTGGGCACAAACGACCATAGTGTGTCGGATGAACGTCGCGGACATCAATGCCAGCACGTTCACGATTTAATCCACCAGGACCCAATGCAGAAATACGACGCTTGTGTTCCAATTCTGATAATGGATTGTATGCGTCCATAAACTGGGACAACTGTGATGTTCCCAAGAATTCAGATACCAACGACATCAATGGTTTTACATTGATAACATCCTGGGGTTGCATATTTGCAATGTTTGGTGAAGACAGGGCTTCGCGAACCAAACGTTCAATGCGAACCATACCAGTACGGAAATTCTGTTCCAACAATTCACCAACCGTGCGAACGCGACGATTTGACAGATTATCAATATCATCAACATTATCTTTGCGGTCAATAATATTTGTTAATGTTTTTAATACCGCCAGGAAGTCGCCCTTGGTCAACAGACGTTCATCTTCTGGTTTTTTGCCAGAATCAATTTTTAAACGCTTGTTCATTTTGAAACGACCAACAGCAGATAAATCATAGTACGCAGGTTCAAAACCCTGGCGCATAAACAGATTGATTGCCGCTTCCAGTGTTGGACGTTCACCTGGACGAATAATGTTATAGATTTCGATCAGGGCTTCTTCGCGGTTTGTTGTTTTGTCTGCCATCAATGTGTTGCGCATATGTGCGCTGATTGTGGCATTATCAATAGAAATCAGGCTGATCTCTTTGATATTCATCTTGTCCAAATCATTCAGCACTTCTTCTGTGATTTCTGTGCCTGAAGGGAACACAACTTCGTCGCCTGACATGATTGGGTCAAACAAATATTCACCAACCAATGATTCTGGCAAGATACCAAATGTTTTGGCATCCATCAATTTCTTCATGCGTTTTGCATTCAGACGTTCACCCTTGGATACGATAGTTTCTTTGCCTTTGACATCAAATAAGTCATAGTTCAGACGATATTTATCCAAACCATTAAAGTCAGCAGTTGCACCTGTCCACATTTTACCGTCAAATTTCAAGCCAATGCGGTTGTAGAACACGCCCAAGATTTCAGAATCCGACATACCATTGATTGTTGGTTTGCGTGGATCTGCAATCCATTTCTTTTCATCTTCGGCAGATGGCAAGCAGCGCAACAGAACAGTTGCAGGAACCTTGCGGCGGCGGTCAATGCGCACATAAATAACACCCTTGGATTCTTCAAAATCAATCCATGAACCATGTTCTGGGATAATACGCGCAGTATATGTTGTTGGATTACCGGCAACCTTGGATTCTTTGGTTGTTGCAAACACAACGCCCTGGGCACGGTGCATCTGGGATACAATTACACGTTCAACACCTGATGCGATAAAGCTGCCGCGTTCGGTCATTAACGGCACTTCGCCCATAAATATTTCTTGTTCTTTGATGTCACGCAGGGTCTTTTTACCATCTTCTGCGACATCCCATAAAATCAATCTCAGCTTCAGTTTCAACTTGCTGGAATATGTCATGTTGCGCAACATGCATTCTTTTACATTATAGACAGGTTTGTCCAATGTATATTCCACAAATTCCAGGTCGGCAATGCCGGCATAGTCTTTGATTGGGAACATAGAAGAGAATACATTCTGCAATCCCATATTTTTGCGGGATTGTGGTTCAACATCTGCCTGCAAGAAGTCTTTGTAGGAATTATATTGAATTTCAACTAAATCAGGAAGCGGAGTTTGCAAAAAACTTTTACCAAAAGATTTTCTAAGTTTCTGGATAACTGCCATCGGT
>JAZTWT010000004.1:0-136297 GCA_045636045.1 Candidatus Enterousia sp. | reverse complement strand
GGAAATCCCGGGGTCAAAGGATATTGACGCCTCACCCGGGCTTATCGCAGTCTTTCACGTCCTTCGTCGCCTCTGATTGCCAAGGCATCCACTAAACACCCTTTGTTACTTTTTATCTTATGCTTGAAGAGAATGTCTTCAAACCTAAAAAGAACACTTAATGAGTTTTTTAAGCATTAGTTGATTCTTGATTTTCTAAATTGAACTATCACTTTCGTGATTACTCTTTCAGAAAGAATTTTTGAGATTACGATGTTCAACAAATCAATTTCTTGATTTGCGACATAAAAACCGATTAACAATGTATTGCTAAATAAAAGCAGATTCCGAAGATATTCCGAAAATATCTGGAATCAGAAGTGTTAAACACTGCTGATTCCAACCTCATCAAATAAGTGGTGGGTCAGGAAGAACTCGAATCTTCGACCTCCGCTGTATCAGAGCGGCATTCTAACCAACTGAACTACTGACCCAGCGATTAATACATTCAAAAAGAGATATTCAGACAGTCGCTTTGGATTTGACCGATATCGTGTTATCGGTATTCTCTATAAAGGAGGTGATCCAGCCGCACCTTCCGGTACTGCTACCTTGTTATGACTTAACCCCAATCACCAACCCCACCGTAGGCGCCGTCCTCTTGCGTTAAACTAGCGACTTCGGGTGAAATCGACTCTCATGGTTTGACAGGCGGTGTGTACAAGACCCGGGAACGTATTCACCGCTGCATTCTGATCAGCGATTACTAGCGATTCCAGCTTCATGCCCTCGAGTTGCAGAGGACAATCCGAACTGAGATGGTTTTTAAGGATTGGCTTTGCCTTGCGACATTGCGACCCATTGTTACCACCATTGTAGTACGTTTGTAGCCCGACCCGTAAGAACCATGATGACTTGACGTCATCCACACCTTCCTCCCGCTTGACGCGGGCAGTCCCCTAAGAGTTCCCGGCATTACCCGCTGGCAACATAGGGCGTGGGTTGCGCTCGTTGCAGGACTTAACCTAACATCTCACGACACGAGCTGACGACAGCCATGCAGCATCTGTCTTTGGTCCAACCGAATTGAAGAAATCCATCTCTGGAAATCGCGACCAAGATGTCAAGGGTCGGTAAGGTTTCTCGCGTAGCATCGAATTAAACAACATACTCCACCGCTTGTGCGGGTCCCCGTCAATTCCTTTAAGTTTTAATCTTGCGATCGTACTCCCCAGGCGGCATGCTTAACGCGTTAGCTACGTCACTGATATCCCGAAGGAAACCAACAACAAGCATGCATCGTTTAGGGCGTGGACTACCAGAGTATCTAATTCTGTTTGCTACCCACGCTTTCGTCCCTCAGTGTCAGCAATGATCCAGAAGACTGCCTTCGCCATTGGTGTTCCATCTGATATCTACGGATTTCACCCCTACACCAGATATTCCATCTTCCTCTATCACGCTCCAGCTTGCCAGTATCAAAGGCAGTTCCAGGGTTGGGCCCTGGGATTTCACCCCTGACTTAACAAACCACCTACGGACGCTTTACGCCCAGTAAATCCGAACAACGCTTGCACCCTTCGTATTACCGCGGCTGCTGGCACGAAGTTAGCCGGTGCTTTTTCTGTAGCTACTGTCATCATCTTCACTACTAAAAGAACTTTACAACCCGAAGGCCTTCTTCATTCACGCGGCATGGCTGGGTCAGAGTTTCCTCCATTGCCCAATATTCTTAGCTGCTGCCTCCCGTAGGAGTCTGGACCGTGTCTCAGTTCCAGCGTGGCTGATCGTCCTCTCAGACCAGCTATGGATCATTGCCTTGGTAGGCCGTTACCCCACCAACAAGCTAATCCAACGCGGGCACATCCACCACCGATAAATCTTTCCCGTTTCCGGCGTATGCGGTATTAGCGTTCGTTTCCAAACGTTATTCCCCAGTGGTGGGCAGTTTCCCACGCGTTACTCACTCGTGCGCCACTAGATCCACAAGTGCAAGCACCTGCTTCACCCGTTCGACTTGCATGCCTAAGACCTGCCGCCAGCGTTCGTTCTGAGCCAGGATCAAACTCTCAAGTTCTAAAAAACCTGTAGTTAAGTCCTGTGCATATAAAACAAAAGCTGACTATTAATAATCAGTTCGTCTTTACATATATAATTATTCGCAAGACAAGTTTTTAACGAGGTTTAATATGTAAACCTACTACCTGTCTAGGATATGCACATTTGACTTAGTCAAAGTTTGGATATTTCCAAATTCAACTGTCTGCACATCCCTTCTTGAATTTTTGATGAGCTGCTTTTATTCACAATGTTTGCGTGTTTTACAAGAACCCGTTTCATACTGTTCGTTCCGTAAACCGCAGAATTTCAGGGGTTGAGTTTCTTTTTGTTTTGTTGTCTCAACTTGAAAGCCTGCATAGTATGTGCTCAAACTTCGAAAAAGTCAAGCGTATTTTCAAAAAAAATTAAAAAAATTTTCAAAAAAGTTAAAAAACCGCAGAAATCAGCTATTTTTTTATTTTATTTTTTTTCACTTTTTTTATTTAGCCCCCATAAAAATGATTCGTATACGTGTTTTTTTGATTTGGATTTGCTTTTTTACCCCTGTAAACATGCACTCGAATCGTAAAAATGCCCCACGATTCGTTCAGAATCGGTATGCAAACCCCAGTTTCACCATAGGATAAACCTTTAAATCCGATAATTTTCGATTCGCTTCGTATTCTGCACGCACCACATCATTATCCAGCGCAGCAATCGTAACCGCATTCCAGTCCCCAGTTTCTTTATTATATATATATAATTGTTCGTGCGGAATATCCAATGACAGTTTTGCCGCACGATTCGTAAACACCAGACCAACATCTGCAAACAGACTGAAACCGCAAAACAAATCCCAATCAAATCCAGTCCCCAGATATGGACCGTGATATTTCCAATCTATAGACGCATTCCCATCAAATTGATTTCCGTTATAATAATAATGGTCGCCTGCAAGATTAAAATAGAATCGCATGGATGGTGCGGTTGATATTTCCCCAAATATCGCCGCATCCAGTTCTGCATTACCCCACGCATAGCCACCTGTTATACGCCACACACCTGCGAATGGATAATAATCCAACAAAAGTGCCCCATGCCACGCATCAAATTTACCTTCGTCCAATTTTACACCGTCACCGACACTGCGCCCATCACGCATATACGATTCGATTACCGAATCGACCGCAGATTTTAGTGGTGAAATACCAGCATAATCTGCGCGTATACCAAAGTGCGATAAAAAATAACCATCACTTGCTGAATCATAATACCCCAGAACAACATTTAACCCTGATGTCGCAGACACCCCCACCCCCAGTTGCACCCCATGCGGAAAATTGGTCGCAGCAACTGATGGCACAGACACTAATAGTGATAATAGTACGATTATACGTTTCATATTAATAACTATACGCGAATCGTTCATCACATACAACGAGCATAAATTCCCCATAAAAAAAGACCGCCGTTTGGCGGTCCGATTTAATTCACATTAAAAACGATACATAACCCCAAGTTTTATGATTGGATAAAACTTTAAATCATCCAATTCCGACTGGGCATCAGATAATGTTTCAGCAACAACACCGTCAACAACGTTTTGCAGGTTTGCGCTTTCAACATTCTTCCATTCGCCATTCTGATTGATTTCCAGATTTTCAAACGGCACATTCAATCCAATTTGTGCAGATTTGTTTGTAAATACCACACCTGCATCCAAATAAACCTTAAAACCACCGATTAAACCAAAATCAAAACCTGTTCCCAGATACGGCCCACGATAATCCCAATCAAATTCCGCGGAACCATTTACAGAATTGCCCAGATAACGAAATTCCGTATCCATCAATTTAAAATTATGATAATCAGGGTTCAGCCCATCAATCGTTGCAGCGATATTTGCAGATGCAATCATATCCCCCATATAGTATCCAGCAGTAATACGCCACAGCCCAAACAACCATGTATCACCGAATGGATAGAAATCCAACAAGGCAGCAAAATGTTTTGCAGAAACATTAGCCCCGTTAACCGTCAGATTATCACCAATATCAATTCCATCATCGATAACAGAATCAATCGCGTTATTTACCAAAGATTTAATCGGTCGCGTGGTTGCAAAATCCAGTCGAAGCCCAAATCTTTTTGCCCAGAAAGAATCAAAGTCTTTGTTCATATAACCAACAAATCCATTCAGACCACCCGTCAGTGACGCACCAACACCAATCTGCACCCCGTTTGGAAAAGCAATTTCGCGCGAATGTTTTGCATCCCGATATTCCTGCTTTAATTCTGATTTAATTTCTTCTTTGAATTCCTGTTTTAATTTCAGTTTTTCTTCGGCCGTCAATTTTGGTTCAGATACAACATCTATCTTAACAGTATTACTGGCCGGCGCGTCTGTTGCAAACGCAGGAAACATTACAATGGACAATAATGCAATAATTGATAATTTTTTCATGACCTTTCCTTTTTCGTGTTATGAACATGTTCCCAGTATACCGTTTGTTTCGCCATGCAACAAGAAAAAAGATGTCGAAAAACCTGTTTTAATGGTTTGTTTTTTATGATATAATATTAGGCATGAAAACCAAGATATTTATTTTATCGTCCCTGCTGTGTATGTGTGGGGCGTTTGCTGTTCACGCATCTGAATGCGTGGGCGATGGATGCGATGCGCAACCGATTGTATTCGAAGAATTTGAATGGACACAACAATTACCGTCTGATACAGAAACAACGACGATTATTGTTGCGCAACCCCAGGCAACATGGATGGAATCTGATCCAATGGCGGCCCAAATGCCAATGGTGACTGCGCCGGCCGTGCCACAATATGCAGAACCAATCCAAATGATTGCAGATAATCAAATTCCAATGCGTACGGTAAAAATGCTGTCTATTAAACCTGTACCAGAAGATACACGCCCTGCCCTGTGGGATGGTGTGCATGGCGAATATGCCGGCGCAGATGGGGATAAAACCGTTGATTGGCGCGACGGCGTACCAATCTGGGACGAATCAATTAACAGTTATAAGTACAAGGACTTTAGCGATTGGTATCTGCAACCAACGCCCGAGATTTATGTCCGCGAAATATCCGAAGAAGAAATTGCAACGATTGACCCGGCGGAATTATACAGATTAAATATGGAAGATGCGGCCGCGACACGCGCACGCGTTGAAGAATTATTGGCCCCAAAAAAACCGTCTGGAAATTTGTGGTTTGCAAAATCTGAAACTGAACAATCTGGTCTGAAATTGACTGCACCAACTGCAACCGTTGCAGAACGCGTACAGGCATATACAAGCAAGGATAAAAAAACAATCGCACCAAAACCTGAATACACCGCCCAGGATATGACGGTTATTATTGAAGAAGCATTCGGTGTTGATGACGGTTGTCCATTTGAAACAGAAACAGAATGCGAAATCTGGCGCAGAAAACCAATCGTACGCGAAACTGTTTCACCACGCAGTAAAAAACTGCGCGATATTAACATGGCAGAATTTGTTGACGTAGCCTATTGCAACAAAGATATCGACGCATCACATCCGGTTGCGGCGCCATTATTAAATCGTTATAAAATGCTGATGCGTTCCGCCCAGGCATGTTGCACAGACGGTATGGCGCACGCACTGAAGAACGCAGGTGCCAGTGATGGTTTGGTGTATAAATTCTTGGCAGATGACGCAAACTTCTATGGGTTTGGTGCACGTTGTCTGATGATGACAGACTATGATTTGGATTCAAAATATCCGAACACCGCGACCGCGGTTGTTGCGGCCGATGTACGCAACGGATGTCTGTGTCGTGGCCGTCAATGGTTCAGCGCAATGTTGGCCCCATTCCAACAGGCATATGATGCATTACCAGAATTTAAGGATGCTAAGTTTAATTATACATATCAGGACGGGTTGAAACGCACAATCACTGTTTCAATAAATAACGATGTTCAGAATGTGTTAAAGCAGTTAGAGCAGTGTCCATAAGCAAAAAGCATTAACAACGCCCCACGGGGCGTATTTTTTTGTGGATATACGCATTGACAGGATTATTACCTGGGTCCCGTGGTCAAGCCACGGGATGACAGAGGAGAGGTATTATTTTCTTTTGGCAACGTGCTTAGGTACGGGAATAGCAAAGGAAATTATTTATTCATGGGTGATGGATAATAATCTTCAGGTTTTGTCATTCCGCGGCTGGACCGCGGAACCCAGGTTTGGCCTTTTTATATGCTTTCTTGACCATCGAGAATCCGTGGTATATATTTCGTTTTATGAGCATATCACAAAAATACTATTACGTTTATATTATGGCCAGTTCCAGAAATGGCACATTGTATATTGGTTTTACCAGCAATTTACCACAAAGGATATTCGAGCATAAAAATCACTTGATACCAGGTTTCACAGATAAATACAATGTTGATAAACTTGTTTATTTTGAACGCTTTGAAGATGTGCACCAGGCAATAAAACATGAAAAGCGTTTAAAAGAGTGGAAACGAAATTGGAAAAAGGATTTGATCGAGAAATTTAATCCCCAGTGGTGTGATTTATATGATAATTTAAATAATTTATTATAAAGCCAAACCTGGGTCCCGTGGTCATGTACAGGGATGACAGAGGAGAGTGTTTATTTTCTTTTGGCACTGTGGTCATGTACAGGGATGACAAAACACAGGGTGTTTTGTGAAAAAAAGCCAAACCTGGGTCCCGTGGTCAAGCCACGGGATGACAATGTGTGTGGGGGAGTATTTATTTCCTGGCGGGGGGATAATTTATTTCCCGGGTGGGATGGGGATAAAAAAAATCCCCCGTTTGGGGGATTTTTTTGAATGATGGATTATTCCATGCTGGTTGAAATCATTTCGCCGTACATACCGACTTCATCTGGGCCGACGAAACAGCGAATCTTGGAACCGACCTCGCTCATAAATTTTTCATAGGCTTCGCGTTCAACCTTGCTTAGTTCTTGGTCTTGGATGCTGCCGACAATTTTATTTGCCAGAACACCACCCGCAATTGCCGTCACCGCAGAACCAACAACGGCGCCACCATTCTTTTTCCACCAGGATTCTTCTTTTTCTTCCTCTTCACTGTTCCCGGCGATTTCACATGCGACCGCCAACGCTTCTATGGCATTTGCAGCGATGTTATAATTGTTCTGAGCAACGCTATAATTGTTCTGAACAACTGGTACCAGAGAACCTTTTACAGCAGGTACAGATGCGGTATTGCCCCCCTGGGATGCTGTTGTTTTTTGTTCCTCGTCTGCACAAAGAATCACTTGTTCTAAATGAGTTTCCGTTTTTGGATAAAAACTTTCAAGGATAACTTCGTTTCTACCAAACAGCTCAGCAAAGCAATCTTTTTCGTCTGATGCGGAGTCTTTTTCCATACACCCCCTAATATAACCCATACAGGTTGAAGGCTTCCAATTTTTTACCTTACAAAGTTTGTCAAAATCTGTATTAAATAGATTCCAATACATTGGTATTCCATCATCAGATGCCACTATCAGATTAGCGCACCCTTGATCTCCATAACTGTATTTGTTGGCGGTATAATTTGAACTATATGATGTCGCAGATTTTACAGATATGGAACTGGTATAATTCAACGAATTTAACGCGTTGTTAATTATGGTTGAATCCACATCCAGTTTCTTGGCCGCGCTGATTGCGCCATCCAGGTATATCTTGGCATTACCGGGGCCATTCACTGTCAACTGTCCGCGCGCATTATCTGCAAAACTTTTGCATGTTTTGGCATACTCGGCACGGGATTTTTCGTCTTTCTTGGCAGTTTTTTTACCGGTCAGACCGCTGAATATATCACCGTTCTGGATACCTTCGCCCAGGTATGCACCACCCAGTCCGCCGCCCAATACACTGGCAAATGTTATCCAATCTTTCATGTCGCCGTATTTTTCTTCGCGAACAGAACGTGCATCATCACCGGCGGCCTGGGCCAATTTTTCCAATTCTGATGCTGGAATCCATGAACCACATGTGAATGTGTCGCCGGCCGCAAAGTATGCAGTTGACCAATTCGCACCGGTACGCAACGCTTCGTTTACACGCGCATCATCAGATTGCAGCGTGACACGTACACGGCAGAATGAACCGTACAAATCATTACTGGCCACGAATTGATTCGTTTTTAAACCTGCGGTTGAATAGTTTGTTGGAACCTTGTTCGATTTTAATTTCGCCCACATGAATGTAGAACCCATGTCTTTGTTGCCAACAATACCGCCATTGTTTGATGACATACACAGATTCTGCTGTTTGGTCAATTTGGCGTTATATTTGGCCTGGGCCTCGATTTCCAGGTCGTAAATCAGGTCTTTGAACAATGTGCTGGCGGCCTGGGATTCGATATAGTTTGTATACGAAATCGTCACAGGTGTGTCAAACACATCACCCGTTGCATCAACGGTATAACATGCACCCTGGTCACCCTTGGAATTCGAACAAATCTTGTTGCCATTCTCATCAACCGCTTCGACGGTTTCTATTTCTTCGGTAATGGCGGATGCCGCACCGGCATCAATCCATTCACTGCGAACAGAACCTGTATCGCCCCAACTGGATGTTTTGGCCTTGTTAATTTTCAATTTATTCGATTCGATTGCCAGGTGTTCTGTGCAAATATCAGCATTTTTAACCGTATCAACACATAAACCCAAAACAATTGTATAATCCAGAACACCACCAACCTTGTTCATGGATTTATCAAACGAATCGCTGCCTGAATTGGTCAGGGTTGAATAGATATCCGTACGATTGCGATAGCAATTTACATAATCATTACCGCACATTGACTTAACACAGCTGGTTGCGACAGATTGACACTGTTTCTTCATCTTGGCCAGGGCCGCATCGCTGTAATTATTCGCCAGGGATGAATTCAATGATGCAACAACACCAATTGGATCCTTTTCTGCGCCATTATCATATTCAGGGAACAACACATCAAATGCAGTTGAATCCGAGAATGTATATGAATATGTACCCGTTGAATTTGGATTTTGTGCCGCGTACTTACAATTCGGGTCTGTATTTACGATTGACATACAACCAGTTTTGATTTCATCACGTGTATAATCATTATTGATTGATTTATCCGCCGAACCAAATACCTGGGAATAGCATGCCGCACCCGAACCAGATCCACAAACACGCATTGCACACGATTTGATTGTGTTGATGCATTTTTCTTTGGCCTTGGTATCAAATTTGTTTACCAGGTCAGAAATCTTGTTCTTCATGGTCGAATTCATACGGGCAGAATATGCCATTTCGTATACTTCGGCCTGGTTGTCTTCGTCACGCAACTGGGATGACGTTGGCATTTGACCATCGCCCAAGAATGTCGCATAACAATATTTATTCGCGCCAATCGTATCCATACATGAATTTCTGATGTATGATGCGATTACAGATTTTGAAATACCAGACACACCGTTATCTGATTCTTTTACAATTTCACTGCCAGAATTGATGGCATCAACAATGTTAACCGTTTCAACAGCTGCATTTTCATAGCATTTGTATGGATTTGCATTACATGCATTCAACATACACTGATCCGCAACCTTATAACAGGTAGAAACCGCATTTACCGCCGCCAAACCAGCCCCTTCGGCAATCATGGCACCAACACGACTGGACGCAGATGGAACAGTCGACGATGTCGCGCCGGCATTACCAAACAATTCCTGTTTACCATCACTTTGACAACGCGCCAGCGTTGATTCACACATAACGGCCTGTTTTTTAAATTCAGAATTTGTTGTGCACAATTCAAAATCTTCGCCACATACGCTTTCTTTCTTTAGACAGGAAGAATAGCGACGAATACAAGATTGTGTATCATACATATTTTCAATCGCAGCAGCCGCAATCATTTGCCCCAGAACACTGCCGTCTGATGGATAGGTATATTTCGTTATTTCGCCATACGTGTTTTTTGTCGCAACATTATTCAACGCAGAAATATTCGATGTACCAAACAACGAATTAACACCAGATGACGAACACTGCATCAATGTTGTCAGACATTGCGGCATTTTCGCATGAAACAAGATGTCAGTTGTACATTCTTCAAAATTCGGACCACATGCATCACCGCCCTTGATACAACCAGAATACAAATCGATACAATCACGGTTTGATAACAAAACCTCGCTGGTGGTGTTACCAGAAATCGCACCAGCTGTGGTCGTGCCATTAATGTACGATGTCATCGTCGGCATGCGACGCGCAGCGCCACCTGAACTGACCCCAACAGCAGTTGTTGTTGGCAACACACTGGGCCGTGCCGTCGCCGCATGGGCCGCAGGAATCACGCTAAATAAAGCCATTAAACTGATTGTATTTTTGAGAAAAGACATCCCCTAACTCCATATTTTATTACTTTATTCTAACATAAAAGCAATAGTTTGAAAAGGGAAAAATCATGCCTTTTTCTAAATTTCTGAGAGCAGATATTTCAATTCTGACATATCGTCAGGCAGACGCGATTTGAAATGCATTTTTTCGCCCGTGACAGGGTGCACAAATTCCAGAACCGCCGCATGCAACATCTGACCGTCATGCGTTTTCAAAAAATCCAACAATTCTGGATTTTTTACCGACCCCAACTTAGCCGCACCGCGACCATACAGCGGATCACACAAAACAGGAAAACCATGACTGGACAAATGAACACGTATCTGGTGCGTACGCCCCGTAAACAACGTACACTTCATCTGGGAAATACCAGCGCGCGGCCATGCATCTATGACCATAACATCAGTGTGCGACGGTTTTCCCCCTGTCTTTACCATTGTCATTTTTTGACGATTTCGCGAAGAACGCGCGATATTGCCGGTAATTTCCGCCTCTTCCCAGTTTGGAATCCCCCAAACAAAGGCGGTATATTTTCGCGTTAAATCATGTTCAGAAAATATCTTGACCAGACCACGAAATGCCACATCCGATTTGGCAAAAACCATAACACCACTGGTATCCTTGTCCAGACGATGAACAACACCCGGGCGTGTATCACCACCCAATGCAGACAGATGCGTGTGCGCCAAAATATTCTGGACCAATGTACCAGTTTTGTTCCCGGCCGATGGATACATGACAACACCACGTGGCTTGTTCACGACAATAATATCATCGTCTTCGAACAGGATTTCAAGTTCAAAGTCCGATGAAATATTTTCGGTCGCAATATCGGTTGTTGGCGCCGGAATTTCAACAATAAATGTATCTCCGTGGCGAATTTTTTCAGAAAACTTTGGTTGTGTGCCATCTGGACGACGGACGGAAAATCGCTGAATCTCGCTGCGCGAAAACCCGGGCATTTGGGCAGATAAAAATTTATCCAGACGAACAATTTCATCTGATTCAGATACAATAAACTCACGAATTTCTGACATAATAAAAAACCTTATTCATAATCATTCCAATCTGGACCAACAGTACAATCAGATAAATCAATTGTCAAATCAAAGCCGCGTCCACGCACCGGACAGGTTAAAATACCAGTTGTTGTCGCCTGGTCTGCATCACGGGTCGCGTTGCGATATGCAAAATTTATTTCACGCGGCATTGCAACACATGCAATATGTAATTCATTATCCGTTTTGCCGTCCGGACCAACCCAGACACGAACACCATACCCCAAACCATAACACGGAAAACCATCCAGATAATACAACACCAATCCACGACCAACCAGTTTCTTGTCAGAAATAAACCTTCCGTTGTATTCATTCAACGTCAATCCAGTGACAGCCTGCCAATCAGTACTGGTGGAAAAAATACTGACACGCGGTGTGGGTACATCCGCACAATGCGCAGCACATACAAAAAACAAACCGTATAAGATTAGGATTATTTTCTTCATTTTTTATCCGGGGTTGGAATTTGAAAGTCTAGTAATTGCGCAGAAATCTTTTTTACGCCATTTGGCTGGGGCGATAAAATATGACTAAAATTAACGACACCACCCGCATCTAATAATGTTGCAGACGGCATAAACTTCTGGCGCGCTAAAACATTTCCACGTTCATCCAATGATACAATTATCAAATCTGGCACACCGTAAATATCATTTGAAACATTTTCAATTTTACCCGTCACAATAACACGCGCAGCACCGTTTTCGTCCGTCGTCGTTTCCACCCCAGAAACAGATGCAATCAGCGGACCACGAACCACATTCTTGGCCTGGTGCTGGGTAATAACCGCAACAGTAAAAATTATTGCAGACAACAATGCGCAAAGCGATGCGAAAAACATCAACCATGTATTGCGACGCGATGGCGCAGCAACATTCCATGCATGCCCACAGATTACACATTTTACAGCACCGGAAACTGCGCCAGCTGTGTTATATTCTGTTTTACAAAAATCACATTTTATTTTCATGTTTTTACTTATACCACAAATTATTCTAAATTCAACATCCGATATTTCCCACGAACACGTGTTTGAATTTCTTCAATCGCATTCATAAAGTCTGCGACTGTTGCGTTCTTGTTCGCAGAAACACCATTAAATATTTGATACGTCAATGTGGATTTTTCACCGTATCGTTGTACCGCCAATGTCGCCATTCGATTCAGCTCAACAAAAGATGCGTCCATAAAGTTCGCATCACCCGATTGCGCATCCCAATAGTATTCAGGATTAACAGAATCTGCAATCTTGTCATACACAACCAAACGCGGTGTCATTGAGCCTGCAAATCCAACCGTCACGAACATCGCTTCTATTCGACCAGATGTCATATCCAACGATTGATTTATCTTTAATATCGGCACTTCGTCTGTTTCAACCGACAGACCAGACAATGTTAGATTAGACACCCACAGATTTTCTGTGGTCAGCGATGATAGTTTTGCTGTATCTGATAAATTTAATGTTTTTGCAATTTCTAAATTCTTGCCATCAGATGACATAACACCAGAAACAGTGGCACCAGAGGTTTCAAAACCATAATCAACAGTTGTTTGATTTTGAAAAATTAATTTACCCGATACCACCTTTAATGCTTTAAAACCTTCGGCAAAATCCACATAATTTGCATTCAAGAATTTTGAATTTGCGATATCATGTCCCGCCAGATTCAACGCAGACATCATCGTTGCATCATCTGGATTTCCAGATGGAACACGCCACAAATATAACGCCGCATCACGATTAACATCTGTCGTTTCAACAATACCATCTGTGATATCTATACCCAAATCAACCGCATCTGTATGCCACGCACCAAATGTACCATATGTGTGTGCCCCATCTACAAACCCCATTGACCCACCAGACAAATTCACAATCTCACGCGTGCGCAATGGCGTTATGTCATCGGAATCACGAACAATTACACCCTGTAATGTTGCACTGCCCGTGGCATCTGATGATTTTAAAACACGCAACTGATATCTGTTTTCAGAATTTTCCAAAACAGATTCAGGAATACCAAACGGAATTAAATCAGCCAATTCAACACGTGTTATATTGCGCCCAACTGTTTTTAATAAATCAGTTCGATTCTCAATAATATATCGTTCCAGCGCAACCTGAATTTCTGTCATCTGATTCGCAATCGCAATATTTTGTGCGCGAACAACTGCATTTTGCTGATACCGAAATACAAACGGGATAATGATCGTTGCCAACGCAATACTGAGCAGTAATTCAATCAGCATACTGCCACGTGAAGCATTATCGTCTGTTAAGATTCGTTTTAATATTTTCATTTCAATCCAATGTTCGAATACCCGTTTAATGTTTTCCAGCCATCACGCATGACAGCATTAAATTCTGTCTGCGAAGCAGGCATCGGAATTTTTGCACGCGACAATGTGAAACTTTTAAATTCTGGTGGCTTGGTCGAAGGAAACACCCAACTACCAATTTTTAACGGTGATGTTGTAGACATCAATAACTCGCCAGATATCGTCAGACCAAAATTGTCATAAAATAAAATTTCTTCGGCAGAAACATATGGGGTTAAGACAGTACTGGCCGTAATACCTGCAAAGCTGCTGATTGTTCGCGACGAGTCTGCCTTTAAAACAAAATCATTAGATACATTAACCGAATTTGTTATTGTTGCACGATCAGAAATAATACGCCCTTTCGTTGTAAAACCACGACCATTCAATGTATCTGCATATACATTTCTGAATCCAGACATATCACCCGTCACACGGATATTACCAATACGTACATCCTGGCCATCAATATTTGCACCAGATGAAAAATAAACCGTATCCGCCAATAACTCGGGCGTTTCAACAAATGTAGTATTTGAATTTTTTATACGAGCAGATTCCGCAGCCATGGTTGCAACATTATAGATATGATGATACGCCATATTTAAATCACGTTGCATAACATTTAATTCATCTTCGCCGGATGTGGCACGATGCAAATATTTTGATGTATCTTCACCAGAAACATCGCGCGAGATACGATATATCAAATCGCCCGGCGCAAAATCAGGGGCTGCCACCGCCCATGTATTACCATAGGCAACACCATCAGCACCCACAATCGCCGCATCACCACCAATATGACGTGCAATTTTACCCGCTCGCAATTCTTGGTCTGATATAACAAAGGCCAAATAAACATCTGTTACGGTCGCACCACGAACAGGATACTTGTCAATAAATCCAGAGGCCGCCACAGATGATATCGCCGCCAATTCATCAGCACCCAGTCTGATTTGTGCAGCATCCGGCCATTTATCTTGATTCATTCGAACATAGTTTAACGCAGTGTCGCGCACCGACATTATTCGACGCGCCATCGCGATATCACGAACCATGCTGTTCGTTTCTGCAATCTTGTTATACACAAACGGCATAGCAAACACAACAATCGCCATCGCCAATAAAACCTCGGTTATACTGGCGCCACGCGAATTACACGCATAATCTGTAAAAATTTTTTTGTTAAATACAATCACTGCGACCTGCCATTAAACACTGTTTTATATCTATACGCCTTTCCAGATTTTGCCAATACAGATATTGACATATTAGATACTGCGATAAAGACCGTGAATTATATGCGCCTTCTAATTTTTTTACAAAACTTTCACAATTTACCGTTCGCGAATCATCCGCGGCTGGAGATGCCAAAATTTCAACACCATCATTATCAATACCTTCCAACAAAACATCAGGCAACATCGTTGTGCCTGCAGGCCGAATATCCAGAATCACCGCCCCCGTTCCACCCGAACTTAGTGCAGTCGATGTCTGGTCACGCATTGTTATATTAGACGTTAAAACCGTTCCTGTTTCTATTCCTGATTTTGTGCTATACTCTAAACTCTCGGTGTCAATAAAAACATCCTGACCACGTGTCGTATTCAGGTACGATGAAATATCTAAACGTTCAGTTGAAAATGAAATATTATTTGAAACTAAATTTCCACGCACGTCCCATTTTGCAGGCCCTGTAAAGTTTGTGCGACCCGCACTCATCGCAAAATCATAAACAGATGCATTTAACACAGTCAAACCACCCGTATCACCATACATCGATATTGTCTTTGCGTTTACCGTATCCGCATACAATGTACCACGTATCAGACTGAGTGCCGATTCGCCAGACTTGCTTTGAAAAACCGCACGAGAAGCAGACATATATTCGATATTATTTCGCGCCTTGCGCCCTGATTCAAAACCAGTCACACTTAATGTGTCAAACTGAGCCATTTCAAATTCACCACGCACAGCAAATAAATTCCCAACACTGTCCAACGAATAATCGCCCATATCTAAATCAGATAAAAAACCACTGTTTTCCAAGTCAGGTTCATTCCTGCGAACAACATCCGAATAAACTTCGGACAATTCAATACCAACCTGAATATTCTTTTCGACAGGCGCGGCATAAAAACCAATTCTGCGCACTAGTTCCGCAATCTGAACCCCCGATAAATCACCACCAGATAATTCCAAATACGCAGATACCGACATCGGTGTTTTATGTATTACCAACGCAATATCCTGCCCCAGGGCAGTACGCGGAACATAGCCCAACGGTAAACCATATGGTTCCAGTAAATCTGAAAAATCATTTCCAGACACAACCGTTGTGTCGTATGCAATATTTTTTGCGTTTTCACGAATAAAAATCCGCGCAGCCGTTTGTGCAATATCAACCTGGCGCGCAGACGAATACATGCGCGTATCAATATTCCGTTCTGACAAACTACGCGACAAAAATGGCACAAACGCAAAAATCACCCCCACTGCCAACAGGGATTGAAATAAAAAATTGCCGCGTTGCTGGTGCAAGTTGTGCCCCCTCCTACACATGACAGCATAGCAACAGAAAAAATTTATTGCAATCAGTTTTAAGATGATTTACAATTTATGCCGTTAAGCGTGACAATACGATATAAATATAGGTATTGTTATAAAGGTTTATTTCCTGAAATAATTTAAAAGAAAAGATATGCAAAATAAAAAAAATCAATCCAATGTCGGACAGATGATTCAGCGTTGCCATAAATGGCGTCAGAAAAGAAAACAATACATCGACCAGGCACGCCAAACGGCAGATGAAATCGACCGTGAACGCCTGTTGCAAACTGCGGAACACTATGGTCGCATGGTAAACGCAGAACAAGGCAAGATAGATTCTATGCGCGATCCAAAAGAAAAGGCCGCAGCAGAAAAAGCAATCGCAGAAGAACAGGCAAAAGAAAACGCTGAAAACAACGACGACGAAGAACCGGGTTTTCCAGACTTTATTACCAATCTGAACTGATTCACAAATGCGCCAAATGGCGCATTTATTTGTTGAAATTTAACACTGTTTTGCTATGCTGAACCAAAAGGAAGTTCACAGTATGGAAAGTAATTACACCGTTTTAGCACGCAAGTATCGCAGCCAAGATTTTAAAACACTTATCGGGCAAGATGTTTTGGTAAAAACGCTGACAACTGCAATCAACACTTCACGCATTGCACACGCGTATATCTTCACAGGAATTCGCGGAACAGGAAAAACCAGTACCGCACGCATTCTGGCCAAGGCATTAAATTGTCTGTCGTCCGATGGCGCAACAGCAAATCCATGTGGGGTATGCGAAAATTGTCGCGCAATCGCCGCCGGGCAACATATTGACGTTATGGAAATTGACGCCGCGTCACATACTGGCGTTGACAACATGCGCGAAATCCTGGACGGTGCACAATATCGCCCAACAAACGGCCGTTATCGCGTTTACATTATCGACGAAGTCCATATGCTGTCCACATCTGCATTTAATGCGCTATTGAAGACTTTGGAAGAGCCGCCTGCACATGTTATTTTTATATTGGCAACAACAGAAATCAGAAAAGTTCCAGTGACAATTTTGTCCCGTTGCCAACGATTTGACCTGGTGCGCGTACCAGTTGACACACTAAAAAAACACTTTGCATGGATTGCTGAACAGGAAAAAGTTGAACTGAGTGATGGCGCAAACGAATTGTTAGCACGTGCCGCAGATGGTTCTGTGCGCGACGGGCTGTCACTGCTGGACCAGGCAATCGCACAAACAGGCGGCAAGGTTGATGAAGCAGCAGTTCTGGACATGTTAAAGCGTGCAGATCGGGGTGTTGTTGTTAACTTTATGAAAACACTGTTATCTGGGGATACTGCCGCAGCACTGGACAAGGCAGACGAAATTTACAACAACGGTGCAGATTTATCAATGCTGTTAACCGATATGATGGAATGGACACACTGGGCAACGCGCATGCACCCAGCACTGCACGCCGGCGATGTTTTAAATTCACCATACACCGCCGACCAACGCGATCAGATTCATATATTGAATTCGCGAATATCTTTGAACACACTGTCACGTTTTTGGCAGGTTATGGTTGCCGCAGTACCAGAAATGCAGGCAGCAGGAAACCAAAAACAATGCTTTGACATGCTGATCGTGCGCATGATGCATATTGCAGATATGCCATCTGTTCCAGAAATTATTAAACAACAAGAATCCGCACAGCGTACACGCGATGTAAAAAACATCTTTGCAGATCGTATGGCACAAACCACAACCAACACACAACAAAATAACCCGTCTATACAAAAACAATTTCGTATAATTGTATCTGCAAATGATTTGGGTAATGCACTGCAGGAAACAAAAGAAATTTTATTATATTCTTACTTTAGCACAAATATCGAGGTTGCAGAATTCGAAGATGGGAAAATTAAATACTTTGACCGCAAGGGCGACGGAGATTTTGTTCACAAGTTATCAAAATGGCTGATTGATAATACAGGTAAACAGTGGGCACTGGAACGCGTTATGGAATCAGTTCACACAAATACCATCGGCGAACAAAAACAAGAAGAATTGGCCGCAGACCCCTTGGTCGCCAGCGCAATGAGTCTGTTTGAAAACGCAGAAATCATAGGAGTTAAATAATGAGAGAAGAATCAGGACGTTCACTGATAGAAGTTATCGGCGTTATGGCGATTGCAGGCGCGATGACAGTATCCGCACTGGGAGTCTATAATATGTTGCGCGGCAATCAAGTTCGTACAATCGCCAGCGCCAATTTATCACAAATTGCAGAAAATACAAAACTGCTGATGGAAATGCGCGGAACATACGAAGGTGTTTCAATCGATTATCTTATCAAGGCGGGCGCGTTAAAAACAGACGCAGCACCAATCGGTGGGGATGCATGGTCAATCGAATCCAGCGCAGATGGCGCAACATTTTCAATCAATTTGGTCGACCTAAGCAATAATGAATGCGAATACTTTGCCACCAAAAAACCAAAATGGGCAACAGAAATTATGATTAACGGATTCGAGGCAGGAATATCAGACAACTGTTTCGATTCAGACACAAACCAAATTTCATTCATTGTAAAATAAATGAAAAAAAATAAAAATCTTTTATTGGTTGTTTTATCCACCATTGTTTGCGGATGCGCCCCATACCGCAGCCCAGAAAGACACACATGGCAACAATATCTGAATGGCGCCAGTTTTGCAGATATGACCGAAATCTCACGCGTTGCAAAGCGCCCCGTATATTTAGGATCTGGAGGACAACTGATTAACAACACCGTCAAGGTTTCTGAAAAATTAGAATATGGCGACAAAACAACAAACGACAATATAATCGCAACGCAATACATGGCCCGGTTGGAATACAAACTGTACGACGCGCTGCGCAAACCAGGAATTTCCGTTCAACGCGCTGGGACAGATGTTGTTGTAATCCTGGTACGCGATGCGATTATGGAATTAAATGTTGCAGATATATCCGAAACAGGTGCAGATACACTGGGGATTATTACCAAAATTTTAAAAGAATATGATGCAACATTTATGGAAATCGCAGGATACACAGATGCAATGCGCGACACGAACGCAGCGAATGCATTATCTTTGGATATGGCGCAACGCGTGGGGGTATACCTGTCGCAGCATGGAATAAATACAACACGTATGTTTATTGTTGGACGTGGCGCAGCACGCCCAATTGCCGCCCAGGATAACATCGGTCGATTAACCAATAGACGCGTGGAAATTAGACTGAGCCCGGCAAGATAACTTTCCCTTTTCATTTCAATTTTTTATTGTTATAGTATTCGCATAACAATTAAACAAAGGACGGAAAAAATGGTAAAAAAATCATCTGAAAATCAGGTTGTAAAAAACTATAAAAAAACCGGCGTTGTCGCTGCGGTTGTTATCGCAGTTGCCGCATTGGGTGTATGGGGTGTTTCGACATTGAATTCTGAAAAAACTGCATCCGTTGCCGAGGTTATGGAAGAAGTTTCAACAGAAGCAGCAAATGCAGAAAATCTGCGCATCGCAGTGATTCGTATGGACGCTATCCAAAACGAAGCCGTTGCACTGAAAGATTTGCGCGAACAAAAAACAAAATATGAAAATGAACTGCGCGAAGAATTAACACGCGACCAGAAGGCATTAGAAAAAGAAAAAGAAGAAATCGAAAAATCACAAGATGTTTTATCACGTGAAGCATTGCAACGCCGCGTTGTTGACTATCAAAACAAGGTGACAAAACTGCAACGCGATTTAACAGAACGCGCACAAAGTATCGAAATGTCATATCAAAAGGCGTTGGCAGATGTACAAACAAAACATCTGGACCCAATTATCGAAGGCGTTATCGCCAAGAAAAAATTGTCTTTGGTTGTAGATGGTCGCATGGCACGCATTGGTGCAGATGCAGAAAATCTGGACATTACAAACGAAGTTGTTAAAGCATTGGATAAGAAAGTATCAAAAGTAAAAATGGATACACCAAAGGGTTTCTAATTAACATCGCCCCAAACGGGGCGTGTTTTGTAAAATCTAATCCCCATCATGTGATGGGGATTTTCTTAAACAATATTATTTGTTTGGAATAATTTTAATTTCAACACGACGATTCTGGGCACGACCATTGGCAGTGTCGTTTGAT
This sequence comes from Candidatus Enterousia sp., assembly GCA_045636045.1. Classification (GTDB taxonomy): domain Bacteria; phylum Pseudomonadota; class Alphaproteobacteria; order Rs-D84; family Rs-D84; genus Enterousia. The sequence goes on along the minus strand of JAZTWT010000004.1, from coordinate 115,792 downwards.
GCAATTGGATTTGATGAACCCAATCCTAACACCTCGAATCGTGTTGATTTTATACCCTGCCCCTGCAGATATGACGCAACAGACTGGGCACGTTCACGCGACAGATTCAGATTATATTCCGCGCTGCCGGTGCTGTCTGTGTGACCAGACACTAAAACTGTTGAATTACTGTATTTATTTAAAACCTTGGCCACAGAATTTAAAACAGGATAGAACGAAGAGTTAATATCTGCAGAATCTGTCTTGAAAGTAATATTACCCGGCATGATTAGACGAATACTATCATCACCTTCGACAACCTGAACACCTGTTGACATCAACTCTGCACGCAGTTCTGCCGCCTGGACATCCAAATAATACCCCGTACCAACACCAACCGCAGCACCTGCCAAGCCACCGATCAACGCCCCTTCGCTGCTTTGCGTGCTGCCAATTATCGCGCCAGTCACCGCCCCCAGCGCCGTCCCCCATGTCGCCTTGGATGTCTGGGTTTGACCAGTATATGGATTTACAGTTGTACACCCTGCAACAATCGCCGTTAATGCGAATAATGATACGATTTTCTTCATATTTTCCCCTTTGGTTTATAATTACCGTTCCGTATTTTAGACTATATTTTTATAAAACACAAAAAAAACCGTCCATACCGGACGATTTTTTAACGCGACTTTACTTTGTGCGCACGATATAAATCATCATGTACAAGCGATACTTTTGTCCATGTGGAATCTGCCTGGATTGATGTTTTTTCTTTTTTTGACTCTCTACAATCAGGGGATATTAACGCACTCATACCTGAATTACATTGCACAACCAATATAGAACTGAGGATAACTGTACCAAAAATGTACATTAGTTCTTTTAATTCTTCTTTTGTTCTTTTATTCATCTAACTACCATCTCTTTATTGTTAATAAAAATCCGCCACATGGGCGGAAGAATTCGTGGTGGGTGTTGAGGGACTCAAACCCCCGACCCTCTCGGTGTAAACGAGATGCTCTAATCAACTGAGCTAAACACCCGATTGCCTTAACAGCGGATGAATAATATAATATTTTTTTTCGTTTGTCCAGTGTTTTTTATAAAATTATTTTACCGGTCGTAATATCTACCCTGTCACGTCCAACAGAAACAACACCTGCTTCGTATTTCAAGGCGTTCTGTTGCAACATTTCCGCGCGCCACACAACCGTACCATCAGACAACTTAATCGCATACAGATTATTATCCGTCCCAAGAACAAACGAATAATTTCCAGCAACTATAAATGGCACCCCAACAGATATTTCCAGACACCAAACCTTATTGCCGGTGGCTGCATTCACGCGACAAAACGCATCACCCAGTCCACCAACATACACCGAACCACGATACGGCACAGGCGGCACAACAATATCAACCATGGATGCACCACCGGTTAAATTACTGGCACGATAAATATCTGCAATCCATGCAATTTGACGGTTTTTAGGATTCAATTTTACCAATTCACCAGTTGTCAAACCTGCATATATGTACCCACCACTGCATACGGGATACATTTTACTGGCAACAGTATTGTTTGTTGGAAATCCAGAAAACACCTTGCGCGTGCCATCCCAGATAACATTCGACGAATCTTGGGTGTATGAACAACCGCTGTTATCAACAACAAATGCGGATTCTGGAATGTCAGAAATTGTTTGATTTTTTACATCTATGCGCGACGTGTTAAATACAGCAGTACGCACACCTGGCAATATTGGATCATGCTTGTCACATGATGCCAGTGCCAACATACAACAAATCGCAATCAATCCCCTGCGCATAGATTCCCCCTGTCCGTTTTATATTTTAGCGCAACGCCGCCGCATTCCCTGAAATAACCGCAGGTGCATCTGCATCGTTGATAATTTTATCCAGCCATTTATTTGCGTTTTCCGTATCATTTGATGCCAAATATTTCTGGGCGATTGTTAATGATGCAGTATAATAAAATGGCGATGATTTTGTATCCATATCAGACAGATATTTTTCAACATCTTCCGCCGACATTTCATCACCGCGCGCACCAACAATATGCAATTTTGCCAAATCACGAAAATCGCGCGTGTTTCCGTTTGTGGCCAAGCGGTCTAATTTTGCCAGATCACCATCAATCATATAGGCCTGAAACAATGCCAGGTCAGCAGTTGCACCGGATGTATTTTCTGCCAATGCCGCCAATGCATTTGCATCAACATTTTCAACCGCCATTTCATACGCAGTTGCGGCCGCAATTTTGTTCGCACGATATGTACGCACCCCAATCTGAACACCAGTTGCAACAATCAACACTGCCAGCGCAGCCGCAATCATGTGACGAGAATATTTCTTGATAAATTTCAGCGTTTTTTCGTTATTAACATCTTCCCAGACTTCGCGATACAAGGCATCTTCTGCATATTCCTGACGTGTTTTTTGTGGTGCTTTTGTCTTTTTATTTCTTTCCAACATTGTTGCCATAATAAAATCTCCTGTGGCTTGATAATTATTAATTTATGGTATACTATAAAAGTTATGAGCAAGGAAATCAAGAGCACTTTACCAGCAACCCAATCAAACAGTATCGTCACAGCCCGTGGGGTCAGCGACGAAACCGGATTGGCACAATATATACAGAATATCCAGAAAATACCGGTATTGACCGCAGAACAGGAATACGAATTCGCAACACAATGGGTACGCGACCGAAATCAATTTGCAGCAGAAAAATTGGTCGCCAGCCATTTGCGACTGGTGGTGTCTGTGGCGTACGACTATAAAAATTATGGCATTCCGGTTGCCGATTTGATTGCCAGTGGAAATATGGGCCTGATGCAGGCGGTACAAAAATTTGACCCAGATAAAGGATTCAGATTTTCAACTTATGCAATGTTTTGGATCAAGGCCGAAATTTACGAAACAATATTAAACAACTGGTCAATCGTTCGAATTGGAACATCTGCAAATCAAAAACGCGTGTTCTTTAACCTGGCGCGTGCAAAACGCGCTTTGGGTATTATGGATAATAATCTGACCGAAGAACAAACAAAACAAATTGCAGAATACCTGGAAGTGCCACAGAAAGATGTTCAACGCATGGCAACACGCGTTGGGGCGCGTGATATATCCTTGAACGCACCAATAAATTCTGATGATGGAACAACAGACATCCTGTCAAATATGACAGACGGACGCGAATCAATCGAAGAAACACTGGAACAAATCGAATTTAGAAAACGCGGATACGAATTACTGAGAAAGCACCTGGAAAAAATGTCCCAGCGTGACCGTGAAATATTAACCGCACGCAGACTGCAGCAACCGGCAGCAACACTGGAAGTACTGTCACAAAGATACGGAATTTCACGCGAACGCGTACGACAGATTGAAGAACGTGCATACGCAAAACTGCGCGATGCAATTTTGACAGACAGCGAAGGAAATAAATAACATGAATCGTTTAAAACATTCTGTTGCCCTGGGCGCAATTATTCTTTGTGTGCCAAGCATGGCATCTGCGATTGAATATAATATGGGAAAATTTTCTGCAAAACTGACCGGATATGCCACGGGTGGTATAATTGAACCAGAATTTAAATCAACATTATTTATTGGCGATTGGCGCGGACGTGGTCAAATAACATATACTGTAAACAATACACATAAACTGGGGCTGGTATACGCGATGGACCAGGCCGCGATAGACAAAGGAAACTTTTCGCGCGAAACCTTTGCATTATGGGAGATAAAAAACCTGGGACGGATAGAAGTTGGATACACAGATTCTGTTGCGCGAAAATTGGGGGTCGGATTACCAGATGTTGGCGCTCTGCGCATAAATGACAGACCATTATATAACGAAAAAATTATACCAGATGGTCCGATTATACCAGATACAACACTGACATCTGGACGCGCCGCACCACGTATCAATCTGACAACCGCTTCAAAATCAGGTGTGCAATACGGTCTTTCTGCGACCAGTTTTTCAGACGAATATGATTGGGCAATTGATGCAGGCATAAAATTACGTCACCCAAATGGAAAAGTAAAAACTGCATATTCAATAGGTGCATCTTTTATGGATAACCCAAACGGATTCGACCCCGAGGTGTACACACCAGCCGTCACCGCAGATTGGCGCGCACAAATGTCACTGGGTATGAATCTGCAATACAACAGTTGGATTTGGGCCACGACTGCACGCGTTATTTACGACCAGAACCCAATCGATACAGCATCAGATGGTTTCGTCCTGGGGACTGGATTCAGTTATGATTTATTAAGATACAGCATATCATTAACATATATGTTTTCAGACACCGGTGTTTGGCACAGCGATAAACCAAATTTCCAGGATAATATGCTGGTCGCTTCTTTCAGATATAAATACAGCGAAAATGTAGATATGTGGATGTCAGGCGGCGCAACATCACAAACACCGTTCTTTTCCGCAGGTCTGCGTTTAACATTTTAAAAAAAATCCCACGTTTGTGGGATTTTTTTATCTGCGCGGTCCGCCACCCATTGGGCGCATTGATGTTTTTTGCGTACTGGTTGTCATTCCCATACGCCCAACAATAATTTTGTCGCCCATTTCAATTTCATCAGACACGATTTCTGTTTCAGTTGCAGTTGACAACCCCTTGGAAAATGGCACCAATACCACATTACCTTCGCGCAGCAACGCCAAGTGCGACGTAGGCGTTGCACCATTTACATCTTCTGCTTCCAAGAAGTTTGCAAAACTGCGTACCAAGAATGCGGCATTTGCTGCCTTCCATACATTATCTTTTTCAGAAATAATAATTGTGACAAATGCAGTCATACCCGGCATCAAACGCAAATCTGTATTATCTACATCAATCACAACAGTATACACAACAACATTTGATGTTGTTGTTGGTGCCAGACGCACCTGGCGCACTGTGCCATTGAATGTTTCTGTTGGATACGCATCAACCGTGAACGATACGGGCTGACCTTCTTTGATTACACCAATGTCAGCCTCAGACACGGCGGTTTCTATTTGCATTTTAGTCAAATCTTCTGCGATTTCAAATAAATCAGGGGTCTGGAAAGATGCTGCAACGGTTTGACCAACATCCACCTTGCGCGAGATAACAGTTCCATCAACAGGCGAGACAATTGTCGCATACCCCAGATTTGTGACCGCACGGTCATATTGTGATTGCATACGCTTTACAGATGCTTCGGCCTGGTTATAGGACGCTTCTTTCTGTTCCATTTCTGCACGCGATATAAAGCCTTCGGCATATAACGACTTGTCACGCAGATATTCGCTTTTTGCAAAATTGCGTTGAGAAATCGCACTGTCAAGTGATGCCTTGGCCTCGTCAACAGATGCCTGTAATACAGATGGTTCAATCGTTAACAGAATATCACCTTTTTTTACCTTGGAATTAAAATCAACGAATAATTCATCGATATTTCCTGATACCTGGGAACCAACATTAACTGTATTTACAGGACGAATTTCACCTGTTGCACTGACCACCTGGCGCAGGTCGCCACGCGTGATATTTACCGTGATATATTCCGCCTTTTTATTTGCAGGGTCTGACATAATTAATTTAATTGCAATTACAACAGCACCAATTAACAACAACCACCATTTCTTGCGCCAGATAAAACGAAACAGGCGCCCAATTAACGATGGACGTTTATGGTTCGATGCAGTTGCAACAACAGGTGTTGTGATCGGTGTTTTTTTATTGTTTGTTTTCTTCATGCAGGACCCCCTCCTCTAATTTTGCCTTAATTTCGCCCACAGACAAAGCAACCGCGGCACGCTTGGTAAATAAATCATAACGCGCAGCATTATTTTGTTTTTCCGCGGTCATTAATTCTGATTGCGCAGTTTGCCAATCCAACATTGTCGCACGACCAACACGATACATACCGGCGGTGACGCGCTCGCTTTCTGTGGCGGACTTTAACAACGTTTCTGTTTGTTTTAAAACCGTTTGTGCAGTTTTGTAATTATGATACGCGCTGAACACATCCAGTGTGGCATTATCGTTTGTAGCGCGTTCGTTTTCAACGGCACGTTCATAGTTTACCTGGGCATTACGCAGATTGTACATATTTGCAAAGCCTGCAAACAACGGCATTGATGCACGAATTCCGATACTGCCACTGATTTTATCGTTGCCTGCATTAAAAGATTCAGACGGCGTGTCATTCCACTGCAGTGAACCGGATGCAGAAATTGACGGCAGGTTGCTTAAAAATGTGCTGTTCCGGCGGTGCCAGGCGGCATCTTTGTTCGCAGTTGCACGCAGCAGGTCAGGACGTGTCTTTTGCGCCTGGGCGAACAATTCATCTAATGATTTTATTTCGCCAGGTGTCCCAATTTCAGCCGGTAAATCTGCAATTTTTATTTCTTGGTTCGCCGGAAAGGACAGTTTGTTTAGTAACGTCCCCTTGGCAATTTCACGATTGTTTTTCGCGCGTTCCAAATCTAAATCACGACTGGCCAGGGTGGTGTCAGCACGCAAAACATCCGCACGCGCAACGGCACCAGCCTTGAACTTCTTTTGTGCGGTATCGCGCGCGGTTTTTGCCACACTTTGCAGCATTTCTGCAGATTTAACATCTGCGTCCGCATTTAATAATGCATAGTAAGAACCAATCAGACCATATATATAATTTTGAACCGTGTCATCATATTCAAAACCGGCCGCACGCCACGAAGCAGACAACTGATTTAAATCTGACAAACGTTTACCAAAATCAAATATTAAATAAGATGCAGATAACGATGCACCATACGACCAATCCCCCCACTGTTCATTACGATATGGCAAAGACGCAGATGCAGACGCACTGAGCGATGGCAAATAATCCGCATAGCCTGCATTCTTGGACAGGCGCGCCGATTCGTATGCCAGGTATGCCGATGTTGTCTGTGGATTTCGACACAATCCAAGTTCAATAACCTGGGGCAACGATAAAATTTCCGTCGGCACATCAGTACGCGTCATGCAATCATCGGTTGCAGCAAACGCAGAAAACGGCAATGCACACAGCAATAAATATGATATTTTCTTCATGTAAAAACACTCTCTCTGATAAACTTTTTTTCATTATAAATATTTTTATGTTGAAATACAATTTATTTTTGCGTAATATGACCAGGCAAGTTAGGGCCTGGTGGCAGAGTGGTTATGCAGAGGACTGCAAATCCTTGGATGCCGGTTCGATTCCGACCCAGGCCTCCACTCTTGTAAAAAAATTTTTAAACGCACCCCATGTGGGTGATTTTTTTATTTTTAATTTTGTTTTTATTTTGTATGATTCGCGCATGATTGCCAGTCTTAGTTTAACCGATTTTAGAAACCATATTATGTGTCGCGTTGTGACACACGGTCGGCATAATGTTATTATCATCGGACCAAATGGCGCAGGTAAAACCGCAATACTGGAGGCAGTATCAATGCTGGCCGGAGAACGCGGTATGCGCGGTGCACAAATGTGCGACATTGCACGTTTTAATGGAAACGGCAGTTTTTGCACACATGCAGAACTGGATGATGCAACCGAAATAGCCGTTCATTTTACAGGTGGGGATGCGAATCGTCGTGCAAAAATCGATGGGGAAAATGCGCCACTGTCCGATTTGGCAAAACATATCAGAATTGTATGGCTGACCCCACGCGAAGACAGATTATTTGTCGACAGTGCATCTGAACGCCGGGCGTTCTTTGACCGTCTGACGACCAGTTTTGATACAGCACATGCAGGAAGGGGTGCAAAGCTTAGCAAACTGTTAAGCGAACGCGCATATGCATTAAAAACAGGTGCAGATGTTCACTGGCTGAACGCACTGGATGAACAAATCGCAGGCGCAGCCGTTGCGATTGCAGTTGCACGAATTCAATATGCGGGCGAAATAAACTATTTTTTGAAACGATGCGCAGTTTCTGTATCTGGCTGGATTGAAAAAATGCTGATTGATGGATGCAGCGCAGGGGATGCAGAGCGTGCATATATGGAATATCTTAAAAACAATCGTATGTTGATTGGGGATAAAATGGTGCTGGATGGGGCACACAAATCAGACTTTGCGGTGTTTAACAACGAATTAAAATTACCGGCACACTTAACCAGCACCGGACAACAAAAATCAGTTCTGATTGATTTAATATTGGCACACGCAAAACTAATTCATACAAAAACAGGTAAACGCGTAATAATTCTGTTGGACGAAGCGGCGGCACACTTGGATGCAAATGCACGTGCAAGCATGTTCCGCGAACTGGGGTCGGTTGATGCCCAGGTTTGGGCAACAGGCTTGGATAAAAATGTTTTTATCGATGTGCCAGATGCTGTATTTGTCACTTGCCAAGATGGGGAAATAAGTAATATAGTATGCGCGGAGTAAAAATTATGGCACGTATTGATTATCAAACTTTATTAGATAACGCATTAAAATCAGTCGTTAAAGATGCACTGATTCATGCACAGTTTAACGGTCTGGGTGATGGAACACATTTCTTTATAACATTTCGCACACGTGATGTGGGGGTGGTATTGCCTGACTTTCTGCGAATTAGATACCCAGATATTATGACGATTGTTCTGCAATATTCGTATAACAATCTGCATGTGTCTGACAAAGAATTTGGTGTGCAATTAACATTTGATGGACGACCATTCTTTATACGCGTACCTTTTTCTGCACTGGTGGAATTCAAGGACCCGTCGGTTGATTTCATGCTGTCTTTCCAGCCAAAACCACAAAACCCGGCGGCAGATAATGATATGGAATTACCACTGGATGAAAAACCAGATACAGTACCCGATCCAGGTCGCGTTGTGTCATTGGACGAATTCAGAAAAAACAGAAAATAACAAAGGCTTTTATACATGTTAAAAAAAACAGATGTAGTTTTATTTGATTTTGACGGAACATTATCCGCATGTGATTCGAATGTCGAATTTGCAAAATATTGTTTTCGACACAGTATTCGACCATGGCTTTATACACCATTGATGGCGATATGTGGTCTTTGCCGCTGGATAAAGCCAGATGGTGTATGGTGGCGCGAAAATATTCGTCGGTTTATGACACCAAAAATGGTTAAAAGATTTGCACCAGGTTTTATTAAACAACACAAACGCGAAAGATTCGGATGGGCCAAAGAACGCGTCCAGGCAGAAAAAGATGCCGGTCGCAAGGTGGTAATGATTTCTGCCAGCCCAGATTACCTGTTGCCACAGTTGGTTCGCGACATGAAATTTGATGCGGTGTTTTGTTCAGAAATGGACAAGAAAAAACCATGGAAATATAAATTCTTGTGCTGGGGTAAAAACAAGGTTTATAAAATGGACGAATGGGCAAAAGAAAACAAGTTTATCCCAAATGTTGTTCGCGCGTATTCTGACAGTAAATCAGATTTACCAATGATGGAAATCGCAGCTGAACAAGTATGGATTGACCGCAAAACAGGTCTGAGAAAATAAACCAAATGATTTTTTAAATCTGAAAAGTTATAGTGTTTCTATGTCATTCATAGAAACACTTTTTGATGTTATTAGCGCATCCATCGGTGCGATACTTGGTGCTATTTTTGCTTTTTTTCTGAATCGCAAACGTGGCAAGAAAATGGCAAATCAGTTGGTCATAAGTAAATCAGAACTGAACAGAATAAAACTAGAAAACGAAGAACTGTTGCGACAAATTCGTACCAAGGAAAATATCATCATGCAAATGCAAATGCAAATTCTGGGAAATACAGATAACCACAAAAAAAACATAAGAAAACGTAAAAAATAATTGCATCGCGTATATAAAATCCTATACTTTTTATATGCGCGATTGGTTGGAAAGTCAGCATCAGAATTTATTCCTGTACGTGCCATTTTTATTGGCATTTGGCGCCGCATCATATTTCACAATAACTAATGAACCCAACATAATTTTGACCGCATGCGTATTTATCATAACGGTTGGAATATCTTTGATTAAACATATACCGATTTTATTACGTGGAATATTTTTATTTATTATTGGTTTTTGTTATGCGTGCATATTTACAAACATTATTAACACACCAAGATTATCACGCGATTTGCATAATCTGGAAATTGTCGGTTCTGTTAAATCAGTTGATTACACAGACGAAAAAACACGAATTTATTTATCCGTAAATGCAACAGATATAAATGCAGGCATTGGCATGGCAAATGTACGTGTGACATTGGGTACAGGCATTAGCACACCGAAAATTGACGATATGGTGCGTGTAAATATTGGACTGTTCAAACCAAACGCAGCATACGCCCCTGAAACATTTGATTATGCACGTTGGGCGTATTTTAATAAATTGTCCGCCACGGGTTATGCAGACAAGATAAATGTTATCAAGCATAATAATTCAATCAATGTAAATAAACTGCGTGACAAAATCCACAGTCAAACAAACTCTTTTCTGGTTGACACACTGGTCCTGGGGTACAAAGATGCAATACCAAAAACACATTCAGAAATTTGGACAGCAACAGGTATTGGACATGTATGGTCAATCAGTGGATTTCACATGACATTGGTTGGCGGATGGATTTTCATGATGTTTTATTTCCTGTTTCGTGCCACACCATATATCACACGACGTACATCGGCCAAAATTCCAGCGATGTGTTGCGCTTTGGTGGGATTGCTGGTTTATTTATTTTTATCTGGTTGCGATGTTGCAACAATTCGCGCATTCTTGATGACCGCATTAGTGTTTGGTGCATTTATATTTGGGCGCAGCGCGATTTCTTTGCGCAATATTGCGATTGTATTCTGTGTGGTGTTATGCTTGAATCCACACTATGTAATGCAGGCAGGTTTTCAATTATCTTTTGCCGCGGTGTTTGGGTTGGTTTGGTTCTTTACCATTGTAAAACCAAAAATGCCAGACAATAAACCATTGCGCATTATTTACACATCGGTACTGACCACTATTATAGCAACCATATTTACCGCACCATTTGTAGCAGCACACTTTGGTGCGATACCTATTTATGGATTAATTGGAAATCTAATTTTGTTGCCAGTGTTTTCTTTTATAATTATGCCACTGGTTTTAATCGGAACTGTTTTTAGCGCAAACGCGCCTGTCACAATGGCACATAATGTATATGATTATTTGTTGGGTATTGCAGACAATATTTCCAGACTACCAAATGCAATGATTGGCACGCCACATATTCCAAATACTGCGATTATATGTTTTGTTGTTGGGTTTATGTGCCTGATGCTGATACGGAATACACGAATTAAATTTAATCTGATTTTATTTAGCGCTCTTTCCATAATTGGGATAATGATTGTTTATTTTACACCACGACCGATATTCTTTGCAACATACGATAATGAACTGGTTGCATTTGTACGCAATGATGGAAAATTAGAATTTAATAAATCACGCGCCTCAAAACACTATTTTGCATTCAACACCTGGAAACAGATTAACGGCGAAGAACAAAATACACCAAACAGACGGCGTAAACATGATAATGGAATTTATCGTTATGGCAATATTGTTTATATTAATAAATTTGTACCACTGATGAAAAACATAGATAATCTGTGCAGGGATAATTCTGTTAAATATATTGTTTCGTATTACGATATTAAATCAGAATACTGCGCACATAAATTACTGCGTGGTGGGTTTGTAATTTATCCAAACGGACATATAAAATACACCAGAAAGCACAGACGATGGAATTAATAATCTGCGCGAATAAAGTACAGGCCGGATGCCGGTGCGGTTGGACCGGCCGCGCTGCGATTGCGTGCAGCAAATACCGCACCTATATCGTATGATTTTCCCAACCCAATTTCAATCAATGTGCCAACAATATTGCGCACCATGTGATGCAGGAATGAACGCGCAGAAAATTCAAATATTATTTCATCACCAATTTTTGTAATTTCAATTTTATCCAGGGTCTTAACCGGGGATTTAGCCTGACATTCTGATGCACGAAAACTGGTAAAATCATGATTGCCAATTAATTTTTCTGCCGCACTGCGCATCGCATCAACGTCCAGCGCACGCGGCACCCAATACACACGATTCTTATTTAATACCGGTGCCGCTGCACGATTTAATACAATATATTTATAGTGGCGCGCAACACAATCAAAACGCGCATTAAAATCATCAGACACAATCTCACAATCTAATACAGACACAGGCTGACCCACCAGATAAAAATTTAATGCACGCATAACGGTTTGGGCCGTATGTGCGGCATCAATGTCAAAATGCGCAGCCATTGCAATGGCATGCACACCAGAATCTGTACGCCCCGCCGCAACAACATCTGGGCGTACGCCACAGAATTTTTCAATCGCATCTTTCATTATTGACTGAACAGATGGTCCCTGGCGGTTTTCCTGCCAGCCGATTAAATCTGTTCCGTCGTATTCAATGGTCACCTTATATCGTGTCATTTATTCCCCAAATTTTATTTCTGCATCGCGCAGACCGTTCAGGAAACTTTTCCAATCCATTGGCTTTTTACCAGCAGGCTGCAGTTGCAAAACTTCCAATTTTTCATTATCTAATTTTGTTTTTAAAATCTTGACATCAATGCCGTTTATCTTGGTACGACCACATCCCAATGCGCGAATTTGATTGTGAATATCACGCGCATCACGCGACCAATCAATAATTTCATCTGCCCCCGTCCATTTATGTGTATATGTCGCATCACCAGATTGCGAAATCCCAGGAAATATGGACGGATTTTTTAAATATTCAATCAACATATCTGCGCCAATCTTAGAAACATACCCTTCGATTGAATCATTTGTATCATCAATGCCAATTTCAAATTCACGGCGCATAAAAACATCACCCGCATCCAATTCTGGGGTCACCGACATTAGACATACCGCAGATACTTTATCCCCATTATATATCGCCGTACGAATTGGAGATGCGCCACGGTATTTTGGTAAATCACTGGGATGAATATTTATAACTGGCGCAGAACCCAATACATTATCACGCAGAATCACACCATATGAAATCACAACCACCATATCAGGGGTGTAATTATATTCGTTAATATTCGTATGAAGGGTTAAACCGTTTTCATCCGCCCATACATGAACCGGCGACGGTGTTAAAACCTGTTTTCGCCCGGTCGGTTTTGGCGCACGGGTAAATACCGCCATGATTTCATGACCCGCATTTTTTATCGCTTCAAAAATTGGGACAACAAATGCATTTGTTCCCATCAAAACCAATTTCATATTTTATATCTTCTGTTTCTTGACCTTGCGCATCAGCATTTCACGACGCAGTGGCGATAAATAATCTACGAACAATTTACCGTCCAAATGATCCGTTTCATGCTGAACGATTCGGGCAGGCAGCCCAGACATCTCTGCCATTTTATTTTGACCATGTTCATCAGTCCATTCAACAATAACAGAAGATGGACGCGTGACATTTGCATATACAGGTAAACCATCATGCCCCAATACGGACAGACACCCCTCTTCCATTATCGTTTTATCTGGCCCGTATGAAATAATACGTGGATTTATCATCCGATAAATCGTTTCAGAATCTGGATCCATCATCACCAAAAAGCGCGACAGGATTCCAACCTGGGGTGCAGCCAGACCAACGCCATTTTGCGCACGCATCATTTCAACCATTTCGTCCATGGTTGACAATAATTCTGGTGTAATTTGGTCAATAGGCTCACATATCGTATGCAAAACCACATCACCACAAAGTTTCATTTGCAACATATTTAAATCCTCTTATAATAAATAATAGCAAAGGAAAGTGAAATGACAACTTATATTTTTGTATTATTGTTTATAATAATTGTTTTATTGGTGGCAATATTACTGCGACGACCAATGGTCGATATATCTGCACTGCGCGAAGATAATGCACGGCTACGCGAAAGATTGGCAGAAAGATTGGGCGCTTTGTCCCAGAATGCAATCGAACTGAAAAACATCAGTGGCGATATTGCAAATTTTAAAAATATTTTAATGGGCAACAAACAGGCACGTGGAACATTTGGCGAAAGACAACTGGAAGATTTGGTGCGCGACATTATGCCACCAGAAACATACGCGTTTCAATCAGTATTAAGCACAGGTGTACGCCCAGACTGTATAATTCGTCTGCCATATCCACCAGGGGATATGATTATTGACAGTAAATTTCCACTGGAAAGTTATAACCGAATGTTGTTGGATGCAAACGATGGTATGGCAAAAAAACAATTTGAACTGGATGTGCGTAAACATATTGATGCAATCGGCGAAAAATACATTATCCCAGGTCAAACAGCAGAATCTGCGATGATGTTTATTGCATCTGAATCAATTTTTGAAACACTGCACCGTGAATTTCCGGGTGCGATTGAATATGCCGCGCGCAAACGAGTATTTATTGTGTCGCCATCAACACTGTGGGCAACGTTAAATACAATTCGCGCAGTGCTGTCTGATATAAAAATAAAACGTGTGGCGGCCCAGATAAAAAAAGAATTGGATTTGCTGTTAACAGACCTGACACGATTAAACGACCGTGCGGTAAATGTGTCACGCCATTTTGCCCAGGCACAAACAGATATTGAACAATTACAAACATCAATTTCAAAAATTGCGCCACGCGCAGAAAAGTTGCGCGACATGGACTTTGGCGAAGATTGATAAAAAAAATGCCCCAAACGGGGCGTTTTTTTTATTCGTGGCGCAAACTGTCAATCGGGTTCAGTTTTGCGGCCTTCATCGCAGGCATTACACCAGATGACAGTCCAACAATTACCGCAACCGACACCGACAAAACAACCGGCCATATACTGAACGGAACATTGTACCCCAGTATAAATCGTCCAATTCCCTGGGATAATCCAACACCAACAAATAATCCAATCATCGAACCAATAAATGAAATTAGAACAGATTCTGATAAAAATTGGATTATAATCATGCGTTCACGGGCCCCGATGGCCTTGCGTATACCAATCTCGCGCGTGCGTTCTGCGACCGATACCAGCATCATATTCATAATACCAATCGCCCCAACTAACAAAGACACGGCCGCAATCGCAATCAGCAACAACTTTAAATACCCGGTCACGGTATTCATTGTTTCCATAACCTGCTTCATATCCATAATTTGAAAATCATCATCTGCATCGTCTTTCAGTCTGTGGCGTTGACGCAATAATGCGCTGATTTGTTCAATCGCTAAATTATTGTCAGAATCCGGGTATAATTTTAACGCAACCATATTAACCGAGTTTGGAAAACGAGAACCCTGTAAACGTTTTTTTAATGTCGTAATTGGGATTAAAATCATATCGTCTTGGCTGCCCATGGCGGAATCCCCCTTGGCCTTGGTCACGCCAATAATTACAAATGGCGTATTTTGAACACGGACGATTTCACCAACCGGATTTTTAGGCATCCCCAATTCTTCGGCCGTTTCTGGACCAATAACCGCATAGGTTGACGCATTCCGCACCGCCGACATATCAAAGAATGTGCCGTATTCCATTTCAATATTCTGGACAGTTGTATAGTCTGGATATACCCCAACCATTGATGTGCCCCAGTTTTTATTACCATAAATTGCCTGGGCCATACCATTTTGTACCGGTGAAACCGCCATAACATCGGGCAATTTACCAATAAATTCTGCATCTTGGATAGTCAAGGTATTGCGATTTCCGGTTCTGACACCGGCACTTTGCGCGGCACCAGCACGAATCATAATCGTATTTGTTCCCAGTGACGAAAATTGCCCCGTGATTTCATTCTGGACAGTTTCTCCAACCGCAACCATAATTACCACCGCCATAACACCAATAATAATACCCAAAACTGTTAAAAACGAACGGATTTTATTACCGCTGATTGACAGCCATGATTCTTTTAAAATGTCACCTATTGTCATTTTTCATCCCCCTGATATTACAAATTTTTGTCATCGCGTGGAACAGGTCCATCATAATTTATTCGACCGTCACGAATATGTATTAATCTTTGTGCATATTTGGCAATATCAAATTCATGGGTAATCATTACAATCGTTATCCCCATGTCATGATTTAACTGCTTAAAGAACTGTAATATTTCATTACCCATTTTACTGTCCAACGCACCAGTCGGTTCGTCAGCCAGTATCAACTTTGGATTACCGGCCAATGCACGCGCGATTGCCACACGCTGTTTCATGCCGCCTGATAATTGCGTTGGCAGATATGATTCAAATTTTTCCAGCCCTACACGTTTTAACATTTCGCGTGCGCGACGGATGCGTTCTTCCATTGGCAGACCACGATACATCAGCGGCAACATAACATTATCCAGTACGCTGCGCTTAGACAGCAGATTAAACTGTTGAAATACAAAACCAATATGTTCATTTCTGACAACCGCCAATTCATCAGATGTCAGACCGGTCACATCACGACCGTACAATTCATAAACACCAGATGTCGGTGTATCCAGTGCACCAATAATATTCATGCATGTTGATTTTCCTGAGCCAGATGGCCCCATAATCGCAACAAATTCACCAGCACGAACATCAATGTTTATATCAAACAAAACCTGTTGTTCGCCACCCAATTCCAACGGAAAACTTTTGTTTATCCCCTGCAGAGATATAATAAATTCTTCGGCTTGTTTTCTCTTCATACTCTCTCACTTTTTTTGTTCTGGAATATTATACCATAAAAAAATGCCCTGTTGGGGCATTTTTTTATAATAAACACGCAAGTGTTGCACTGGTATTTTTTAGCATAAACCAACCAATTCGATAATCTGTCATATATACTGTCAATAAAAACAGCGCCAAAACACCAATTACCAGGATTACATTCCCACGCTTGCCACGCATGCAATACAAAGAAATGTTATAAAATAGGAACAAAATATAAATATCAACCAACAAACTGATTACCCACATAGATACACAATTAAACGCCAGCGCATTCAATACCAGTATAGCAGGATAAATAAAGAATATGGATGCCAATCCCTTAATCGCAATTTCCCAATCGCGTTCACCACCGGTAATTTCAGATACCAACATCATTAACCCACCCATAACGAACAGCAATGCCACCGCCAACACAGGCACAATTATTATCGCAGTAAAAATTGACCCCAGTGTGATTGTTGCACCACCAATCAATCTGATTACCAAAACCAAAATACCGCCCAACAGGCCATACAGAAAAGCCTTTAACATTGATTCTTCCATATTTCCGTCCGCAACAATTTTGGTAAAAAAGCGTTTCGGATTCACAATAACATTGCGAATGTGATTAAATGCGTTCTTGATTTTTTTTATCATAATTGCACCCCTGATTTGATTATTTCTATTTTTGCTTTATAATTACAAAAAATCAATGGAAAAAAGTTATGATAAAGATAGCAATTGTTGGACGTCCAAACACAGGTAAGTCCACATTATTTAATGCCCTGACAGGGACACGCGATGCACTGGTTCACGACAGACCCGGGGTCACACGTGATACAATTTCGGGCACATTTCGTGACCGTCCATATTCGCTGTACGACACGGCTGGCCTGGAACGCGCGAATTCTGGTATTGCGATGGATTCTACCAACATGGCGATTGATGCGGTGTCAAATGCAGATGCAATTTTGTTTGTTGTTGACGGACGTACAGGTCTGACCAGCGAAGATATTGATTGGGCAAAGTTAGTTCGCCGCAAAACACGTGCGCCAATACTGTTGCTGGTCAACAAAAGCGAATCGGAAAAACGTTTGGCTAACACTCACGATTTCTATAAATTGGGGTTTGGGGAACCTGTCTTAGTATCTGCAGAACATAAACGTGGGTTTGATTCCATTTACGAATTCTTGGACAAAATAGTGGGTGCAGATGCAGAAAAAGACACACCCGAACAAACTGCATATACACGCGTTAAAATTGCAATACTGGGCCAGCCAAACGTTGGAAAATCTACATTTGTTAACCGTGTGTTAGGTGAAAAACGTCAAATTGTTATGGATATGCCGGGCGTGACACGCGATACAGTAAAAATCCCAACAAAATTCTATGGTCGCGATATCGTTTTGATGGATACCGCCGGGTTGCGTCGCAAGGCCGGTGTGACAGATGATGTTGAAACATTGTCCGCATTAAAATCGTTAGATGCGATTGAAAAGGCAGATGTTGTAATTTTGATGGTTGACGCAACACGAAATATTGAAAATCAGGCACTGGGGATTGCAGCACGTGTTTATAATGCAGGCAAAATATTGTGTGTTGCACTGAATAAGTGGGATTTAGTTGAACCTGAACTGCGTGATGAAAAGTTATTAAAATTAAAACATCAGTTTTCAAATTCTTTCCACCAGATTATCAAACCGATGATTTTGGCAGTGTCGGCCGAAACAGGTACTGGCGTGCAAAATATGTTCCGTCGCATTTATGAACAGTGGGATATTTCATCTGCCCAGGCACCAACCAGTTTAATTAATCGTATTGTTGAAAAATTGGTTACAGACCGTCAACCACCTTTGTCGCGCCTGAAACGCCCAATGAAGATTAAGTTTGCACGTCAAACCGGTCGTCATCCAATGCGCATAACAATCAATGTCGGTGGGGCTTCTGATATTCCAGAATCATATACACGATATTTACGTCGCGGTATTGCAACTGCATTGCACTGGGAACATTTACCGGTTGTAATTGAATACGAAAAATCAGAAAATCCGTACGACTAAACTAAACGCCCAACAGGGCGTTTTTTCATACAACTTTACCTTGCAAAGGGGTAAATATGCTATATAATTTATGGGGCGAAGATGAAATTGTTCCTTTGTGCATCTGGATTTTATCAGGATGCAGAAAAGAATGATTTTTCTTCGCAGAACAGAAATAACAAAAAAATGGAGAAGTTAAATGTTATTTGGTTTATTTGGTAAAGATGAAAAAACAGCAAAATTAAACAACCCAATCGCGGTTGAAATCCCATATGGCGACGAAACACTGCGTTTGGAAACAGGCCGTATGGCAAAGCAGGCAAATGGTTCTGTTTTGGCAACAATGGGCGGTACAATGGTTTTGGCAACAGTATGCGCAGAAAAATCTGCGGTCGAAGGCCAGGACTTCTTTCCTTTGACCGTTGATTACCAAGAAAAATTTGCATCTGCAGGTCGTATCCCAGGTTCACGCGACAGACGCGAAGGTAAGGCTTCAACCGCAGAGACATTAATCGCACGTTTGATTGATCGTCCAATCCGTCCGTTATTCCCAGAAACATTCAAGAACAAAGTTCAGATTATTGCACAGGTGTTTTCATACGATAAAAAGAACCAGCCTGATATCTTGGCAATGATTGCATCAAGCGCTGCATTGGCATTAAGTGGTGTTCCATTCCAGGGACCAATCGGCGCAGCACGCGTTGGATATGCAGATGGTAAATACATCTTGAACCCATCAAAAAAGGCAACAGAAGAATCTGAAATGGATTTGGTTGTTGCTGCAACAAAAGATGGCGTTTTGATGGTTGAATCTGAAATTGGCGAATTAGACGAAGCAACTGTTTTGGGTGCTGTGAAATTTGGTTTCGATGCGCAGCAGGATGTTATTCGTGCAATCAACGAATTAGCGGGTGCAGCAGGCAAAGAACGCTGGGATGTGCCAGAAAAAACACAAGAACAGTTGACAATGGAATCAGAATTCGAAGCATTTGCACCAGCGATTGAAGAGGCATTGCAAATCAAAGAGAAATTGGTTCGTCTGGAAACATTGTCTGAAATCCATAAAATGGCCAAAGCTCGCATTCCAGAATTATTCCCAGAATCAGAACGTGCAACATCTACGCTGGAATCATGGGCAGATGAAGTTGTTGAAAACCTGACTGCGCGTATTATGCGTGGCAATATCTTGGCCGGCAAACCGCGTATTGACGGTCGTGACAACAAGACAGTTCGTCCGATTGAAATTGAATTGGGCGTAATGCCACGCGCACATGGTTCTGCACTGTTTACGCGTGGCGAAACACAGGCATTGGTGTCATTAACATTGGGTGGTGGTAAAGATGCATTGCCAATCGAATCATTGGACGGTTCAGAAGAACGTGACTTTATCTTGAACTATAATTTCCCAGGATATTCCGTTGGTGAATGCAAGGGATTAAAATCCCCAGGTCGTCGTGAAATTGGCCACGGTAATTTGGCATGGCGCGCAGTTCATCCAATGGTTCCAACACGCGCAGAATTTGACTATGTAATTCGCATCGTATCAGACATTTTAGAATCAAATGGTTCTTCTTCTATGGCGACAACATGTGGCGCAACATTGGCAATGATGGACGGTGGCGTTCCAATGAAACGCCCAGTTGCAGGTATCGCAATGGGACTGATTAAAGAAGGTGATGATTACGCAATTCTGACAGACATCTTGGGTGACGAAGATCACTTGGGTGATATGGACTTTAAGGTGACAGGTACAGACCAGGGTGTGACAGCGTTGCAGATGGACATTAAAATCACATCTATCACTTTTGAAATTATGGAACGCGCATTGGCCCAGGCAAAAGATGGACGTATGCACATATTGGGCAAAATTGAAAAGGCAATTAAAAAGCCACGCGACCATGTTTCAGAGTATGCACCACAGGCATATACAATGAAAATCAACCCAGACAAGGTTCGTGAAGTAATTGGTAAGGGGGGCTCGGTCATTCAGGCATTGGTTCGTGAAACAAACACAATTATTGACCTGGAAGATGACGGTACAGTCAAAATCATGGCAACAGATAAAGAAGATGCAGACGAAGCAATCCGTCGTATCAAAGATATTGTTGCCGAACCAGAAGTTGGACAGATTTACAAAGGTACAGTTTCTGGAATGAAAGATTTTGGACTGTTTGTTAAAATCATGAACGGGTTCGAAGCAATGGTTCACATTTCTGAAATTACCGGCGAACGTATCGCAAAAATTGAAGATACAAAAATCAAAGAAGGCGATACAGTATATGTTCGTTTCTTGGGCGCAGACAAGCGCGGTAAAACACGTATGTCAATGGTTGGAATCGACCAGAAAACAGGTGAAGAAATCAAGAAATAAGATTGATTCCTTATGAAACCAGAACAATTAAATTGGACGGATAAACAGTGGGCAGAACATTTAAAATGTTCTGCCGCTGATGTTCCAAGATTTAAAAAATATCTGGAAGAAAATTTTTGCTTGGTATTGTGGCAAGAGAAAGATAATAGTCTGAAATACATTGAAGTTCAGGCGCGTCATGATACGCCGTCGGGAAATTTACGTTATGTCCCCATGGTAGTGTCTCAGGCTTTTGATATATCATTGAACGATTTGGTTCAATATACAAATAATACTTTCATTCCGTCACTTGTATTAAAGCCACATGTTGCGAAAATGCGTGGTGTGCCATCAAAAATTTTGCAAATGTTGCATATAAACGAAAAACAAAAATAACAGGGAGAGATAATATGGATATGGAAGCATTAATGGCCCAGGCTGCAGAATTACAGTCCAAGGTTGCATCAGCCCAGGAAGAATTGGGAAAAACAACAATCAAAGGCATTTCTGAAAACGGATCGTGCATTATTGATATGACCGGTAAATATGATGTTTTAAACATCAAGATTCACCCAACTGTTCTGGCGCACGGTGCAGATGTTGTTGCCCAGGTTGTTTTGTCTGCGTATCGTGATGCAAAACAAAAGGCAGATGATTTAATAGACAAAGTCATGGGAGAAGCCACCGCGGGTGTTCCCATGCCTGAATAAATATACAGCCCCATTCTGGGGCTTTTTTTATGTGTTGACCCGGATAACTTTTTTTTACTAACATACTGTGCATGAGAAGAATGTTCCCAATTTTTTTCGCGGTCATGTTTTGCACAAATTTATACGCTGCCCAATATCGTGCGGCATTGGTTGCGGATATGGATACAGGACGCGTTTTGTATCAGGAAAACGCAAACGCACTGAATTATCCGGCCAGTTTAACCAAAATAATGACATTATATTTAACATTTGATGCGTTGGAACACGGTCGTCTGGCGTTGGATGATTATTTGATTGTATCACAATCTGCTGCAAATGCAGAACCAGTGAAACTGGGGCTGGCGGCAGGGTCAAAAATCAAAGTAGAAGATGCCATTAAGGCATTAGCCGTTTACAGTGCAAATGATGTTGCGCGCGTGTTGGCAGAAAATCTGAAGGGCGGCCAAGAAGAATCTTTTGCAGATTTAATGACACGTGTTGCACGCGAAATCGGTCTGAATAATACTAATTTTGAAAATTCATCGGGACTGCCGAATGATGACCATCTGTCCACGGCGCGCGACATCGCGTTATTATCTATGGCGGTATATAAACACTTTCCACAATATTGGCATTTTTTTGGAATTAAGTCTTGGACATATAACGGTAAAACATATACAAATGGCAACCGCCTGTTAACATCGTTCAAGGGTTGCGATGGTATGAAAACAGGATACACAAAAAAATCAAAATATTCATTGGTCGCAACAGCGCATCGCGGTGATAATCATTTAATGTCGGTTGTTTTGGGCGCAGAAAACAAAGATGTTCGCGCAAATGTTGCTGCACAAATGCTGAACCGTGGATTTTCAATGCTGAACAATGGCGCACAGCCAGTTGTAATAAACACTTATGTCCCACCAATTACAGAATCTGCCCCACAACAAACACAACCGTCACCCACCCCCGCTGTAAATACAGGTACACCAACAACATTTGCTGGTGCATATAATGCCGCAACAACAAATGCCATGCCAAAATACACGGGTACAACAGTTGCAAAATCAACCATGGGCGGAACAGGTGTTCAATTTGGTGCTTTTTCTTCGGAATCAGCCGCACAGACCCAGGTCGCAAATGTAAAAAACAAACTGGGGGCTGATGCAGTTGTTGAACCAACAGGTTCAGGCCTGTATCGCGTACGCACATATGGACTGTCAGAAGCGGATGCACAAAAATTAAAATCATCCGCCACATCAAACGGTATTGACAGTTATGTTTTTCATTAGTATTTTATAAATCATAATGAATCCAAAAATAGAAAAGTTAATCAAACTGTTTGCGAAATTACCACGTGTTGGCAATCGTGGCGGTCAACGCATTGCGTTGGCATTACTGCAGGATAAAACAGGGCGCGCCAATGCATTGGCATCAGCGATTGTAGATGCAGTTGAAAATATTGCGCCATGTCCAAAATGTGGGGTGTTGACAGACCGTGGGATTGGTGATTGTGAATTCTGTCGTGATACAACACGTGCAAATGGTCAGTTGTGCATTGTTCGTGACCTGGCCGATGTTTGGACACTGGAAAAATCATCGGTGTTCCATGGACGATATCATATAATAGGTGGACTGTTGTCTGGTGCAGCCGGTATTCTGCCCCAGGATTTAAATATTTCCAATTTAGCATCACGCATTGCTGATGAAAATATTACAGAAATCATTTTTGCACTGCCAAACACGGTCGAAGGAAAAACAACACAACACTATGTTATGTCTGTAATTGGCGATGCAGAAAATGTGACATTTACTGAATTGGCATCAGGTGTACCGCTGGGGGGAGATTTAGATTATATTGATGACGGGACACTAACATTGGCATTTGGGGGGCGTAAATCACTGTGACGGATAAAATTGCAAATTTGCCGCCCGTATCTGAAATGATGCGTGATTGCGGTCTGGAACCCAAAAAACAGTTTGGGCAAAACTTCTTATTTGATTTAAATCTGACGGGACGTATTGCACGCAGTGTACCTGATGTTGAGCATACACCTGTTGTAGAGGTCGGACCAGGGCCGGCCGGACTGACCCGTGCGATTTTAATGGCCGGCGCACCACGCGTTATCGCGATTGAAAAAGATAAAACGACAGAACCTATTTTGTCACAAATCGTGGATGCTGCTGATGGTCGGTTAAATGTTATTTTTGATGATGCGTTACGGGTAGATTTTTCAAAACTGGGGTTCAATGAATATGCAGTATGTGCAAATTTGCCCTATAATGTCGGCACAGAATTATTGATTGGATGGTTGCAAAAAATTGCCAGGGGCGAAAAGATTAAATCATTAACCCTGATGTTTCAACGCGAGGTTGCCCTGCGTATCACCGCCCAACCCGGTGATGAACATTATGGGCGCCTGGGGGTGTTAACATCACTGATTGCGGACAGTAAAATTTTATTTGATGTGCCAAATACCGCATTTGTTCCACGCCCGAAGGTGCAAAGCGCGGTTGTTCAGATAATTCCAAATAAAAATAAGATTTCAAAAATAAAAGACCTGTCAAAAATCGAACAAGTCACTGCAAAACTGTTCGGACAGCGTCGCAAGATGATACGCGGAATTATGCAAAATGTTGACTGGGAAAAATTTGGACTGAGCGGTACAGAACGCGCAGAAAATTTATCACCAGAAATGTTTGCAACATTGGCAGAAAATTTGTTATAATTTTTTTGTCGGGGATTAATAGGAGAGAATTTTGTCGTTATCACTGTTGGCATTTTTTGCAGTATGCTTTGGTTTGGTTTATTTATTGCGCACCGCCAAGGTCAGTGCACTGGTTGCGTTTTTGTTAACTGGCATTTTATCTGGTCCATATGTTTTTAATTTGTTTGAACTGTCTGAAACATGGCGTTTCCTGGGCGAACTGGGAATAATGTTTCTGTGGTTTAATATCGGTCTGGAAATAAATATCCGTCGTCTGTGGCGTATGCGTCGCACAATTTTTGGGTTTGGCGCTGCCCAGGTAATGATGGTTGCGGTAATATTGTTTCCATTATTATTTGGGGTGACACAGTGGTCAATAATGGGATGCATTATGGTATCTTTGATGTTGGCAATGTCCAGCACATCGGCAGATATGCAGATATTAACCGAACGCAACCAAATGAACACAGATATGGGACGCCAGACTTTCTCTATACTGCTGTTCCAAGACCTGCTGTCAATTCCGCTGTTGGCAATGTTGCCAGTATTTGCAGGAAAAACATTTAACCTGGGGGCAACCGCAATAGATGTTGTTGTGACTTCAATCACACTGATTGCAGCGGTTATTATTATTGGCCGCTTTGTAATGAATCCAATATTCCGCCAGATTGGTAAATTAAAATCCAAGGAAGCATTCCTGTTGGCAGTAATGCTGAATATTGTAATTTGGGCAGTACTGATGAATTGGTTGGGGTTGCCAGCTGGACTGGGGGCATTTATGGCCGGAATGCTGATGTCAGAGACAATTTATCGTCATCAGATAACAGCCGAGATTTCACCATACGCAATATTGTTCCTGTCACTGTTCTTTGTATCATTGGGGATGGGGTTGAATTTACCATTCCTGGGGGCACATTGGTATATGCTGCTGGCAGGGGTGGTTGTTTTAGTTGCGTTGAAATATTTTGCGATTTTTATGGTTGCACGTGTACGCGGTGTAAATTCGATTGATGCGACAATGATTGCACTGATACTGGCCCAGGGCGGCGAATTTGCATTGCTGATGCTGCAGACAATGAAAACAAGTGGAATCCGCGCTGTCCCATCAGGGCACGAAGAAATATTAACTGCAATTATAATTCTGTCAATTATGACTACGCCACTGTTATTACATTTGCATGATTATCTGCAACGCCGTGGTAAATTATTGTCGCAACGCCGCACCAAGGCGACTGATGAAACAGAAGCGCAAATCAAACCAGAAGTTGTTGTCTGTGGCTTTGGGCGCGTCGGGCAAATTGTATGCCAAATGTTGGATGCAAAAAAAATTCCATACATTGCAATCGATTTAGACGTTAGCGCGGTAATGATAGGACGCGAGGCAGGATTTAATGTTGTATATGGTGACACAACATCACGTGATGTTTTATATGATTTAGGTGTGCGTGCACGTACAACACGGGTTGCTGTGGTGGCGCTGGATAATGCGACGACGGCTCGAAAAACCATTCTGACAATTAAATCAATCACACCACGCATTCAGATTTTTGCACGCGCACGCAATCTGGCTGATTCCCAAATCTTGATGCGTGAAGGGGCCGTATCTGCATTACCGGAAACGATTGAAACATCATTTTCACTGGGGGCGGGTGTTTTGCACCACATGGGTGTTTCAGACCGACAAATTGATGAGCTGTTATGCGATATGCGCGATGATAATTATTCGGCATTATCAACAGTGCTTTCTGATAAAAATGACTAATTATTCCGTCCCCATTTTTGGGGACATTTTATTTGATTTTAATGATATATGTTGCTATATTGAAATCCTGAAAAAATGGAAAGGAAAATATGAAAAAACTTTCACTTATCTTGTCAATTATTCTGGGGGCAATATTCCTGGACCAGGTGTCTAAAGGGGTATTATTATATTTAATCACGGGTACTATTCCATTATACGGACCGGCATGGGATGTTGTTCCGGTGCCATATCTGATGACAAATGTCTGCGATATATTTAATATCGTATTTACATGGAACCCAGGAACTTCTTTTTCATTATTTCGCGCGTTGGGCGAAGTGGCACCAATCGTGTTGGTTATCGCAACCGGTGTTGTAATCGGTTTTATATTGCGTTATCTGTTCGTTCGCAGTACGGAGTATGAACGCATACCACTGGCATTGATTGTGGGCGGTGCGATTGGTAATTTAATTGACCGTATCCGCTTTGGCGCAGTGGTTGATTTTCTGGACTTTCACATTGGCGGATGGCATTGGCCCGCGTTTAATATTGCAGATATTTGCATTGTTGTTGGTGTTGGTTTATATTTAGTTAATATGTACCTGGCACGTCGTAAATGTTTAAAAACAATAAAGGATGGTAAATAATCATGGTTCAATATATGGATAATAAAAATTCGGGATTCAATATGTGGAACGCAAATAAAAATGCGGCCGCAGCAGCAAAGAAGTCGCCATTTTCGGGCATGCTGCGTTGGACATTGCTGTTTATTGCATCTTGGTGGCTGATTGGTGTGTTTATGGGGCCAAAACAACCCACGCAGATAGATACGGACACAATTGTCACAGAAGATTTATCGGCAGTACCAGTGGCAGAAATTTCATCTGATAAAATAACGGCTGTGGTCCAGGGATTGCGCGTATCAGATGTACAACTGAAAGATTTTCCTGTATCTGCTGATAATACAGAACCAGTGACATTGTTGGGTTCAGACGGTAATTTTATCGAGGTTGGTCTGATGGCAACAGGAACATCTGCACCAACTTCAACCACAGCATGGAAACATGTTAATGGCGTAAACACATGGCGTAATTCTGATGGCATAGATTTTACACGAAATATCACAACCGATGGATATATAATAAAAATCACAGACACAATTCAGAATAATTCAAAAGGCGATTTTGCATTTGCACCATACGCACGCATTGTTCGCGACAATGATATGAAGTCTGCATCAGGTGTGACAAATGGCGCAATCGCGTATGTTAATTCAGATACAGAATCTGTGCCATGGCAAAAGTTGGATAAAAAATCATACGCATATTCTACAACAAATGGTTTTGCAGGTTTTGCGGACCAGTATTGGGAAACAGTTGTATCAATTTCTGCGCCTGATCAAACAATGCGTATGAAGAAAAACGCAGATAAATATATAACCGATACAGCCGCGGCCGCTGTTCCAGTTGCAGCCGGTGAAACAGCCACAATTACAACAAATATATTTACCGGTCCACGCGACCAGGATATCCTGAATGCGATTGATGCAACAATTCCTGGTATTGCAGAAACGATTGATTATGGTTGGTTCTGGTTCTTGGCGCGCCCAATGTTGTGGATTCTGAACAGCATACATCACATTGTTATGAATTATGGTGTTGCGATTATAATTATGACAATCCTGTTGCGTATGCTGATGTGGCCATTAACACGCAAATCATATGTATCAATGGCAGCAATGCAGAAAATGCAACCTGAAATGCAGCGCATCCAGAAACTGTATGCGAATGATAAAATGCGCATGCAGATGGAAATGATGAAATTATACCAAACACACAAAACATCACCAATGTCAGGATGTTTGCCGATGCTGATTCAGATTCCTATCTTCTTTGCATTGTACAAGGCATTATTGGTATCGGTTGCAATGCGCAATGCACACTTTCTGTGGATATCAGATTTGTCGGCAATGGACCCTTACTTTATCTTGCCAATTTTGATGGGTATTACCATGTTGGTTCAACAGTATTTACAGTCCGCAAAAACCAATTCAAACGGCAACGATGTGGCGGCCCAGACCCAGCGCATGATGCGTTGGATGCCGATACTGTTTACAGTAATGTTCGCATGGATGCCAGCAGGTTTAGTTCTGTATTGGACAGTGTCAAATATATTCGGGATTATCCAAATGCAAATAATAAAACGTCAAACCAGATAAAAAAATAAAAATCCGCCATTACAGGCGGATTTTTTTACCTTATATAGGTCTTTAGTATACGCACGCCAAACAAATAATATTTTGTTTCACCGTTATCTTTGTAAAAGATTTTTTTCAGAATTTTAAAAAATATAAATTTGTATGTTGTTGTTTCTGTGTTTTTGGTTCTGAACACAAGATAAGACAAATTGTTTTTTTCAATAAAGTTATTTATATATGCTTCTGCATAATAATATTGTTCTTGATGATTTTTTGTATACTGTTTATTCAAAACAGATTCTGGATTAAATTCATAGTGATAATTTGCCCTAGAAACAATTAAAATTCAAGGGCTTGTAATCTTTTGTACAGTGCATTTGGTGTCTGAATAGAAATTTTCTGCATGCTGATTGAGTATTTTGCCAACTGAACACATGTAAACGCGCGATTGTATTCCAACCCCATCGGCGCAGTATTTGGTAATTCTATAAACACCCAACCATATCTTTTCAAAATACCGATATCGCGTGCATGCAGTGCTATCTTGGCAATATGAGCATGGCGCATAAACTGATACATTATAAATCCAGAAGCTGTCGGCACGATTACAGCAACATGCCGAAAACGCCGACAAAAAATTCGTGGCAAAATTTTAGATGTTTTTCCTGAAAAACCAATAATTACCATAATAAATCCCCATTTTAAAAAAATCCCCGCATGGGGATTTTTTATGCCAATTCTTTAACCGTCTTTGTCTGTGGGTCATATACACGCGGTACCCCAGGATAACGCAAAGCACGATGATGTTTTGCAACCAAATATTCTGGAATCGGGGTTGTTGAACCCATGCGCACCTTGTCATTCATTTCTATTTGAATCTTGTTCTTGCGCAGGAAATGCCATTCGCCATCAGCCTCAATCGGGCGATTATAGTGCCCCTGATACATAATAATCTGTTTTCCCATCGGCAATGTCATCAAATCCATTGGGCTGAACAAATCTTCGTCTTTGGTCACTTCGGTTTCTTTGCCATCCGGACCTTTTTCTTTCTTCTTGGTTTTTTTCTTACCCATCATGTTTGTAAAACGTTCGGCGGTCGCAGGCTCGTTCACGCGCAATATTACCTTGGCTGCGGTATTAGCAATAATTGTGTCTGCGGCCTTGTCGCCATATTTTTCGGCAATCTGGCTGATATCCTGGCCTACAATCAGGTATGACACCTTTTGCCCACGACCAACAGCGGGACCTTGGATAATTGCCTCTAACTTATTCATCGTCGGCATTTCGTCCAACACAAATAATGTTGGATATGGCCCCAGTTTTTGCCCATGATTAGTACTTTCTGGTTTATTTGCAATCAGGAACTTTGACAACAATTCAATAAACATACTGGTAATCGAACTGAACGCAGGCGCATCTGCAACATTCATAGACAGATATACCGTCACAGGTTTTACCACACCATCACGTGGGTCTTTCATTCCGCGCAAATCACCAAAGTGCAAATCAGAATGACGTGTATGCTTGTTCACCGCTGGATGACGGAAAATATTTAGTCCAGCATTCATTGTTGATATAACAGAACCGCGTTCCTTGTCCGGTGTATTCGCCAGGTTAATCAGCGCCGATACTGCATCATTATCATATGCATATAATTGTGCTTCGTTTACTGCCTCGTTCAAGAAATCTTTCATCGGGTCTGCCATCATAACCATCTGGTCACCCTGGCGTTTACGCTCTTCAATTTGTTGGGCAACCTTTATCTGACCTTCTACATACCACGCCAGGAACATAGGGATTGATGCTTCGCCCCCATGCCATTCGGATGGCAAACCACCCCACGTGCCAACATGCACATAATTATTTATATCTAATTTCCCCTGTTGCAACAAAGACATGGCAGCATATGCATTTGGGTCAGATGTCATTGTCATATAATAATCCATCAGAACCGATGCATCCTGGGCATCAAAAGTACCATTTTTCAGACGCGCATAAAAATAATCATTTGCCTTGGCACGTTCAACCTTGGATACGATGAAGTTTATAAAACCTGTTAATGCCGCACGCGCAGTGTTTGACCAATGTGGGTCTTTGGCATTTTCTTCAATAATTGAATTAACAATAACCTGGATATATGTACTTTTTTCTTCGGCATTATCAGGCAGATTTTCTGGCGACAACGGATTCCATGCCGGATAATAAATTCCTTTTTCTGGTTCATCGCGCCCCGCCCAGTTTAATATAAACACAGGCCCCACCGTTGCACGATATGCAGATGTGTCAAAGCACAATTCTGGTTTTGGGTCATTTATAATCATAGAAACCTTGTCACACCCCAAAATAGTCGGAATAACAACACCCTGGGTTTTACCAGTACCAGCAGGCGCCAACAACAAAGCAGACAGACAGGTATCTAATCTTAATGCCTTGCTTTTGAAATATCCCAGCACCATCATAAATCCATTAAACATACCATCTTTATTTTTATGGTCATCGCCCATCTTTTTGATATCATCTGCCGTGGCCTTGCGTGATGTTTTTTCATCAAACTTGTCCTTGCTGTGTGGATTAAATTCGTCCGACATTGTCGCATCAGATATAAAATAATATCCAATCAAGGGCAACAGTGGCGTAATACATGCATAGTCAGGTCGCATAATACAACGATTTATCCAGGACGGAACCTCAGCCAGGACGGATAATCCAAAACTGGCCATCATGTTTTGTAAGTATATTGTAATCCAATGCTGGGTCGCAGGTGACCAACCATAACGCCAAATGTGTTCAACAGGAAACGCCGCTGCAAACATTAATGCCGCAATTAACCATGTTAATATTGACCAACGAATCCCCCAGAATTCACGTGCCATTGGTGTTTGGTCAAATTCTTTGTATGAACTGGACCGAAATATACCCAGCCCCTTGCCTTTGCCGGATGCTGATAAAAAGTTGAATTTGATTGCCATAGTGATATGATTATATCAGAAAAAACATATTTTATAAATCAGGAAATATAATTTTATGAAAAATATACCACGCATATTTATGGGCGACAACCTGGAAACAGGCAATGTAATCCCTGTTGATAAGGGGACCGCGCACTATCTGACGCGCGTCATGCGCACAAATCAGTGTCTGGCATTTGGGGGTGGACGCGAATTTGTTGCAAACCTGTCTGATGACGGACGCGTGTTAAATATTGGCGAACAGACAGAACACACTGACCCATCAAACAATTTAATACTGATGTTCGCCCCGATTAAGCGAACAGATGATTTACTGAATATGGCAACGCAGATGGGGGTCGCAACCTTTCAACCAGTTATTACAGAACGCACAAACGCAAATCATATAAATTGGACACGAATGGTTAAAATTGTGGTCGAGGCGGCCGAACAATCAAATCGAAACAGCGTGCCAAAAATACTGCCACCAAAAAAGTTTTCTGAAATTGATTTAACAAATGTTGTATTTGCAGATGAACGCGCTGCATATGGACATGAAGTTAGCACTGAAACAAGCGATATAAAATCAATTCTGGTTGGACCCGAAGGGGGATTCTCAGATTCAGAATTCAAAGCACTGGACACAGCAGGCGCGCGTGGTATTTCACTGGGGAAAACAATATTGCGCGCAGAATTGGCGGCAGCAATCGCAGTTGCACGGATGGTGAAATAATATGGCGATACGGGTTGCAAAATTTATTGCAGATTCAGGATATGCATCACGACGCGCGGCCGAAGAAATAATTCTGGCGGGGCACGTGTGTGTAAATGGTAAAAAAATTAATACGCCCGTATTTTTTATCGAAGATGGCGATACCGTTGAGATTGACGGCATAAAAATCGGCGCGCGAACAAAAACAGAATTGTATGCTTTTCATAAACCTTTGAATACAATGACGACGCTGCGTGATCCAAATAGCAGAAAGACAATTTATGATTGTCTGGATACGGAACACAAAAAACTGAAATATGTTGGCAGATTAGACTATAAAACAACAGGTTTATTGCTGATGACAAACGATGGTGATTTGGCACGAAAATTAACCATGCCATCATCACGAATTCCACGCACTTATATCGCGACCGTTAATTCTAATGATTTTTCAAAATTGCAGCACGCACGAAATGGTATGACCGTCGATGGAATTAAATACGCCCCAATGATAATAGATGAACAAGGTAGCAATGTTTTACGCGTGACAGTGCACGAGGGTAAAA
This sequence comes from Candidatus Enterousia sp., assembly GCA_045636045.1. Classification (GTDB taxonomy): domain Bacteria; phylum Pseudomonadota; class Alphaproteobacteria; order Rs-D84; family Rs-D84; genus Enterousia. Next base: position 83,133 of record JAZTWT010000004.1, on the reverse strand, counting down.
AAAACGAAGTTCGAATTGTTCTGCGTGCGTGTGGTTGTCCTGTACGCAAATTACACCGAATTTCATTTGGAAATATTCACCTAGGAAAACTGCCTGTTGGAAAAATTCAAAAAATACAACAGAAAACAATTGACGAAATGTTAAAAACTCTCTAATATTCTATTAAATGGAAGGGAGTTTTACATGAAAAAAACATCTGCAAATAAAAACAATAACTTTAAAACCCGCACAAAAGTGCGCCCAATTGCATCTAAACCAACCGTAAAAGAAAAAGCGCAAAAGCCATGTTTTAACCCATGGTCCGTTTCAATTTATGTTTATTGGTTTATTATTTTATTCTTTATCGCAGCGACTTTTTATATCCTGGGTCGTTCGCATAATGGTATACCAAACACACGCGATGTTCAGATTACCGAAGAAGTATTAATGCAGGCCGCCGATTACTATGAGAAAGGCAAAGAAAAATTGCTGGATGGAAATATTGACGAAGCAGTTGCAGATTTAACAACAGCAATTGATGCAGGCGCAGCATCTATGGAAACATATATCCTGCGTGGCGAAGCACATATGCAGGCCGGCAACTATCGCGAAGCAATGAATGACTTTAACACAGCATTATACAAAGACCCCGCGAATGCAGTTGCATATTATGACCGTGCGTTGCTGAATACACGTCTGGAAGATTATAATGCAGCACTGAATGATATTAATAACGCACTGGCTGCAAATACCCAGAACCCCAGCCCAATGTTGCAAATGCGCGATTTATATGCAAAACGCGGTCAGTTGAATTTGTGGTTGAAAAATTGGGAAGGCGCAATCGCAGACTATACAAATTCATTGTCTCGCCCAGAAGGTACAATTAACCCAACAGTTTATGCAGAACGTGCCGAGGCATACACAGCTATCGGAAACTATGCAGATGCAATCAGCGATTATTCATCTGCAATTCGCGTAATCTCTGAACAGATTCAAGGTGCACCAACGTTGGAAGAACGCGAAGCTTTATCAAACAATGCGATGAATTACTTTGAAAAGTCTGCTGCATTGAATCTGAATCTGGGCAACACAGATGCAGCGCGCACTGATCTGGAATCTGCATATACAATCGCGATTGCGTTAAGCGATACAGAAACCGCAAACAGATTACAGGGATTGATTAATGAATTAATCCAGGTAACAATACCGGGACAAGCAGACACAAGTGTTGCGCAACCAGTAGTACCAGAAACGCCTGTGATGTAAATTAATCCCCCTTTTGGGGGATTTTTATTTGCAAGACTTTGGTAAAAAAATCACATAATCATTATAAATAAAAAATCCCCAATCGGGGATTTTTTATTTTGCAGGTGCAATAATAATTGACTTTGTACGTTCATCTGGTTTAGATTTTGATTCCAGATTCCCCTTGTCCCCGACCACTTCGATTACACGGGCAAATAATTCAGGAACAGCATCTTTACCGCGTGCCAAAACTTTCTTGGACCCCTTGGTCATAACAGAAATCTTAACCTTATTCCCTTCGGACAGAAATTCAAAAACCTTTTTCAATTTGATATTTAAATCGTTTTCTTCAATAAACGGTTTAATCCAAACTTCTTTTAATTCTGTTGTTTTTTGATTCTTGCGAGCCTCAGACGCGCGTTTTTTCTGTTCATATTTGAATTTACCATAATCCATTATTTTCGTAATTGGTACAGGTGCATTGGCATTCATTTCAACCAAGTCCAACCCCATATCAAGCGCCATTTGTATCGCCTGGGACGTTGGCATAACACCTAAATTCTGGCCATCAGAACTGATAACCTGAACAGATTTTGCAAATATTTTATTATTCATACGCGGACCAGTGTCGCGACGATTATCACGATTAATTGTAGGTTTAATTGTAGGCTCCTTTATTACAATACACGCGAATTATTAACTATTATTCGGCAGTTTTCAAGATATTTTGCACTTTTTGCAGCGCTTCCCATACATCGCGTTTGGCTGCTGGCTTTAACATCAGAAAATTCGGATGATAAATCGGCATCAGTGTTGTGCCATTTTCCATAACAACCGGCATACCATGTGATTTCGCCAAGTTTACCCCTGCAATCTCGGTTGCTGGCAATGTCCCCAGCGTTAGTATTACACGTGGTTGTAATAATTCAATCGCCCTGTCAATAAATGGACGCGACAAATCCAATTCTTCACGCGATGGTGTACGACCGCCAGGCGTACGCCAGAAAACCATTGGTATAATCGATGCAGTCGCACGTGATAAACCAATCGCAGCCAACATCTTGTCCATCAGATCACCAGCAGCACCAGATAAAACCGCCCCCGATGCATCATCGTCAGATGATGGTACGTCATTTATTATCAGCAGCCCACCCTGCCCCACGTGTGGTAAAATAGTGTTTGTTGCCGTTATGCGCAGCGGATGATTAAATTCGTTAATCATGCGATTCAGTGTTGCCATATCCATTGGGCGTGATGCCATCGCACGAACCGTATCCAATGACATTGTCTGAGATGGCGCAACAGGCGGTACAACAGATGTTGCAACACGCCCTATTTCTGCCATAACAGTTGCGGCCGTTGGACGTTTTGGCATAATAATTTCTTCTTTTTTTTCTGAGACAGGTACAGTAATAGGAGAATCCGCCAATTCCCATCTAACACCAGCCAGTTCCAGGTCACGTAGTGTAAAATCAGACATTTTTGTTTTTCCTTGATAATTCAAACCTTTTATTGTAAAATAAACCACGAGCAACAGAAACACAAGGGAGTATTTTCATGAAAATCAAAAACTTTGCTTTGTTGGCAGGTGTAGCTGGCCTGTTGGCAGCATGTGGCGGCTCAGCCATCGTTGAACCTGCTGATTTGAACGATCAGCGCGTATTCTTTGGTTTCAATTCTTCTGAAATCAGCGAAGATGCAAAAAACAACCTGTTGGGTCAGGCTTTGTATATGAAAAACCACGAAGATGTTAAAATCCAAATCGCAGGTAATTGCGACGAACGCGGTTCAACAGAATACAACTTGGCACTGGGTGCACGCCGCGCAAACGCAGCGAAAAAAGTTATCGTAAACGACGGTATCGATGCAAAACGTATCTCTACTATCTCTTATGGTAAAGAACGCCCATTGGTAAAGGGTTCTGGCGAAGAAGTTTGGAAATGGAACCGTAACGCCACAACAACAGTTAAATAATTGTTGCAAATTTATAAAGACCGCCCAATCGGGCGGTTTTATTTTCGTTTTACAAAACATATATTGACAAAGTGTTGTTTTGTGTTATTATGCTATACATGAAAACACCTCAAAAATTTATAACTGATTTTTTCTTACGAACATCACATGTGGCCAATATTATTCACGAATTCCCGTATATGTTGGTTTTTAAAACCACGCATTACTGTTGGTATAACTGTCCACACTGTTGCGAATCAGCCGGCGCAAAGATGCCAAAAGAATATATATCAACAACAATAATAGAAGACTATATTAAACAAGCCATAAAAGACCCAAAATTTGGCAAAAATTTGGTCTTTACAGGTGGCGAGATTATGAGCGCATACAAATACCATACTGAGAAAAACTATGCAAAAAAATTACTAAATACAGGATTAGATAACGGATGCAGTGTGGACATTAAGACAAATGCAGGATGGACAAACACCCCCATGCACGATGATATATTTAATGACCTGGTTGATGTATTAAGCACCCACAGTACTAGCAGTTTCAGATTAATTCCAATGCAGGTATCATTGTCACTGGACAGATTTCATCCACACGCAATACAAAAAAACATTGATTTTATCACGGAAATGTCACGCAGACAGAAAAACAGCAGCCTGGTTATCAACATTGTTTCGTTTGAACAAGATGTGGATATGATTGAAAAACTGTTGGATAATCTGCGCAATAAATTTAATGATGTACATCAATTAATGATCTTTGATGGCACAGAAAACAATATCCACCCCGCCCCACAGAATACAATGTGGTCCGTAAATAAAAATATTGTTCTTAAATTCTCAATCAGCGCATTATTCGACGGTGGACGCGCAAAAAATATCGAAAACACATACCATACGCCAACACCACAGTTTTCATTCCTGACCCCTGGAAATTCGCCACTGGTTTTAATGGCATTTGATTCATTCGGGAATGTTACATTGGGCGAAAATTCAGGCAAAAAGATAACTGTACCTTGGCGCAACAAAAATGGTACGCCACGACCATTAAATGACATTAGACAGGATTTGATTATACAGGCAGGCAAAGAAGAAGCACGTTATGTGTTTAATGAAACAAATCGACGGGTTGCAGTAAGTATAAAGAACGACATAAAAAATGTTCTAAATCTGTTTCACATAAAAAAGAGATAAAAAAGCCGGCAAATACCGGCTTTTTTTCAACAATATAATTTGTGTACTTACAATAAAATAAAAAATAAAAAATAAACAAAACCGGCTTTTGCCGGTGTTTTTTTAACATTTTTATTTTGACAATTTTTCAACCAATTCAAATAATTGAGTACGAGTATCGAAAGATAACACGACCTGACCTGCCCCACCACGACGTTCCGATATTTTTACAGGAACACCCAGCACAGATTTTATTTTGGTTTCCATATCATGGATAGATGCAACATCTATCGTCTTTTGAACATGATTTCGCGCCTTTTTTGCACGCGGTCCAGCCTTGACCAACTTATCTGTGTCTGCAACAGACAATTTCTTGGCAATAACCTGATGCGCCAACTCTTCGGGATTTTCCGCAACTGCGATTGTGCGCGCATGCGATGCCGATAATTCCCCCTGCCCCACCAAGTTTTGCACAGAATCTGGTAATGATGTCAAACGCAACATATTGCGAATATAACTGTCCGACTTACCAATTAATCGCGCAACATCCATTAACTCATAATCACAACATTCCATAAGATTCTTATACGCATTCGCTTCTTCGATTGGATTTAAATTTTCACGCTGAACATTTTCAATCAATGCAATTTCGCGTGCATTATCATCCGTAATCGTTTTTATCAAGGCCGGTATTTCTGTTTTACCTGCAATTTTTGATGCACGAAAACGACGCTCGCCTGCGACAATTTCATACATATATGGGCGTCCGGTCACACTGCGCAACAATATCGGCTGCAACACACCTTTTTCACGGATAGATGCCGCCAAATCAGCCAATTCATTTTCTGTAAATGTTTTACGTGGCTGATCTGGATTTGCACCAATTTGCGCCAATGGCACCTGTTTCACAACAACACGTTCGCTGGGTGTTAATAATGAAATATCCGGTATAACACCACGCGCACTTTGCAAATCAGCAAGTCCACGTCCCAATCCAAATTTATTCGCCATCCGTCCCCCCTGTGGTTCTTTCTACAACCTCGGTCGCGACACGCAAATATGCCTGGGCCCCGGTTGAATTAAAATCATAAAACAATGCTGGTTTACCATGACTTGGCGCCTCAGACACACGGACATTACGCGGCACAACCGTCTTAAACACCGCATCACCAAATGTCGCACGCACATCTTCATCAACAGCACGCGTCAAACCATAACGCCGATCATACATCGTCAGCAAAATCCCCAATATCTTCAAATCCGGATTCCATTTTTCCTGAACAACAGAAATTGTGTCACGTAACTGCTGAACACCTTCTAGAGCAAAAAACTCACATTGTAATGGAATCACAATCGAATTTGCCGCCGCCAATGCATTTATTGTTAAATACCCCAAAGCAGGCGGACAGTCCAGCAGAATATAATCATAATAATCCATTATCGGCTGCAACGCATCACGCAAACGAAATTCACGGTTATGCGCATCCAGCAAATCAATATCTGCACCAGCCAAGGCCTGGGACGACGGCAACAAATGCAAACCAGGAACAGCAGTGCTGAGAATATTATCCGCCGCCTTGGCTTCGTTCATAATAACACCGTACACACTTTGACTGTGAGATGCACGTTCAAAACCCAAACCGGTCCCTGCATTACCCTGTTGATCCAAATCAACCAGCAAAACACGTTTTTTAATTGCCGCCAGGGACGCCCCTATATTTATAGCGGTTGTAGTCTTTCCAACACCGCCTTTTTGATTCGCAAACGCAATAATATGTGTCATATCTCCTTCCATTTTTTTTCATAGCAAGGGTATAAAAAGCAATCGATTCGGTCAAGAACATAAAACCCACACAAAGAAAACCAACTAAAAATAAACCACTAAACCTTATTTCACATGAAACAAATAAAAAACAACATAATATTTTATAACAATAAAAAAACTGGACACCCCGGCCTTTCTTCAATTTTTATTATTTTTTTCAGTTTTTTCAACAAATTAACTGTTATTTCACATGAAATTACCGGCAAAAACGCACAGAAATTATAAAACCATCACCTGTTGTAGATTGGGTCAATTCGAACTCAAACTTATATTTATGTTTTGCTTCTAATATTTCTTCTTCTATCTTCCGGCCTTTTAATAAAAAAAGCCGGCATTTTGTTTTTGCAACATAATCCATAATCTTAGTTAAGGAAGCAAAAGCACGCGCAGTAAACACAAAATCATTACTTTTCGCCGGTAAAGTCCGGACAAAATCTTCAACACGACCATGATAAACCGTCAGATTATCTAATTTCAATTGGTCTTTAACCGCGTTTAAAAAAGCCACTTTTTTTCCAATCGATTCGACACATGTGACATGCCACCCCAATATCGCCAATACAACCCCAGGAAAACCAGCACCACTGCCCAAATCAATAACATTAACCCCAACCGGCAAAACACCCGCAAGCTGCGCAGAGTCCGCAAAATGCCGTTTTTCAATATCATTTAATGTGCTGGGCGCAACTAAATTCATTCGCCCAGACCATTCACGCAATAGATTTGCATACTGTTCAAATTTGACTTTGTTCTTCATAAGCGCTATTCTAGCATAGTCATGAAAAAAATAGAAAGCATTTTTATAACAATCAGTTTATTGGCCATCGTTGCAGTCACTGGTGGCACAATATGGAAAAAATTATCAAACAGCACCCAAGAGGCAGAATACTCATTTCCCGAATCGAAATTTGGCGCTTTTCTGGCGGCACAGCATGCGATTTATGTGAACGACTTTGAAGCAGCAGAACGATTTTCAGATACATTGACAAATGAAACGTTTCCGGTTGTTCAAAATACAGTTTATATATCAGATTTCTTGTCAGGACGCATGCCATTTGATGCACATCTGTTAAAAAACGAAAAAGGTCTGCCAGCGCGTATAATTTATGATGCATATCTGATAAAAAATAATAAATGGAAAGAATTACACAATCGTCATAAGACAGATACATCAGCACTGGTTGCACCACTGCGGATATGGCCTGCAATTGCAAACGATTGGCGCACAAACACATTTAAGTTTATTGATAATCTGCCAACAAATAAATCATGGAAGGCGTTTGTACGCGGACAAATTTATGCAGAATTAGGCGATAATAAAAAGGCAGCCGAATACTTTGAACAAGTCTCGTCTGATTTTATGAACATAAATGATTATATGTACATAATGTCGTTTTACACACATCACGATATGCCAGAAAAGGCCAGTGCACTGCGTGCAGACTTCACATCACGACCAGGCGGCATGTTTATGACCGATTATGAAAATATCCCAGACTGGTCGCTTTTCAGCGGATATACAAACGCATTGGCGTTCAGTCTGGTTCAGAATATATCCCATACACAAATCATGATGTATTCTGATATGGCGATGCTGTTGTTGCGTTTCGTTCAAATTACTGCACCAGAATTCGCAAAAAACAACAATACAATCGACTATTATTTAGGACAATATTTTTATAATAATGTTGGCGATTATAATAAACATTTCCTAAGGATACAAACCGACAGCCCATTCTATCCGTTTGCACAGCTGCGAATGGCAGAAAAAAACGACGATATTGACGCACTGGAAGATATATTGAAAGAATATCCAATGTTTGTACCAGCCGTCAACAAGGTAATCGCATACCACATTCAACATGGCAATAAACGCAACGCATTGCGAATAGTAAATACAGCACTGGACCGCAATCTGAGCGAAACGGGCAGGGCGTTCTTTATCAAACATCGTGCACAGATTAATTTTGCATTCGGGGATATTAAGAGCGCACAAAAAGATATTCGCGAGGCATCAAAAATACTGATGGTTGACAGTGATATAGTTTCGCTGCAAGCAAAGATTTGGGCCATGCAGAATCGCGAACTGGAAAACGCATATGACTATGCAATGGAACTGGTTCGTCAAAACCCAACCGATATTCTGGCATGGGATACTTTAGGTTATGTTGTTTCAGTACGCGAAGGAGTCGATGCAGCACTGGAACTGCTGGAACGTGTCGGCGAAATATCAGAGACATGTTCTTCATTATATGTAAATTTGGGCGACATGCATGCTGCTAAAGGCGAGAAGGACAAGGCATTAGAAGCATACAAACGCGCGATTGATTTATCAGACGATGGATTGACGGTCGTACCAAATGTCGAAAGAAAGATAAGGAAATTAAAATGAAAACAGGTGTAATTGGTGCAGGTGCATGGGGTACAGCACTGGCAATTGTTTCTGCGCGCAGTGGTGCAGATGTGACATTGTGGTCTTATGACGGTGAACACAAACATTTTGAAGATATAAAAATTCCAGAAAACATCCAAATGACAGGTGATTTGTCAGATCTGTTTGATATGGACATATGGTTAATTGTGACACCAGCAGCATTCTTTCGTGAAACACTGCGCAAGGTACGAAAATTTTATAATGGTCAACCTATTATAATTTGCACCAAGGGTGCAGAAAGCACAACAGGACAATTTATGTCTGAAATACTGGAAACAGAATTACCAGAATGCCATGAGTTTGGCGTTCTGTCAGGTCCACAATTTGCAGCCGAGGTCGCACACGGTGTCCCAACAGGTTCAACATTGGCAGGTACACGTGATGCATTGGTTGCAGGTACAGAAACTTTAAATAAATTATACCTGGATGAAAGCGATGACATTATTGGCGCTGAAGTTTGTGGCGTTGGTAAAAACGCACTGTCACTGATTTGTGGATACAATAAAATTGCAGCAGCCGGCGAAAATGAACGCGCAATGATATTTACGCGCGCATGGAATGAAGTTATGCGTATTGGATTGGCAATGGGCGCAAAGACACAAACATTTTTAGAATTATGTGGAATAGGGGATTTATTCTTGTCCGCAACAAGCGAAACCAGTCGCAACTTTTCAGGTGGGATGGCAATCGCACGCGGCGAAGAGCCCAGCGGCACAGTCGAGGGTATTTTTGCATTGCGAGGTTTAGTCGCACGCGCAAAAGAACTGGGGGTTGATACGCCGATATTAATTAAGATGCAAAACGAATTAAAAATATAATAAAAACACCGGTAAATACCGGTGTTTTTTCAACAAAAAATCCCCAAACGGGGTATTTTTTTAATACATAGTCTGCAGAACATGTTTGTTCTTGTCCAGATTTGATAACATTTTACCACTGCCACAAGCAACACACGCCAACGGATTATCCACCACAAATGCAGGCAAGCCGGTCGCCGCACGTATCGCAATATCAAGTCCACGCAACATTGAACCACCCCCAGTCATCGCAATACCCAAATCCGCGATATCCGCCGATAATTCAGGCGGTGTTAATTCCAACGCCTGGCGCACCGTATCAACGATTTTTGACACAGTCTGAGCCAATGCACCTGCAATCTGGGATTCTGTGATAACCGTTTCACGCGGCGTACCAGATAACAAATCACGTCCCTTAATCTTCATGGTCAGTTCATTTGCCTTATCCTTAGGCGCAAGGGCGGTACCAATGCGTTTTTTTATTTCTTCAGCAGTATTTTCACCAATTAACAAATTCTTGTTCTTGCGTACAAAGTCAATAATATCAATATCCATCTGGTCACCCGCTGTACGAACAGCATTTGAATAAACAATGCCGCCCAGGGACATAACTGCAACCTCGGTCGTGCCACCACCAATATCAAGAACCATTGAACCAACAGGCTTTTCAACAGGCAGACCCGCACCAATCGCAGCCGCAGTTGATTCTTCAACAATAAACACCTTGCGTGCGCCGGCGGCATCAGCAGCCTCTTGAATAGCGCGACGTTCCACCTGGGTTGCACACGACGGAACACAAATAATAATCAGTGGTGCAGCCAGTGGGTTTTTATGATGCACTTTGCGTATGAAATATTTAATCATTTCTTCTGCAACCTCAAAGTCTGCGATAACACCATCACGCAATGGACGCACCGCAGAAATCGTACCAGGCGTACGACCAAACATCTGTTTAGCCTCGGTCCCAACAGCCAAAATTTCTTTGCGCCCCATCAAGCGGTTTTCAGCCACTGCAACAACAGACGGTTCATTCAATACGATTCCGCGCCCCTTAACATAAATCAAGGTGTTCGCTGTCCCTAAATCAATCGCCATGTCCGCAGAAAAGAATTTCATCAACCAATTATACATAGTAAAACCCCATAAAATTTTATGTTTTTTTGAACTATAAATCACGATATGTAAAAAATCAAGACAGCCACACAAATTTATTTGACATGAAAAATATTGTGCTATTATATCCACACTATGATACGCGACACAATTAAAAGACACGAAGATTTTGCAATGCGGGAAAATGATCCCGTTGCTAAAAGTGCATATTTTCTGGTACGAGCAAAAAACGCTAAGTATCCAGACGATGCGCGATACGGCATTATCGTAACAAAAAAAACATTTAAGCATGCAGTTGACAGAAACCGTGCAAAGCGACTTATCCGTGACTGGATTGCGTTTAATGAAAACATTATGCGACCTGAATGGGATTATGTGTTTATTATACGACGCGCAATTTTGGATGCAGACAGAACATCAGGACGTGTCGCAATGAAAAAAGCATTAAATTATATGCACAAACAAAAAATTAATGAATAAAAAACAATCTGCTGTTAATAAAATCGCAATCGCATTGGTACGCACATATCAATGCGCCATATCCCCGCTAATTGGGGGCAGGGCAGTGTGCCGTTTTATCCCAACATGCAGCGAATATACACGACAGGCCATCGAAAAACATGGCACTGTTCGTGGGATATGGATGGGAATTAAACGCATATCACGCTGCAGACCGGGTGGTGGGTGCGGATACGACCCTGTACCTTGACAATACGCCATAATATGATACAATTTTACTTAATGCGAGACGATTAATTATAATAAAGGATAAAAAATGTCATTTCGTGCAACCGTAGAATCTATGTCTAAAATCATGGATGATATGGGAATTACAGAATTGAACTTGGAACGTCAATTCTTGTTTGGCTTATATCGCAAACATATTCATTTATCAAAACAAAAAACAATTGCTGTGACAGGTTCTGCCACGGCTGAGGCAAAAACACAATCAACAGATACCCCCGTAAAAGCAACACACACAAACGCATTAAAATCACCAATGGTCGGGGTTGTGTATCTGGCACCAGAACCAGGGGCGGATGCTTTCGTATCTGTTGGAAAATCTGTCAAAGCAGGCGATACCGTTGCACTGGTAGAGGCAATGAAAACATTCAACCCAATCAAATCTGACAAAGATGGAATCGTAAAAGAAATCTTGGTGACAGATGGTGCTGCGGTTGAATTTGATCAACCATTGATTGTTATTGAATAAATAAAATGCCACAAATAAAAAAAGTTTTAATTGCAAATCGTGGGGAAATTGCCCTGCGTATTATTCGCGCATGCCGCGATATGGGAATCCGCACAGTTGCAGTATATTCAACCGCAGACAGGGATGCAATGCATGTTCAATTAGCCGATGAATCTGTATGCATTGGACCGGCGCCGGCACGCGATTCTTATCTGAATGAATCTGCAATTTTAACAGCGGCCCTGTTGGCAAACGCAGATGCAATTCATCCAGGATACGGATTTCTGTCCGAACGTGCTGATTTTGCACGCAAGGTTGAACAACATGGAATGATTTGGGTTGGTCCATCAGCCGATATGATTGAAAAAATGGGCGATAAGGTTAACGCAAAACGTACAGCGATTGAATGTGGCCTGCCAGTGGTACCAGGATCTGATGGCGCAGTAGAAAGCCTGGAACACGCGTTAGAGACGGCAGAAAAAATTGGTTATCCTGTTATGCTGAAGGCAGCGGCTGGCGGCGGCGGTCGTGGAATGCGACCTGTCATGAACGCAGATGAAATGAGCGAAGCATACAACCTGACCAAGAATGAAGCAAAGTCTGCATTTGGTGATGACACACTGTATATGGAAAAATTATTAACACATCCGCGCCATATTGAATTTCAGGTATTGGGCGATAAACACGGCAATGTTGTTATCTTTGGGGAACGCGATTGTTCTTTGCAAAGAAGAAATCAAAAGGTTATGGAAGAATGCCCAGCTGCGATTTTAAGCCAGAAACAGCGCGACGATATGATTGAAATCTGTAAAAGTGCTGCAAAAAAAATGGGGTACACAAATGCAGGAACCTTTGAATTTATGTTCGAAGATGGAAAATTCTATTTCCTGGAAATGAATACACGCCTGCAGGTTGAACACCCTGTCACAGAAATGGTTTATGGCGTTGATTTGGTGCGCGAACAAATTCGTGTGGCAGCCGGCGAAAAACTGGGGTACAACCAATCAAATGTTATTCCAAATGGACATGCGATAGAATTTCGTATCAACGCCGAAGATCCAGATAATTTTGTTCCAAACCCAGGAAAAATCACACTGTATGCACCATCAGGTGGAATGGGTGTACGCGTGGATAGCGCAGTTTATACAGGATACACAATCCCACCAACATACGATTCAATGATTGCAAAATTAATTATTCACGCACAAAACAGACCGGCATGTATTATGCGCGCACAACGTGCGTTGGATGAATTTGTAATTGAAGGGGTCAAAACAACAATACCATTGCAAAGAAAACTGTTGAATAACAAGGATGTTAAACAGTTAAACTTTGATAACAAATGGTTGGAAAAGTTTTTAAACAAAGATTAAAAAAGCCGGTAAAAACCGGCTTTTTTTATATGGATTTTAGTGGTTTTTTTGTTGCAGATATAAACATTATTAGTTGGTAATTTGTCAGATAACAATCATAAGAAACAATGTGATGATATTCATCTTCTGTGACATGCAATATATTACAAACATCAATAACTGATAAATTGCATGTTTTTCGAATAGATTCTATTTCACGCCCAACACACATTTTTTATCCCTATTAAAAAAATTAAAAACCACCGTAATAGGTGGTTGGAGGTAGAAATCACGACACTTCGTGGCTCGGGTATTCAATATATTAACCGACCTCCAACCCCAGGTTGGAGCAATTTACGCCTGCGCAGGCGAGTGTGTCGCGAGATTTCTAGCCTCGCATAATAGGACACCTATTACAATTGGTATTATATCCCAGAATAAATATCATTTGCAATTATAATTTTCTTTGTTATAATGGCTGACGCTCGGGTGGTTAGCTCAGTTGGTTAGAGCGTTACGTTGACATCGTAAAGGTCGTTGGTTCGAGTCCAATACCACCCACCAGAAATAAGAAAACACCGGCAAATGCTGGTGTTTTTATTTTAAGAATTTGCGTTTACGCATGCATGTGCGCAAATCTTTGGTAATACCGTTCACCATGTAAAGCAGTGTGCTTCTGTCCAGTTGTTTTTTTTACCGCATATTAAATCCATTATTTTGTATACAGCAAAAATAGTATACATGTTTGTTTTTTCATGTTTTTATAACTGTTGATTTATTCAAAATATGTTTTATAATTTTCGCGATAAATTTAAGGGGCAATAAATGGCAAAAAAATATTTGAGTACTTCTGCATTACCGTATGTAAATGGTGAATTACACCTGGGGCATTTGATTGGATGCTATCTGCCCAGTGATGTCTATGCACGATTTTGTCGCGCAATGAAACGTGATGTCTTGTTCGTGTGTGGTGCAGACGAACACGGAACGCCCGCCGTTGTTGGTGCCGCTGCCGAAGGTTTGCCTGTTATCGAATACAATAACAAATACTATGAAAAACATTTACGCGCAGTTCGTGATTTTAACCTGTCGTTTGATTTGTACGGTCGCACACATACAGAAAAACAAGAAAAATTAATTCATGAACTGTTTTCACGCCTGGACGAACAAGGACTGATTGAAGAACGCGAGACTATTCAGCCATTCTCGGTTGATGACAATATGTTCTTGGCAGACCGCCAGTTGATTGGAACATGCCCAAAATGCGGATTTGATGGTGCGCGTGGTGACCAGTGCGATAAATGCAGCGCAACATATGAGGCAACAGAACTGCTGAATCCGCACAGTACAATTTCTGGCAGTGATAAAATCGAAATGCGACCAACAAAAAATCTGTTCTTTTTGGCATCTAAAATTGAAGATAAGTGGAAAGAATGGTTGGCACAGCACGCGCCAAAATGGTCAAAATCTGCGGCCGCAATCGCACGCGGATGGGCGAACGAAGGTTTGCACGACACATCAATCACACGCGATTTGCCATGGGGAATACCGGTAAACAAACCAGGTTATGAAAACAAAGTTTTCTATGTTTGGTTTGATGCGCCATGGGGATACGTTTCTATATCACAGGCTGCAAACGAAAATTGGGCGACGTGGTGGAAAAATCCAGATGCATACTATGCACAATTTATGGGCAAAGATAATGTCAAATTTCATTCCGTATTCTTTCCAGAACAACAGTTGGCGATGAATGACAACTGGAAAACAGTCGATATGTTAAAGGCGATGAACTTCTTGAATTTCGAAGGGGGGAAATTTTCAAAATCACAAAAACGCGGAATATTCTTGGACAGTGCGATTGAAGAAGCACCAGCCGATGCATGGCGCTATGCCTTATTAGCATCCGCCCCAGAAACAGATGACAACGATTTTACCATTGCGCGATTTGCAGATATTGTAAATAAAGATTTGAATGGTATGCTGGGGAATTTTGTTAGTCGCGTATGCAAACTGACCGCGAAAAATTTTGGTAATAATGTTCCGAGCGCAGGGGCAACAAATACCGATTTAGAATCACAGATTAATGAAAAATTATCTGAACTGACATCTGCATTGGACGCATGTGAATTTCGCGCGGCAATCACGGCGTTGCGCGGTCTGTACGCCATTGGTAATGAATATATGACAAAAATGGAGCCATGGGCATTGGTTAAAAATGGCGATATGAATACGGCAGGCACAGTATTAAACAACTGTTTTCAACTGATTGATTTGTATGCACGCGTGTCTGCGCCTTTTATCCCGGGAACGGCCGAAAAAATACAGAATATCTTTGCCGAGAAACAGGACACGTCATGGCCGGAAAAATTCGAACATCGTATTGCGGATAACACAGAATTTATCGTACCTGAAAACCTGTTTAATCGTATTGACGATGAAACTGTTGTGCGCTTGACCGAAAAATACGCACCAAAGAAAGAAGATAATACGCCAAAACCAGTTGTTGCAGAAATTGTCGAGGTAAACAATCACCCGACGCGCGATGATTTGCATATTTTGACTGTTAATAACGGGGCAGAAAAAATTCAGATTGTATGTGGCGCACCGAATGTTCGCGTTGGATTGCGTGGTGTTCTGGCACCGGTGGGCTGTAAATTACCGGGCGCAAAAAAACCAATGGCACAACGCACCGTTGCAGGTGTTGAATCTTTTGGCATGATGTGCAGCGCGGCTGAATTAGGGCAGGGTAATAATGGTAATCAAATCATTGACCTGGGGGCAAATGCGGAAGTTGGCACAGAATATAAATTAAATTAAGGTTTTAATTTGAATACAGGTAAGCATATAATTTTAAGCCCCGGTGATAAAAAACACTTACTGGGGTTTAGGATGTACACAAACATAAGAGCATGCCATGTATGTGGTGTTTTTATACCTGATGATAAAATTACAGAACTGTGTAATATTTGGATAAAGAACAGAGAGTTCTGGGGCATGTTAACATCATATAAAACAACACAGAAATTCAAATAACTGCTTTTTATGGTTGCAAGGATGTTATCTTGTGATATGATAAGCAACCCAAAATATAAAGGATAATAGTAATGTTAGATAGATTAAATACAGATAAATTTGAAAAAAGAACGGTATGTTCAGTTCGCCTGAATGGTAATAAAATGCAGGTAAACGCGATTATTTCAAATACAGACGAAATAAAAAAACTGGTTGAAAAGTTTCGTGATATTTGCAGTGTATATTCCATGCAAATTACAGTAATTGATGAAATGTACAATACCAGAACGGGGTTCGCCGAAAAAACAATTAACAGAAATGTTCGTGATTTTTACATGTCTGATAAAATTACAACACTTGGCGAAATTGCAAAAGAGAATCCAAGTACAAAATTATCACCAGCAGTTACACACGAAGATGATTTAGGTGCACCTGCAATTAAAACACATTCTTCAACACGCGATGTAGTTTCAATAAATAAATGGAGTGGTAAAAGAACCGTTTCAACAGAAGAATCACAGGCGTGGAAAAAGTTAAATAAGAAAGATGATATTGTTGTCGATATAAATCTGAATCAAATATACCCAGAAAAAACTGGTAAAATACCAGTTGCAATGACAGAATTATTACAACATGTCAGATAATAAATTTAAATTGGTTTTGTTGTCGTGTTGCGCACCATGCAGCGTGGGCGCCATTCGACAACTGGCCGATGGATTAATTCCAAACATTTCAGATTTTATTGTTTTATTTTATAACCCAAATATTTTCCCAGAATCAGAATATACTAAACGTATGCATGAACAGATTAAATACTGTGAAAGCGTTGGCGCAAAGTATGCGGTTCTGGAATACGACCATGACGCATGGCGTGCATCCGTTCAAGGATTAGAGATGGAACCAGAGCGTGGCGCACGATGTTCAGTCTGCTTTGCGTATCGTTTTCGACGCGCAGTTAAATTTGCACGTGAAAACGGATATAATGCCATTGGCAGTGTCCTGGGGGTTTCACGACATAAAAGTCAAGCCCAAGTTGATACAGCAGCAGAATTAGAATGCGGTAATTTAGAATATATACCAATTAAGTGGGATGAAAATTTACGCGTACAAATTAACCGTGAATCGGATTTCTATCGTCAGAATTATTGCGGTTGCGAATTTAGTATTCGCAAAGTATAATGCCATTAGATTTTAACAAAAGGCAAAACATGTCATCAATATTTGTATTCCCGGGCCAAGGCGCACAATCTGTGGGTATGGGACGTGAATTATATGAAAATAATACAGCAGCACGCGCAGTCTTTGATGAAGTAGATTCAGCATTAGGACAAAAATTATCAGATATTATTTTTAATGGCCCAGCCGAAGAATTAACACTGACTGCAAATGTTCAACCAGCAATTATGGCAACATCAATCGCAATGCTGCGCGCAAGTGGTGCAAAACTGCCAGAATTTGTTGCAGGGCATTCGTTGGGTGAATATACAGCATTATGCGCAACAGGTGCATTGTCTGTTGGGGATGCGGCAAAATTGCTGCGCGTGCGCGGAAACGCCATGCAGACCGCTGTACCAGTAGGACAGGGGATGACAGCCGTATTACTGGGACTGGATATTGATGCAGTACGTGAAATTTGTTCAGAGACCGATTGTGATGTTGCAAATGATAATTCACCAGGGCAGGTTGTAATTTCTGGTGCACGTGCAGTTGTAGAAAAAACAATGGAAATCGCCAAGGAACGCGGCGCAAAACGCGCAATGCCATTGGCACTGTCTGTACCGGTCCATTGTCGTATCCAGGCGCCAGCCGCCGAACAGATGCAGGCAGCAATAGAATCTGTAAAATTTAACACTCCGTGTGTCCCGCTAATTTCAAATAAAACATGCGCACCACTGACAGATATAGCAGAAATTAAAGAAGCATTAGTATATCAAATTACACATGGTGTGCGTTGGCGTGAAAGTGTTTTAAATATGGCAGAGATGGGTATTACAGAAATGATAGAGGTTGGACCAGGCAATGTTTTAACAGGACTGTGTTCGCGTATAACAGATAAAATAACGGCAAAAAAATTGGAGATATAATCATGTTTGATTTAACAGGTAAAGTCGCATTGATTACAGGCGCAACAGGTGGTATAGGTGCAGAAATCGCAAAAAAAATGAAACAAGCCGGTGCAACAGTTGTTGTGTCAGGACGCAATACGGCAAAAATGGATGCAGAATTTGGGGATGAATATATTAAAATCCCAGCAGATTTGGCCGTTGATGGCGCCGCCGTTGAATTGATTATGGACACTATTGAACGGGCAGGTAAAATAGATATACTGATTAACAATGCAGGCATCACACGCGATACACTGTTGATGCGTATGACAGATGAACAATTTGATGAAGTTATAAATACAAATTTGCGTTCCTGCTTTAAGATGTGTCGCGCGGCAATTATGCCAATGATGAAAAATCGTTTTGGTCGTATTATTAATATGGCGTCAATCATTGGTACAATCGGTGGCCCAGGTCAGGCAAATTATGCCGCATCCAAAGGCGGTATGATTGCAATGACAAAATCAATCGCAGCCGAGGTTGCTTCGCGCGGAATCACCGCAAACGCAATCGCACCAGGATTTATCAAAACACCAATGACCGATGTTTTACCAGACGATTTAAAGAAAACATACCTGGCCCAAATTCCGGCCGGACGTTTTGGCGAACCAGAAGATATTGCAAATGCATGCGTTTTCTTGGCATCTGATGAGGCTTCGTATATCAATGGACAAACATTACATGTAAATGGCGGTATGGGAAGATTCTAAGAAAATGCAAAAATACGATGTGATTGTTATTGGTGGTGGACATGCCGGGGTCGAGGCTGCGGCTGCATCTGCACGACGCGGTGCAAAGACACTGTTGTTAACCCAGGCAAAATCTGATTTGGGCGCATTGTCGTGCAACCCCAGTATTGGTGGGCCCGGAAAATCACAAATGGTGGCCGAAATAGATGCGTTCGGCGGCGTTATGTCACGCGCAGCCGACAGGGCAGGTATCCACTGGCGCACACTGAATGCGACCCATGGTGCTGCAACCCAGGCTTTGCGCGCGCAAATTGATCGTGAACTGTATCACAGTGCAATCATTGATATTTTGGGAGAATATAAGAATCTGGATTTAATATTTGAAGCGGTTGAAGATTTAGATATAGAAAACGCTATCGTTAATAATAAATACCAGGCATGTGCAATTATTCTGACAACCGGTACATTCCTGCAGGGGGTTGTGACACGTGGCACAGAAAAAATACCATCAGGTCGCCTGCAAGATGATGGCACATATCAAGAGCCGGATAAAAATATTTCTGGTGCGTTGGCAACTGCAGGTTTTAAATTACTGCGATTAAAAACAGGAACACCTGCGCGTATTAAACGTGAGTCTATTGATTTTTCAGTATGCGAAATTCAGCCAGGCGACAATCCACACGATTGGTTCAGCGACGGGGATAAAAATAATAATTATGATTCTGTATGCTATATCACACATACAACAGAACATACGCATAATGTTATTCGTGAAAATATTCAAGATGCACCAATGTATAATGGCGATATTGTAGGCACAGGTCCGCGTTATTGCCCCAGCCTGGAAGACAAGGTTATGCGTTTCCCGGAACACACATCGCATCACGTGTTCTTAGAACCCGAAGGATGGAACAGCGATTTAATCTATCCAAATGGTATTTCAACCAGTTTTGGTAGCGATGTTCAGAACAAATGGATTCGTACAATCCCAGGTCTGGAAAACGCAGAAATCGTACGTTATGGATATGCGATTGAATATGATGCAATTGATGCACGCGCATTAAACAATAGATTACAAAGCAAGGATATACCACACATGTTCTTTGCAGGGCAAATAAACGGCACATCTGGATACGAAGAAGCCGCCGCCCAAGGTCTGGTCGCAGGCGCAAATGCCGCAGCGTACGCATTAGGGTTAGATGAATTAAAATTAGACAGAACCAATTCTATGATTGGTGTGTTGGTTGATGATATAACCACACTGGGGGTTGATGAACCATACCGTATGTTTACATCACGCGCCGAGTATCGTTTAAGTCTGCGCGCAGATAATGCAATTGCGCGCCTGGGGCCAATTGGCGTGATTTTAGGAATGATTTCCCAATCGGACTTTGACAAGAAATTTGCTGCACGCGCAGATAAAATTGCAGAAAATGATAAATTCTATGCAGGATATATTGCACGCAACGAACGCGAAATTGCCGCATATAAACGCGACGCGGATTTAAAAATACCGACTGATTTTGTGTATACTGGTTTACCAGGACTGACAAACGAACTGATTGAAAAATTATCAGTCGCGCGACCTGAAAACATCGCCAGTTTGTCGCGAATCCCAGGTATGACACCAGCCGGGATTATGGTAGTCTTGCGTAAAATCAAGGCATAATTTCACTAAAAAACACCGGAAAATACCGGTGTTTTTTTTATTAAATTACATCTAAAAAAATCACTGGTATTTATTTTAATAATGTTTTATAGTCACTTGCGCAGCGCCGGTGTAGCTCAGCTGGTAGAGCATCTCATTCGTAATGAGGGGGTCGTAGGTTCAAGTCCTATCACCGGCACCAGAAATAAAAATCGCCCCGTTTGGGGCGTGTTTTTATTTTCCTTTTGCCATATAACCTTTTAATATATCCAACAACTCTTGTTCTTTTGCGGCATGCTTGCTATTATTTTGTTCTTGATAACGTTTTCTAAACGCTGTGAAAATTTTATTAACTTCTTCTGTGATTGCAGTACGAATACCTTCACCTTTTATTGATAAATCACACATAGTTGGAGCATTCTGTCTAAAATTCCAGAAAATTACCTTTATGTCTGTGCCAGGAATAGTGTATTCTTCTATCCAACTGTTATTGTCTGCATCCCTTACTGTGTGAACAACTTCTTTATCTGCAATTATTTTTTCAATCATTGCAATCGCAGACTTTCTAAAATCTTCACTAACTTGTATAAATTTTGTAGCCACCAAAAAATCCTTTTGTTATTTATTTTACATTTACTCTCTCGGGTAAAATTTTATCATAATTCATGAATAAATACAAATTATTAATAAAAAATCCCATAAAAATGGGACTTATTTTTATTTTGTTCTGACGGTTGCCATGGCACGTTGCGCTTCTTGGCATAATAATGTATAGCGACCATTTACCAACAGATTTACAATCTTAGATTCTGCATCTGTTAATGGATGTTGAAAACCATTTATTTCGTAAACGAAACACTTTGGCAATCCAGATTCATTACAATAGATGAAAACTGTATTCTCTTTAGAATATACACGATATTCACCCGGCCATTTCTTTATCTGATGTGCGCTGTTAATTGTTGTGAACACATCTTTTACTGTCATTGACATATAGCATCTCCTGCTGTTTTTATTTCCGGGGAAATTTATAGGACACTTATGCCACTTCGTCAAGTAATTTTTACACTGTATTCAATACTTGCATTTTTGTTTTATACGGTGTATTCTGTGGTCGTGATGAAATTAACAACAATAATTATTATTAAATAATGGACACTGCGCTTTGGCGGTGGCTGGGGCGCATGGGCGCCCTTTTTTAATATAAAGACGGAGTAAAAACATGGCATACCCAAAAACAGACCCACGTGCAGACTTTCCCGCATTGGAGAATCAGGTATTAGAATACTGGCGTGAAAATAATACGTTTCATAAGTCATTGGAACAAACCAAGCAGGGGCATCCGTTCAGCTTCTTTGACGGACCACCCTTTGCCAATGGTAAGCCACACTGGGGACATTTGGGGGTATCTGTTGTAAAGGATATGATTTCACGTTTCCAGACAATGAATGGACGATTTGTTCGCCGTGAATTAGGCTGGGATTGTCATGGGTTGCCGGCGGAAAATTCTGTTGAAAAAAAACAGGGGCGCGCCGCCAAAGACATTGTCGCAACAGACGGCATCAACGCATTCTGTGATATGTGCAGAACAGATGTTATGACATACACAAATGAATGGAATCATTTCATTACACGCATGGGTCGCTGGGTTGATATTGGTGATGAATATGGTTATAAGACCATGAACAAAAACTATATGGAATCTATGCTGTGGACATTAAAGTCGCTGTATGAAAAGGGGCTGTTGTATAAAGATTACAGTGTTAATCCATATGACTGGGTAAATGGTACGGTTGTGTCAAATTCCGAAGCATCCAGTGATTATCGCGAAATTGTTGATGATGCAGTGACCGTTTGGTTTGAATTAGAAAACGGTGATCGTGCAATCGCATGGACAACAACACCGTGGACATTGCCAGCGAATTCTGCGTTGGCAGTGAATCCAAATATGGAATATGTGCGTATGCAAGATAACGACGGTGCAATTTATGTTATTGCAGCATCACGTCTGAAAGCGTATGAAAAACAATTCGCAGACGCAACCGAGATTGGGCGCGTTAAGGGTGCAGATTTGGCCGGAATGCACTATATACCACTGTTCCCGTATTATGCAGGGCAGTCTGAATTATTATTCCAGGTGATACCGGCGGACTATGTTTCTGATGGCGATGGTACAGGTATCGTTCATATTGCACCTGCGTACGGAGCCGAAGACTTTTGGGCCGCCAAGGCAATTGATCCAAAATTCCCAGTTTTATTAAATGTTGATACGTACGGTAACTTTGATGAAACAGTTGTGGATTTTGCAGGTCAAAATATCTTTGCGGCAACACCTGCGATTTTAGATTGGCTGAAAACAAATGGTAAACTGGTCAAAAAAGAACAGTACAAGCACAGTTATCCATTCGGTGACCGCAGCAAAGAAAAGTTAATTCAGCGCGCGCCCGATTCTTGGTATATCGATGTGCCAAAGATTAAAGATAAATTGATTGCGAATAACGCATTGGTTAATTGGACCAGTGCAGGCGAACGTTTCCGTTCATGGATTGAAAATGCACGTCCGTGGTCGATTTCGCGAAATCGTTTCTGGGGGATGCCATTGCCAATCTGGGAAAAAGATGGCGAATTCAAAGTATTCGGTTCAATCGCAGAATTAGAAGAATTCTTTGAAACAAAAATTGAAGATTTGCATCGTCCGACATTAGATAAACTGGAAAAAGATGGATGGACGCGCATTCCAGATGTATTGGATTGCTGGGTAGAAAGTGGCTCTATGCCATGGGCATCATTGCACTATCCATTTGAAAACACAGAACGTTTTGCGGCAACTTTCCCAGCAGATTATATTATTGAAGGACAAGACCAAACGCGCGGTTGGTTCTATGCATTAATGGTGTTGGCAACAGCATTGTTTGATAAACCTGCGTTTAAATGCGTTTCTGCAAATGGTATGGTTGTGGATGAAAATAAGAAAAAATTCTCGAAATCTTTGCGCAACTTTGTTGACCCAAGTGAACAGATTGAACAGTATGGCGCAGATGCAGTGCGTTTGTATATCTTGGGGTCTAATTTCATGAAGGCAGAACCAGTGCCGGTTGATAAAGAAGGAAAAGTCTTTGTTGATTCAACAAAAACAATTCAAACACCACTGTGGAATGCATATCACTTCTTTAGCCTGTATGCGAATGCAGGTAATATCACTGCACACGAAATCACAGAAGGTGCAACCCCATTGGATAAATATATCTTGGCAGAATTAAATGTATTGATTGCAGCAGTGACAGATTCATTAAACGATTACAAACCAGATGCTGCAATTAAAGAATTTGTACGATTCTTAGACATTCTGAACAACTGGTATATCAGACGTGGTCGCGCACGTTTCTGGGATGAAGAACAGGCGGCGTTTGATACACTGTATACCGTATTGGTAAAATTCTGTCGCGTAATTGCGCCATTTGCACCATTTGTTGCAGAATATATTTTCAGAAATCTTACAGGTGGGGAGTCAGTTCATTTAACATCATTTCCAACATCGGGCGCAGTGGATATAAAAATCGTAGATGATATGCGTCGCGTACAATCCATTGTATCTGTTGGAAAACAGTTACGTGAACAATATAAACTGCGCAATCGTTTGCCATTGAATTCATTGACGGTGGCGGGCGCAAATATGCCAGAATACGCCGATATTATCAAAGACGAATTAAACGTAAAATCCGTTGTATTCAATGAAACATTTGATGATATGGCAGATAGTTTTGTTTATCTGATTACACCAAGGATTGGCGCACGCCTGGGTGGCGCATTAAAAGATATTATTCCGTCTGTTAAACGCGGCGAATATGAAATTACGGGCGATAAACTGATTGCTGGTTCACATGAATTAAATTCAGATGAATTTGAAATGCGTCTGACCGTGCGTGATGGCATAACAGGTGCAGCATTGCCAGATAACACCGCTGTGGTCGTTCTGGATACAGAAGTAAATTCTGACTTGATTGCCGAAGGTTTGGCAAATGATGCATTGCGCTTTATCCAAGACATGCGCAAGGCAGCAGGACTGGATGTGTCTGACAGAATCGTTTTGACATATTCAGCTGACCCAGCGTTAAGCATTGCAATTGAACAGCACAAAAAACGCATTATGCGTGATGCACTGATTGTTGAAATGGTTGTCGGCGACGGCGAATACACAACCGATATCGAAGGGTATTCATTCAGCATTTCTGTAAAAAAAGCATAAAAAAGGATAAATTATGGCAAAATATTATTGCGAAAAATACTTTTACCCAGAAAAATATAACACTTATAAATGCGAGCAAAATGGACAACGGGTATGTCCGCGTGAATGCTATGCATCTAATTGGTGTGTACGCAAATTGCATTTAGATAACGAACAGTTTGCAATACTGGACAGTTTGCGTGTTGTGAAGGCGCAAAATTTAGAAATCTTGAAACAAAATAAACAGATTATAGAAGAATTGGCGTTGCAACAATTACAGAAATATAAATAATGAAACCGGCGCAATATTTTGATGCAGTTATTCCGACCGTTGATATGACAATCCGGTCGGAACTGTATCATACAAACGAATTTAATTTTGCAGTGGCGGTGATTTTATCTGCCCAGGCAACTGATAAAAAAGTGAACGAGGTGACACCAGAACTATTTCGTGTGGCGCCAACTCCACAAAAAATGTTAAACCTGGGGATTGATGGACTGAAAGACCATATACGCGTTATTTCTTTCTTTAATAACAAGGCAAAAAATATTATTGCGTTGGCCGAACGATTGGTTGCAGAAAATATGACCGATACATTTCCAGACAAATATCATAATCGTGATGAATTGATGAAATTGCCAGGCATCGGACAAAAGACCGCAAATGTTGTTTGCAATGTTTTGTGGGGCGCGCCAAATATTGGTGTGGACACTCATGTTTTTCGCAATGCACATCGATATGGGTGGGTCAGTGATTCCGACAACACACCAGAAAAGGTCGAGGCAAAATTATTAAAAAAAATTCCGCGCGAATATCATTCGGTTGTTAATCATGTTATGGTTCTGCACGGACGCTATGTTTGCAAGGCGGTAAAACCAAATTGTGAAATTTGTGCCGCCGCAGAATTTTGCCCGTTCAGAAAAAAAATTCAGAAATAAAAACAC
This sequence comes from Candidatus Enterousia sp., assembly GCA_045636045.1. Classification (GTDB taxonomy): domain Bacteria; phylum Pseudomonadota; class Alphaproteobacteria; order Rs-D84; family Rs-D84; genus Enterousia. The sequence goes on along the minus strand of JAZTWT010000004.1, from coordinate 57,435 downwards.
CGGCAATCGCCGGTGTTTTTATATTATTTACGCAGACCTAATTTTTTAATCAAGGCTTCATAATCAGAAGGATTACGTTTCTTGATATAGGCCAACAATTTTTTACGACGATTAACCATCATTAACAGACCACGTTTTGAATGGTTGTCTTTGTGGTTTGCCTTCATATGTTCTGTTAAGTTGCGAATACGTTCAGTTAAAACTGCAACCTGGGATTCAACAGAACCGCCGTTATCTTTTTCAGATACTTTATACGCCTGAATCAATTCAGACTTTTTTGCTTTTGTTACGGACATTATATTTTCCTTTTTATTTTAAATTGTTCGTTTTGGATGCAGAACACCATCTGTCACCGCGCCAATGCCAATGAAGTTATTTTCACTGTATACACGATACAAACTATTCATTGCATCCGTTTTTACAAAGCCACCGTTTTTATAAAATTCGGCGTCTTTGCAGATGAGATTCAGAACCGGAATGTCCCCCAGTCCAAAATCCACCGGTTTTAGTTTTTCACCAAAACTGCCACTATTATTAAACAGATTTTCCAAAAAATCAAGTTTTACGGCACTTTTTATATCAAAACCGTTTGCAGATGTGCGCCGTATCATGTCAACTGTGGCATACGCACCATATTTCTTGGCAATGTCGCGCGCGACAGAACGTACATAGGTGCCGGTGGAACAACGCATACGAAAATTCCATGAACCGTCCTGCACCCCCAGATATTCTAATTCAAAAATTTCAACATTACGTGGCGGAATTTCAACAATTTTATTATGTCGCGCCAATTCATGGGCACGCGCACCATTCACATGAACCGCAGAATACATCGGTGGCGTTTGGGATATCTTTCCAATAAAATCGGGCAGGGCGGTTATAATTTGTTTATCTGTTAAAATAATATCATTACGATTTATTTCACGCCCGGTTATATCCAATGTATCTGTTTCAAAACCAAATTTACATGAAAACAGATATTCTTTGATATGTGGATTTGCATCTTCTATAAACGGAATCATTTTTGTTGCATCACCAATGGCAATTGGCAGAACACCCGTTGCCATCGGATCCAGTGTACCGATATGTCCGTACTTTTTCGTCCCCAACATTCGTGCAATACGACCACCAGCCGTTCTTGAAAACAGCCCAGAATCTTTGTCCAAAATAATCCAACCAGATTGTGTCATATGCTATCCAAATAAATTTAATTGTGGGTGGGACAAATTATCAGATACACATGGCTTTTTACGTGGGGTGCGCGGTGTTGAAATTGGCGCACAGTCTGGCGCAGGGCGTACAGGTTCATTTGATTCTAATGCCGCCAGTACACATTCTGCACGCGCAACAACCGCCCCAGGCATACCCGCCATTTTCGCAACATGAATTCCATAAGAACGATTTGCAACACCTGGTACAATCTTGTGCATAAAGACAATTTCATTATTGTGTTCACGTACATCAATTGTCAAACATGATACATGATGCAGGCCGCTTTCCCCCGTCAGGGCAGTTAATTCATGATAATGTGTTGCGAATAATGTTCGTGGCTGCATCGCATCCAGGTATTCCAGTACCGCCTGGGCAATCGCCATACCGTCATATGTGGCGGTACCGCGACCAATTTCATCAAATATGATAAAAGAATGTTCGGTTGCACGATTTAATATATTTGCAGTTTCTGCCATTTCAACCATAAATGTTGATTGACCTGCGGCCAGGTTGTCCGATGCACCAACACGACTGAACAGTTGGTCACACACACCAATACGCGCACGGGTTGCAGGTACAAAAGACCCCAAATGCGCCAATACAACAATCAGTGCATTTTGTCGCAGATATGTTGATTTACCTGCCATGTTTGGTCCTGTTAGTAATGCAATTGCATGCGCATTCAAATTACAATCATTCTTTACAAAATTATCACCATGCGCACGCAGTACTGATTCAATCACAGGATGACGACCACCAATAATATCAAATGCACAATCATCTGTGATTTCTGGTCGTGTCCATGAATATTTGTCTGATACCGTTGCAAGCGACACCCACACATCTGCGTCCGCCAACAAATCCGCCGTAGATAGCAAATCATCAGATATTTCACGAATTGATTCAATGAATGCGTTAACTATTTCAGCCTCAATCGCAGATGCTTTTTCCGCCGCACTGCGAACATTGTTATCCAAATCAATCAGGCGTGATGTCGTAAATCGCATATTACCAGCCATTGTCTGACGATGGATAAAACCAGAATCTGGTTGCATCATTGTATCTGAGCGGGATGAAGGAACCTCGATAAAATATCCCAGGATATTATTATATTTTATCTTTAATGTGCTTATGCCTGTCTGTGATACATATTCAGATTGCAGTGACGCAATTGTTTCACGCGCACCATTTGATAATTCACGCATATTATCCAATGAAATATCAAAACCATTACGAATTACACCACCATCACGGAAAAATGTTGGCAGTTCGTCTGACAGGGCGCGCGATAATCTGTTTGCCAATTCACCATGCGTGTTAATATTTTCAAAACGCGATGCAAACCCCATATCCAGGCGCAATGACAACAGTTGCGCACGTGGCAGAACAGTCAAAAATTCTGATATATGTCGCAAATCACGTGGTCCACCACGCCCCGATAACAGGCGCGATAATGCACGACCAACATCTGGAACGGATGACAATACATTCTGGGTCATTGCCATAACATCAGGATTTAACAAGAAGTGTGAAACATGCAGTTGACGCATTTTTATTTCATCAATATCAGATGACAAATTACGCAAATATGCACGCAGTTTACGCGCACCAGCAGATGTGGTTGTTTCATCCAACACATCAATCAAACATGTGCCACCATCATTTATTGGCGCATCAATTTCCAGACTGCGCCAAGTGGCAGAATCAATCAGTAATTGACGTCCAGATTTAAATGTGTATGGCGCACGAAATGTAATTTTTGCATCACGCTGGGTATTAAATAAATATCCGGCCAGCAAACATATTGCACCATCATTATTTTTTGCCACCGCACCAGAATCAACCGCACCACCAAATATACGCGATACAACCATATCAATGTCTGCACGGTGATATAATTTTTCGTAAACGGGTGTAGATTTAAATGTGTCACGCAGTTTTTTTATCGTCTTTTCTTCGGCGGTCGAGAAGGGAAATATAACCTCGGCCGGGTTTATGCGCACCAGGTCATCCAGCGCATCAGATGTTTGCCCAACAAAAAATTCACCCGTTGAAATATCACAGCCTGCAATATCATACGCACCACCACCAATCGGCGCAATCGCAACCAAGAAATTTGAATTTTTTGGCGTTAATAAATTTTCATCCGTCAATGTTCCAGGTGTTAAAACACGCACAACACGACGCTCAATAAATTTATGTCCACGTTCTTTGGCCTGGGCTGGGGTTTCCATTTGCTCGACCAATGCAACCTTGAAACCACTGCGCACCAGACGACCAAAATAATTATCAGCCGCATGCCAAGGAATACCGCACATAGGAATTGATTCCCCGTCACCATCAGTTCCGCGTGCCGTTAATACCAACCCCAGCGTAGCACTGATAGTTTTGGCATCTTCGAAAAACGATTCATAAAAATCCCCCAGACGAAACATCAGCAAGGCATCTGGATTTTCTGCCTTCATGTCAACATACTGTTGCATAACGGGGGTTAGTTTGCTTTTTTCCGCCACAATAAGTCCGTTTTATTAGTTGGTTTAAATTATGCACTGACTTTTAAGGTTTCAATTTTTAATTCAGCTTCTTTTAATAACTGTTCACAGTATGCCTTTAACTTTATCCCCTGTTCGTATGCAGATACAGAATCCGCCAACGGCAATTCACCTGATTCCATTTTTTTTACTAATTCCATTAATTGTTTATAAGCTTCTTCGAAAGATAATTTTTTTTCGTCCATGTTTTCCCCATTATTTATTGCGATTTTAAGATACAAAATAAAACACATATTTTCAAATTAAAAATCCGGCATTTGCCGGAATTTTTATCGTTTATTTTGTTCATGTTGCCAGGCAAGCGCTTTTTGAACATACGCACGCGCACGCCCCAAATCAAATTCACGGGTTCCGGGTTTCATTAGACGCCCTTCGGCATCAATCCATGTGGTGTAATTTTTTGGAACCACTTTGCTTATTTTATTCAGATTATCTACAACATTTTCTGGCGACAGTCCGCCAGCATAACCCATTGGAACATCTTCATACACAGGTCCATTCCATTTTTCAGGACAAATTCCGTAACCATATGAAGAATCATATAATAACAAGAACTTTGCACCTGTTTTATGCAATGCATCAATTTTATTTTTGACGCATTCATTATACGGGAAAATAAATTCATTTTCTGGATGTTCACGTATCAGTTTTGCAACAGCATTCGCATCAAATTTTTCTGTACTGTCACCAATATTTAACTGCCAACGACGGATGGACGGTTTGTTGTCTGATTTATTACGCAAGCGCATCCAATGCGCGATTTCACCAGGTATTTTCCCAGAACACATATCGTCACACCACTGGTAATTTACATGAACGGCTACATTCAATGGATTTTTATTGGTTTTAACATAATACATTAACACATCAAACCAAACATTTCTTGGGCGTAACCACCCCATTGTACCAGGTGCAGCCTGAACCCCGATTTCAATCATTGGTGATATTTTTAAAAAACTTATTACATCCGCAATTTGTAAATCTTCGCGCGGATCAGAACATGTTATATATTGCAAATTCATTTTTTATCCTTGGCGTTATTTAAACGTAATTGACCGCATGCAGAACCAATATCAGTACCGCGTTCACGACGAATACGTGTGTGAACTCCATTCTTAATTAATATATCTTGGAATCTGTGAACTGCATTACCAGATGGGGATGCAAAATCACGTTCATCAACCGCATTCCATGGTATTAAATTCACCATGCAATTTTTACCTTGTAATAGTTCAGACAATTTTTCAGCATATTCAGGGGTCGCGTTATATAAAAACATTTCACCATTTTCATCACGACGACCCAATAAAATATATTCTATCATCAACTGGCGATTATGATTGTCTGTAAAACGCCATGCCGCATCCAAAACTTCGCTTAATTTATATTTATTATTTATTGGCATTATTTGTGAACGCAATTCATCAGTTGGTGCGTGCAGCGATATTGCCAGATTTATCGGACGATTCCACTCTATTAACCTGTCAATACCCGGAACAATTCCGCATGTTGACAATGTAATTCTGCGCCAACCAATACCCATATCACGATTTGCACGCTCTATAAAATCAATTACATTTTCTGTATTCTGTAATGGTTCACCAGTGCCCATGATTACAATATGTGACACATCGCCATTATTTGCATCACCGTTTGGTCGGATTGGCTTCTCATTAAATCTGTCAGAACGCAATTCCCACTGGGCCGTTAAAATTTGGGCAAATATTTCGTTTGATGTTAGATTGCGTTTTAACCCCAATAAAGTACTGGCACAAAAGCGACATCCCATGGCACAACCTGCCTGGGAACTGACACAGACACTGTTGCCATATGTTGTACGCATTAAAACACATTCGATTTGTTCCCTGTCGTTTAATTCCAACAAAAATTTTGTTGTTTCGCCGTCTGACGATTCCAGTTTCTTGATAATTTTAACCGGCAATGTTTGCGCAACATCGTCCAGGTCATTACGCAATTTTTCTGGGATATTCTTCATCGATGCAAAATCTGGTGCACCACGATTTAACCAATCGCGAATCTGGCGCGCACGAAATCGTGGCTGGCCCATATCAAGCAAAAATTTTTCCAGTTCGAAATCCGTAAAATTAAATAATATTGGCTTCATAATTTATACCTGTCGTCATTTATAACGATTACCGCCTTTCTGCGCAGTTGTTTTAATTGTTGGTCCGCCATAAACATTGCCTGTTTATAGGTGGCGTTTTGTTTTATTATTTCATCTAAATTTTTGTATTCAGATGTCTTCTGGGTGTCACATACAAGCAAAACAGAATCATCAACACGCGAAGACCATGTCAATTTCGGCAAATTTGCAACGCGTTCACGAATATCGGCAGATAATTCATATTGCAGTGCTGTAAATTTCTGGGGGGCACCACCAAAATCTTGGGCCATTTTTAGTGCATCTTCACATGATTTTGGTTTTGTTAAACGATTTGCAATATCAACAGGAATATCTGTTAGACGAACAATTGTCATCTCTATTGGCAGACCATGTTCACGCGCCAAATTCATGCGTTCAGATGCGATATCTTCGGCGTTGACACTGATGGTCGGCATGATTGTACGTGCAACGATTATCTGCCATGCAATTTCTGCGCGCAGGGCATTTCGCGCCATTTCGCGTTCAGCAACAGATAAATCCCCCAGGTTCATTTTCTTTAATTCACTGTTCACTGTTTTTTCATCGGGAACCGCATTAAAATTCCCTGCGTATGCCAGTTTCACGTTATCATCAATTATATTTTGCAATGCAACACGACGATTATCCGTACTGGTTTTTCCCTGGCGTGCCATTAATTTTGTACGCATTGTAATATCTGTATCTGTAATTGGTGTGCCATTAACACTGGCCACAACCGTTGCAGCATGCGAGGGCAACGCAAAAAACACATACATCATTATCAACAGTTTTTTCATGTTTATTTTCCTTTCTTTGCATTAATATTGCTGGCCATCAATCGCCATACCAAAACGGAATTGGAATGTTGTTGTACCAATATAATCTTCTTTTGCGGCGTTATCACGGCGATATTCTACAGACAAATAATAACAAGGATGGTTATAGAAGAAACCGCCTGTATGACGCTGAAACGCCCCTAGTTCCATATTGTAAATCGCATTCCAACGAACTGACCAACGATTTGATAACTGTATACCTGCACCAATTATCGCTTCGTTAATATCAATATTTTCTGTAAATTCTTCACTTAGATGCTGCGACCAAATGTGACCAATATTCAAAAAATTACGCGGACTGCCAATATTCGCAGTTGTTTCCATATGACGCAAAGACAGATTTTCTTGGTTTAATCTGAAACGAGATGCGATATTAAACCACTTCATATTATTATAAGCCACACGACCTACATAGTCAGATGCACCATTATGAAAACCACTGTTTAGGTCGATTGACGGCCGCTTGGTAAAATCATAAGACTGACCCAAGAATACTTCTATTGTTTGCCCCTGTTCGTTAAAGGCAGCCCAACGCGCACCATAATCTGCATATGTGCCATTTTCCCACAGATCAAGCCCAGCAAAACGATTATCTGAAAATAATGTTGAATCTGTTAAAATTGTACCGGCAGAATCATTACTGAGCGCGAATTCTTCGGCATCAAGATGACGCATAAATGTTATACGCGCACGCGGTTCAATAATCTGGGTCCAATCAGATGATGGACGAAACATTGGCAATCCCCATTCCAGATATCCACTGGGTAAAAATCTGTTTTTAAATCCTGAATAAACACCACCATCAACCATTGGCGTTTTATTAAAATGATACAAATCATATCGGCTAGAAATACTGGCCGTCAGTCGGTTCCCCCCCCATAATGTCCACGGCGTTGTCATACGTACATCACCAATCAAACGCTGGGCCGACGTGTTATCACCAGATATCCCCAAAACATCTGCACTGAATGTCGCATACGTTTCCCCAAATAGCGGTGCAGTTTGATGTATCGCACGAATATTCGGCAGAATATTTCCGTCTGGCGCTGCCTGAATACCTGTGCTTTCACGCAATTCTTGGAACACGTGCGCATCAGCAACAACATAACTGCTTTGACCAAATAATTCAAGTTTCGCCCCTGAATCAAGATATGGCTGATCATTATAAAAACCATATTTCTGCAAATACGTTCTGTCCGAGGCACGTTCAAGAAAGATTGTCGCACGCGCATATTCACCAAGTTCTATTACATCGTCATTAAAAATATGCCAACGGTCCTGGCCAGCGCGATTATGCGTAAACGATGCCTGGGTACGATATTCAGAATGTGGCGCATTTAAACGATGTTCTATTTGAAACAGTGGATTTTCTTGGGTCAGATAGGATAATGTTACCGTCATATCATGTGTATCTGATAACGATATATAAAAAGGAATGTTTACCTGAGTACCCATTTTATTTGTTGATTTAAAATCAGGCATCAAGAATCCTGTTTTATATTTAATCCCAGGGTCTGGCATTTCAAAATATGGCAACCAAAAAACAGGAATATCATACGCACGCATAACAGGACTGTAGAAATACAACATACGTTCCTGCATATCATGAATAATCTTGTATGTTGTGATTTCCCATGCATTTCCATACGAATCACAATCGTCACATGCGGTAAATGTCGCATTGCGTGCAATCGTCAAATCACCACTGCGTGTAATATTATCTGATTCGACAAAAACATGATTCCCCAGCCACATTTTAATTTCTTGCCCAGATAATTCTGTTCCTTTTTGTGTAATATACGAATCCGTCAATGTCATACGCTGACCTGATTTATTGGTAATCTCGGTCTCGCCAGATGTTTTTATTGTCTCAGATTGAACATCATATACAATTTTATCTGCAATGATTGTACGCGGCTCGTCCATATTAACGGACAGGGCGGTTGCCGTCGCAATAAACAAAATATTAAATAAAATTCCAGATAAGTACTTTGTCATTTTTTTGATAATACCAACAATATCCCTGTTAACACAACAAACAAAACACATGCCAAAATAACAAAGCCTGTCATACTGGCAATCATATTAGTCGCAGACATATACAACGCCATAACCCCCGCCATCGATGCAACCGCAACCATTGGTGCAAAACTGGTGCGACGACGCAACAAAGACGAACGCAACAATATCGTCACACACAATGCAGCCAATATCAAATTCATTAAAGGCGATAAGAAACGATTACATAATTCTGCCAATATCATTTTATGCTGTTTCTTGGTTTCTGCATCAAATACAACATGTAATAAATCACCGGTTGGAACACGACGAACACGAAACGATGTGCCACCACCACGTTCAACCAAATTTAAATCCATATCAAATGTTTCAAATGTCCCGATTATACTTTGTTCACCATTAAACTGCAACGCACCATTATTCATAACCAACGATAAACCACGAACCGTAGAAACCAGTTTTCCTTTCTCGGCAAAAATTGTATTAGATGCATCTTTTTCACGCATATCTGATAACATAACCTGACTTAAATCATGTCCAGAAACTTTGTCCACATAAACAACCAAACCATCTGAAATTTCTGTAAAAGCATTTTCCTGTAACTTCATATGCGCCATACCATATTGCAGATTCCATTGGGTATCATAGAAGACAGCCTGGCTGTATGGAACAATCCAAATATTTAACAACAGATTCAAAACCGTCAGAACAATTCCCAACCGCAACGCAGGACGTGCAATCTGACGTGGCGACAGACTGGACGCCGCCATTACCGTAACTTCGTTATCAGAAATCATTTTGTTATAAACAAATATAACCGCAATAAAACAAACAAACGGTACAATGATAGACGCAATAAAAGGTATCATCAATGCAGTCAAACCAATAAAACTGCCAATATCAATGCCATATTTTAATAAAAACTTCATCATGGACATAATTTGCATCATCCATGCCAAGCCAGTTAAAATCAGCATTAACATTATAAATATAGCAACCAGTTGGCGCATAAAATAACGGTTTAAAATCTTCATACCCGCAGTATAGAGCATATTTTTACTGTTTTCAAGGTATGAATAAAGGGGCTTTTTATTTGCCCCTTATGTTTATTTATCGCGAATTTTTGCGTTACACTTATTTTCAACGGCCGCAATAACAGTATTCTGCAGCGACAACAAATCAATATCCGACATATTATCTGTTGGCTGAATAGTTATTGTGAACGCAATTGATTTATTGCCATCATTTAAATCAAACGCATCAAAAACAATAACATCGGTTATACGCGAATCCGCAGCACGCGCAACAGATGTTAATTTTTCCGCTGGCGTGTCAACATCTACTATAAACGCAAAGTCGCGTGTTATGGGTTGAAATTCTGATAATACCGGTTGTTTTCCCATACGTTTCACAGGCAAATTATCAATATCATCAACAATCGCAATAACAACGTTTGTTTTAATACGTAATTTTTTCGCAACAGACGGATGAAGTTCGCCAAACTCTGCAATTTTCTTCTTACCCTGGTAAAACGCACCATATCTGTATGGATGCGCCCACAAAGGTGCATTTTCAGCAGATACAGTAAAACGCTGGCCCTGCATCAAGGCAATCAAATCAGCCTTGACATCATAAATATCAACATTACGATTACGTGATGTCCAATGTTTTGGCGAAGTAGAACCCGTACGAACAATACAAACAGAAGTATGTTGCGCACCAGGTACATCACCATCAAACACAGTCCCCAATTCAAATAAATTTAAATCTGGATATCCGCGCTTCTCGTTATTAGATACAGCCATAAGCAACCCATACAACAGCCCATTGCGCATAGTGTCATAATCTGTTGTTATAGGATTTGCAATCATAATATTTTCTTTGTCTGATAACATTTTTTCAACATCACAATTACCAAACCCAAATGAACGACATTCATTCAATCCGCGTGATACCAGGTTCAACTTAATATCCATATCCTTGGCATCATGGGTTCGCATTTCACCGGTTGTATGTTTGTGCGAATCTGCAATTCTGTCATAACCATATATACGCAACAAGTCCGCAACAATCGTTTCTGGTATTTCAACATCTACACGTGATGGGTGCGGTTTTAAACACCATACTTCATTGGATGTATCGACCGTATAACCCAATGACACCAATATATCACGCTGAATATCTACATCCATATCCAACCCTGTTTTTTTCAGGAAATAATTTGGTGTATATTCAATCATTGTATCTGGTGCAATATCTGTACCAGCTGCAAATGTACCAACAATTTCACCACCGCATTCATTCATGATAATTTCAGCCGCACGCATCGCCGCCACACCTGTTATCGTTGGATCAATACCACGTTCATAACGGTATGAAGAATCAGTGGAAACTGCATGTCTTTTTGCAGATTTTCGTACAGACACAGGATTAAAATACGCCGATTCCAGAATAATATTCTTTGTGCTTTCCGTTGTGCATCCACGTGCGCCACCAATCACACCGGCCAGCGCCAAGATACCAGTCGCATCTGAAATAACCATATCAGAATCCGTCAATTCATGTTCTGTGCCAAACAAATCGGTAAATTTTTCACCATTTTCCGCCATACGCACAATAATATCACCGTTGATTTCATCTGCGTCAAAACAATGCATAGGTTGCGCCATGTCATAACAAATATAATTTGTTGCATCCACCGCTGCATTTTTTGGATTAATACCAATCGCCGCCAGGCGTGATGAAATTGTTTTATTACTGCTGGCAATATTAACACCATGAATCTCAACCATCTTATACGCACGACATTTATCCGTATTCAATTTAACACTGCGTACACCGTTTACAGTTTTAAATTCTGGGTCAGTTGGTGCAATATATTCACCAATTCCTGCCGCAGACAGGTCACGCGCAATACCGCGTACCGATAAATAATCAGGACGATTTGGTGTAATGCCTGCATCAAAAATTGTTTTTGATTCAATTACCGGCGCACCAATTTTTGTATCTGACGGCAATTCAATAATACCACTGTGGTCATCACCAATCCCCAGTTCCAACGCAGAACACATCATACCATCAGACATCACACCACGCAATTTTCCAGATTTAATTTCATGACCACCAATTATGCAGCCCGGAACCGCCAATGCAGAAATTAACCCTGCACGTGCATTCGGCGCACCACAAACAACCTGACGAAGTGTACCCGTACCATCATCAACCATCAAGACATGCAAGTGATCACTGTTTTCATGTGATTTGCATTCTATAATTTTGGCCGCAATCGGTGAAATTGGCGAGATAACTTCTTCCACTTCTAATCCAATACGGGTCAGAGTATCAGAAATAACATCTGCAGTTGCATCTGATTTTAAATATTCATTTAACCAATCAAGTGTCCATTTCATTTCAAAATACCCCCGTATTAAAATCCACTGTTTTTTAACCAACGAACATCATTATCATAGAACTGACGTATATCATTTAAACCGTACTTTAACATCACCAGTCTGTCCCAACCAAAACCAAATGCAAAGCCCTGATATATCGATGGGTCGATATTACAATTACGCAACACATTCGGATGAACCATACCAGCGCCCATAATTTCCAACCATTTATCACCATGCCATTTCATATCTATTTCGATAGATGGATCGGTAAAAGGAAAGAAAGATGGACGAATACGCAATTCAATATTATCAATACCAAAGAATCGCGACAAGAATGCACGAACATCCGCAATCAAATCAGACATTGTTATTTTTTTATCAATATATAAACCTTCTATTTGATGAAACATCGGACTGTGCGTTGCGTCCATTTCTTTACGATATGTCGAACCAATACCAAACATTTTAATTGGTACACCGTCGTGTGCCATCGCACGAATCTGAATTGCAGATGTTTGTGTACGCAATACATTACCATTTGGTAAAAAGAATGTATCCTGCATATCACGTGCCGGATGATGCATTGGGGTATTCAGCGCAGTAAAATTATGCCAATCATCTTCTATTTCTGGCCCGGTATACATTGTATAACCAAACGCTTCTAAAATAGAAGATATTTCAGACAAACCACGCGTCAAAGGATGTAATGTACCACGATTTTCAGGAATCGGATTTAACGACACATCCAATTTCTGTTTTTGTAAACCTGCCATTAAAACCGCATTTTCTATTTCTGTTTGACGCATTTTGAACAATTCACGCAAGGCCTGATTTTCACGATTTAATTCTGCGCGCGCTTCATTGTCCAGATTCTTCATTTCTTTTAACCGCAATGTCATTGTACCATTTTTACCAAACATAGATGTATACAAGGCCTGCAATTCTTCTAGTGTATTAATATTTTTTATTTGTTCGTGCATAACTTCTTACCTTAGAATTAAAAAAGCCGTCAATTGACGGCTTTTATTATTACAAAACAGATACCCCGCCGACAAGGTATTATTTTCCTTCGGCGCTGATAAATCGTTTCGCTGTGTCAACCAATTTTACAAAGTTTGCATCACCTGCATAAGCCATTTCAGCCAAAACCTTGCGGTCCAGGGCAATGCCTGCTTTCTTCAAGCCATTCATAAACTGGCTGTAAGTCATACCATTTGCGCGTACTGCGGCGTTGATACGAACAATCCACAAACCACGAAATTCACGTTTTTTAACGCGACGATCACGGTATGCGTACTGTCCTGCCTTTTCCGTTTTTTCACGGGCAGCACGATATGTTGAGTGATGACGGCCCAAGTATCCCTTGGCGCGCGCCAAAATCTTGTTATGTTTTTGTTTAACGGTTGTTCCGCGTTTTACTCTTGCCATGACGTGTTACCCCCTTATTATTTCAAACCATATGGCGCCAGGATTTTTGCCTGTCCGACCATGTTTTCATTCAGATACTGTGGTTTTGCACCTGCCTTGTTCGCACGGGCAGATTTCTTGCGTAACAGTTTCTTGTGAGAGTTACGTGCAACACGGATTTTGCCGGTCGCAGTCATAGACGCACGCTTTTTCAAGTACGACTTAGTCTTTAATTTTGGCATTTTATATCCTCTTGTTAATATTAGATTTCATGGGTCTGATGGCAATGCCTTGCCACTTTGACCGCGTTTATTGTGGCATAAATAAAACAAAAATCAAGTTTTTATTGAATATCTGACTTTTTAGGATTAAAGTAAGCCCCGATGAAACAAACAAAACTATCTTCCAAACTGTATCCGATTGTTCGTGCAGTGGCAGCCAGCGCCGTTCTGCCGGTATTGTTTATATATGTTATGATTGCTAAACCTGACTATACAATCATGAACGCACTGGGCCACATCGTTGTACCGGTCGCACAAACAGTGGGCGATGTTATAACATGGCCAATTCGTATTGTTGGTCGCGCAATAGATAATGTTTCAGAAATATCTGCACTGCGTGATGAAAATGAAGAACTGCGCACCAGATTAGACCAAGCATTGGCAAATAAACATGCATGCGATATCGCAATCGCAGAAAACGATATGTTAAATCGCGAACTGGGTGTTGTTAAATCGCAGCCACGCGACATAGTTATTGCAGATGTTATACATGATAACAGCGTACTGGGGCATAACACATATATCATAAACCGCGGTATACGCGATGGAATAGAGGTCGGTATGGCCGTTGCAAATACAGATATGGTATTAGCAGGGATTATTATTGATGCAGCACCAAACTTTTCGCGCGTTCGTGCATTGACTGATTCAGATACTAATATTGCCGTGCGCGTCGTAGGTACAGGTATATACGGATTTATGACAGGTAACGGTTCTGCACGCCCAACAATAGGTTTTTTTAGTGACCCCGAATTTCAACCATCTGGTGGCCTAAAACTGGTCAGCAGTAATATATCAGGTGTATTACCAGCAGGATTGGTTATTGGCGAACTGATTGACGATACAGATGTCAAGGTTTTAAACCCTTATGAATTGTCACGAGTTATGGTTTTAAAATTTGATACAAATAAAAACGAGTACAGATGAAAAAAAATCCAATTGATTTTTTACGCACATCTTTCCCGTTCCTTTTAACAATCGGGCTGTGGCGACTATCCATGCCATTTTGGAACCCGGGTGGTATATTGGCGATAATTCCAATATTTTTTTGTTCTTTTGTAAAACCTGTTAAATGGTTTGGTTTGTTTGCTGTTTTGATGTGTTTGTGTCTGGATTATAATTTCGAAACTGTTTGCTTCTGGATTGCGATGTACTGCCTGTTCTATGCAATAAATGGATTTCAAAGCATTGTTGACATTGCACGTATGGACAAAAATGGATTGCCGGTATTTATGGTGTTTTTCGGTACAACAATATTAATTCAAGTGTTTGTAAACTTATCCCTGACTAGTTTTGGACGTGGAATATGGATGTTTATTTTCGTATGTGCTTTATACATGCCAATAACACTGATGATTAAAAGGGTGCAAAATGATAGATAAAGAAATTTCACGCACCTTTGACAGACGCAGCGCTTTATTTTTAACCGCAGGGGCCATACTGACTTCGGTGTTAGTTATGCGTATGTTGCAAATGCAGGTGTTTAATTATCAGGATTATAAAAAGAAAAGCGAAAATAATTCTTTTCGTATCCAAATAAACATGCCGGAACGTGGCAAGATTCTGTCTCGCAGCGGTGCACCAATTTCACGCGATGTACCAACATATCGTATTTATATCATTCCAGAAGAAGCACGCGATATAGATGAACTGATTGCAACATTACAATTTGAGTTAAATCTGAAACAGAAAAAAGTTGATAGAATACGCACAAAAATAAAAAAACAATTAAAATTTCAACCAGTATTGGTCAGTGAAAATACAAACTGGAATAAACTGGCAAAATTACAAGCAAAAAATCTGCCGGGATTACATGTGGAAAGCGGTTATTCACGCGTATATGAAATGGGGCCAGCGGGCGCACAAATTTTTGGTTATATTGGCGACCCAGCAAAACCTGTGCCAAATGCACCATTTTTTACCACGGGTATTACAGGACTGGAAAAAAGATTTGATGATGTTATGAAAGGGAACGCAGGTCAAACTGTTTTGATTACAAATGCGGTCGGACGTGTCACAGGTGAAGATAAATCACAATATATCGCACCAAAGGTTGGTGATAATATACAAACAACAATTAATGAAAATGTTCAACGTATTCTTTACGATGCATTAACACAGCATCGTTCGGGTTGTGGGGTGGCATTAGATATACAAACAGGTGATATTCTGGCAATGGTTTCAACCCCCAGTTTCGATCCAAATATGTTCCGACAAGATGACGGTGATGAATATATAGACAGCCTGCGTGAAGATACAGCAAAACCTTTTATGAACAAAGCAATAGAAGGTTTGTACCCACCGGGTTCAACATTTAAAATTGTTGTGGCGTTGGCCGCACTGGAGGCAGGAGCAACAACAGAACGCGAAAAAATATTTTGCCCGGGATATTGGGACTATGGTGATCGAAGATATCATTGCTGGGAACACAAGGGACACGGTAAGGTTGATTTAGCAGGTGCATTAAAACATTCGTGTGACATTTATTTCTATCAGATGGCACTGCGTATTGGAATTGATGCAATAAAAGAAATGGCAGTTCGTTTGGGATTTACTGAAAAATATATGAATGATATCTTATCACGCGAAATGCCAGGTGTTATGCCAGATAGATACTGGAAAGAAAAACACGTAGGATACAGATGGGTTCATGGTGACACGGTGATTTCTGGTATCGGTCAGGGATTTATTTTAGCAAACTGTTTACAACTGGCCACAATGATGGCGCGCAGCGTTTCGAACAAGCGCGTTGTTCCGCGTTTAATAAAAACAGATGACAGACCAAGATTCGAAAGTATGAAACTGCAACAAAAAAATATTGATGCGGTATTAAAAGGTCTGGAACAGGTTTTAAAAAAGGGTGGCACCGCAGCCGGGGCGGCGATTAATGTTAATGGGAAAAAAATGGGTGGAAAAACCGGAACATCCCAGGTGCGCAGCATTTCAAAAAAAGAACGCGAAAAAGGTGTTCTGACAAATGAACAATTAAAATGGCATATGCGTAATCATGGATTGTTCGTAGGATATGCGCCAACCGACAGACCAAAATATGCAGTATGTGTTGTCACAGAACACGCAGGTGGCAGCGGTCCAGCCGCACGAACAGTTTCAGCAGTTATGAAAGAACTGTTAAAATAAGGTAGAATACACATGGTAAAACAAACACGTGTTTCAAATGCGAATATGATGACATTCCCAGAAAAACTGGGGCGGTTTTCATGGGGTCTGTTTGTGCCAATGTGTATGGTTCTAACAATATCTATTGTAGTATTGTATTCTGCAGGTGGTGGTAATTGGCGACCATTTGCTTTATCACAACTGATGAAAATAATACTGGGTTTCGGGGTTTTCTTTTTCGCAGCATTTACAAATATAAAAACCTGGATTAAATCAGCATATCTGATTTATGCAATCGCGCTGATTATGATTGTACTAGTGACATTCGTTGGACATACTGGTATGGGTGCACAAAGATGGCTGAACCTGGGGATTATACATATTCAACCATCTGAACTGATTAAAATTGCGCTGGTATTAGCATTGGCACGATATTTTGCATGGTTTAATTCGGTCGAACTGGGACAATTTAAAAACTATCTGGCACCAGGACTGATGTTATTGGCACCTTTTGGATTAATCGTTGCTCAGCCAGACCTGGGGACCGCATTATCGCTGGGAATGATTACAGTTGGGGTGTTCTATATTGTTGGCGCAAATAAAAAATGGTTTATTATCGCGGCAATATTAGGGTTAATGGCCGCACCAGCGATTTGGTTTGGCGGTCTGCACGATTATCAACGTGGGCGTATTATCACACTGTTTAATCCCAACAGTGATTTACAGGGGGCAGGATATCAAATAAACCAGGCAAAAATCGCATTCGGCAGCGGTGGTATGCTGGGGCAGGGATATATGAAGGGTTCACAGTCACAGCGCGCATTCTTGCCAGAAAAACAGACAGATTTTATATTTACAATGCTGGGGGAAGAAATGGGATTTGTCGGCGCATTTGGATTGCTGTCAATATACACTTGGATTGTGGTATTACTGTTTTGGGCAGCAAAAAAATGCAGGAACAGGTTTGGACAATTAATTTGTTTTGGTTTTATGTTGAACTTTTTTGTTTATTACTTTATAAATATTTCCATGGTTTTAGGTTTACTGCCAACCGTTGGTGTACCGTTGCCGTTGATGTCTTTTGGTGGCAGCAGTTTATTATCACTGATGTTTGGATTCGGTTTATGCCAAAACGCATACATTCACAAAGACCAACAATTATCTGCAAAGGGGAGTTAAGGATATGAATTTATTGATTGTGGAATCACCATCCAAGGCTAAAACTATTGAAAAATACCTGGGGGCAGGATGGCGTGTTATTGCATCGGTTGGTCATGTGCGTGATTTGGTGCCAGAAAATGGCAGTGTTGATACAGAAAATAACTTTAAAATGAAATGGCAAATTATGCCAGGTAAAGAAAAACAAATTAAACTGATTACTGATGAATTAAAAAAAGCAGATGCTGTTTATTTGGCAAGCGACCCTGACCGCGAAGGAGAGGCCATTGCATGGCACCTGTTGGATATTTTAAAGAATAAAAAATTATTAAAAGATAAAACTGTTTATCGTGTCGCATTTCATGAAATTACAAAAAAAGCAGTTCAGGCAGCAATCGAAGAACCACGCGAAATAGATAAGAATCTTGTTGACGCATACCTGGTACGACGCGCGCTGGATTACCTGATTGGATTTGGTATTTCACCATTGCTGTGGCGCAGAAACTTAGGTAAATCTGCAGGCCGTGTTCAATCAGTGGCGGTCAAGTTAGTTGTTGACCGTGAAAAAGAAATCGAAAACTTTAAACCGGTTGAATACTGGTCCTTGGAATCAATGTGTACGGCAGATTCTGTTGGGTTCAAGGCGATGCTGAATAAATTCAATGGCGAAAAAATTGAAAAAATGACCATTGAAAATGAATCCCAGATGAATGAAATTTTGTCCACAATTGGCGTGCCAGAAATTAACGCATCTGTGATTGCAGTAGATAAGAAAAAAACAATGCGAAAACCAGCCGCTCCGTTCACAACATCGACACTGCAACAGGAAGCATCACGTAAATTATACTTTGCATCTAAACGCACAATGAGTGCGGCACAACACCTGTATGAACAAGGGTTGATTACATATATGCGTACGGACGCAACAAATTTGAACGCAGACGCAGTGAATGAAATTCGCGGATTCATCGCACGTGAATATGGTGAAATTTTCGTTCCTAAATCACCAAATATTTATGCAACAAAATCAAAAAATGCCCAGGAAGCACACGAAGCAATTCGTCCAACACACTTTGATATGCCGGCAAAAAACCTGACGGGGGATGAAGCAAAATTATATGACCTGATTTGGAAACGCACGATTGCATGTCAGATGACAAACGCTGAATTTGATTCTGTTGCTGCGGATATTGAAACAGAAAATAAGAAAGCAGTGTTTCATGCGGTCGGATCAACACGCACATTCGATGGATTTATGAAGGTTTATACCGAAGATAAAGATGATGAGGAAGATAAAAAAGAATCAAAATTACCACCGATGAATATTGGGGATGCAATTAAGATTACAGAATTAAATCCAGAACAACACTTTACCCAGGCACCACCAAGATATACCGAAGCATCATTGGTTAAGAAATTAGAAGAATTAGGAATTGGACGACCATCAACATATGCAACAATTATGTCAACAATTGTTGACAGGGCATATGTTGAACAGGATAAACAACGCCGTTTCCACCCAACAAACGGTGGATGGGTTATCGCATCATACCTGAATAAATACTTTACAGATTTGGTTGACGTAAACTTCACTGCAAAAACAGAAGACACATTAGACGATGTGTCCAATGGCAAACAAGATAAGATAAGCGCTTTGGAAAATTTCTGGCGACCAACAAACACAATGATTGATGGTGCACGCGGTATCAAGACATCAGAAATAATTGATGAAATAAATGGATTTATGAACAAACATTTGTTTCCGGACGGTAATGACACATGCCCAGAATGTGGTGCAAAACTGGGGATAAAATTATCTAAGTTTGGTCCGTTTATTGGATGCGAAAAATATCCAACGTGCAAATACACAAAACAGTTAGGCAAGATTGATGCCGCCGCCCAGGCCGCAGAAGACGCCACAACAGCGCCTAAATCAGACAGCATTGATTTAGGTGATGGTATTGAGTTTCGTATCGGTAAATTTGGACCATATGTGACAGATGGTGGAAAAAATGTCGCTGCAAAACAATATACATCCGAAACGATAACACTGGAAATCGCACGTGAATTATTAACAAATGCAACCAAGAAGGCAGAACCAATTAAAATTGGTGAAAATCCAGAAACAAAAAAAATGATTTTCTTTTACCCAACAGGTCGATATGGTGCATATATTTCATCAAATCGCGTGAATGTTTCTGTGCGTGAACAACCAGATTTAGAAACCGCAATTAAACTGATCAATGATAAAGCAAAGAAGAAGTAATGGCAGGATTGGATCGCAATTTTACAGACGAACTGCGTGCACGGTTATCAATACTGGATGTGGTTGGTCGTGCGATACCACTGACCAAAAAGGGGGCAAATTATTGGGGATGCTGTCCATTTCATAATGAAAAAACCCCCAGTTTCTGTGTAAATGAAGAAAAAGGTATCTTTAAATGCTTTGGTTGTGGTGAAGGCGGGGATATAATATCGTTCACAATGAAGCATAATAATATGGATTTCCGCGCCGCAATCCAAGAGTTGGCAGATATGGCCGGAATAAAAATGCCTGATTATAAACCACGTGATCCACGCGTGGTTCAACGCGAAGAAGAATTGTTCGATATATGCGAAAAAGCATGTCAGACATATATGGAAAAACTGTTTACACCAGAAGGTGCACAGGCACTTGCATACGCACGAAATCGGGGATTCTCTGACGAAGATATAAAAAAATACCGTCTGGGGTATGCACCAAAAAACAATATTATTGCAAATAAATACGCAGAATCAAAATACCTGATTGATGCAGGATTGTGTAGACGCGGTGAATATGGAATGTACGACTTTTTCCGCGATAAATTAATGTTCCCAATATTTAACGCAAACGGAAAAATTGTTGCGTTTTCAGGGCGTTCATTGGACGGGTCTGATCCAAAATATATAAACACAGTTGATACAGACATTTTCCATAAAAGACGCACTGTTTTTGGATTTAACTTTGCACGCGAAGGTATTCACCGCGCCAATCGCAGTATTATCGTAGAAGGACAAATTGATGCAATCAAAATGCAAATTGCAGGATTTGAAGAGACAGTTGCACCATTGGGTACCGCACTGACCGAAGATCATATATCACTGCTGTGTAAGTCAAATCGAAATGTTGTTTTTTGCTTTGATGGGGATACAGCGGGACAGAAAGCCGCCGCACGCGCATGCGGTATTATACTACCATTTTTACGTGATACATCAGATGTAAAATTTGCATTTGTTATGGGCGGCAAAGATCCAGATGAAATCTTAAAAACTGGTGGTGTTGATGCCATGCGCAAGATTATAAATGACGCAATGCCGTTGGTGGATTATCTGTGGGAAATGGTGAATAATAACTTCTTGGTCAAGACACCAGGTGGACGTGCACAGGCGGAAAAATTCCTGAAAAAAGAATTAGATAAAATTGCCGATCCGGATTTAAAATCCGAATTTGAAAAAGAATACAATTCGCGCAAATTTAATTTATGGCATAAATGGCGCAAAGTAGATAGTGCATCAAACATTAAATTACCTGACATTGATTCAATTACAAAAAATACACTGATTTACATTGTGAATAATTTCCCAGAACTGGCTGAGAGATATTTAGATTTCCTGGGGTCACTGGGGGTGGATTTTGATGGGGTGGCGGCTGATTTAAACATGGATTTAGCAGGCGCTGAAAAATATATTGTTTCATTAAAGTTGCAAAGATATTTAGAAAAACTGAATGCACAAAAACGCGAATACACAAATCAATTATTGGGGGGCGATGAAGGTGCACGCGAAAGAATTACACAAATTGATGAAGAGATTGAAAAATACAAAGAAAAATTAGAAATATTGATTTCGATTTAGTAGTTAGTGTATGTGTATAGCGATTAGTTTCAGTATAAAAAAACACCGGCCTTTTTGAATATTTTTATCAAAAAAGCCGGTATTTTTTTTAACAATTTTATTTAGAGTTAATTATTAAACAAGAAGTGGCAGATGTCGCCAGGTTGCATAATATAATCACGTCCAACCAGACGCATTTTGCCGGCTTCTTTAACTGCGACTTCGCCACCAAATTCAATAAAGTCTGATGGTGAAATTACTTCGGCACGGATAAATCCTTTTTCAAAATCAGTATGGATTTTACCAGCCGCCTGGGGGGCGGTCATGCCAACAGTTATTGTCCAAGCGTGTGCTTCTTTGGGGCCAATGGTATAATATGTTTGCAACCCAAGTGTTTTATAGCCGGTCTTTATAACCCGGTCCAAACCTGATTCAGATAACCCCAAATCATCCAGAAACATTTTGCGTTCTTCTGGGTCAACAATTTGTGAAATTTCCATTTCAATTTTTGATGATATAACCAATACATCGGCAACATTTCCAAATTTTTCCACAACCATTTTTGAATATTCATTGCCGGTGGCGGCGGATGCTTCGTCAACATTGCAAACATAAATAACAGGTTTGGTCGTCAGCAAATTAAATGGTGCAGAATCAACATCACCCATGCGTGCAGGTATTGATTTTTCCAAATTTTCCTTAATTATGTTCGCATCTGCCAGTAATTTAATTGCATCTTTGTCCAAGCCGCGCGCTTTCTTTTCCAGGTTTTTTATCTGTTTATCAATACTTTCCAGGTCGGCCAACATTAATTCTGTTTCGATTGTTTCAATATCGCCCAATGGGTCAATTTTGCCGTGTACATGCACGATATCATCATTTTCAAAACAACGAACAACATGAATAATTGCATCAGTTGATAAAATATTCCCCAGGAATTTATTTCCAAGACCTTCGCCAGCAGATGCACCACGCACCAAACCTGCAATATCAACAATTTCTAGTTGTGTTGGTAATATTTTTTGCGATCCCGCCACACGCGCTAATTCATGTAATGTTGCATCCGGCACAACAACACGCCCTGTGTTCGGTTCGATTGTACAGAACGGATAGTTCTGGGCATCAGCCGCCGCACTTTGTGTTAAGGCGTTAAACAAAGTAGATTTACCAACATTTGGTAATCCAACAATTCCGCAATTGAATCCCATTTTAAAATCCTTTATAATGGCATTAATATGTCATACATGTGGAATGAATTCAACATAAAAACAATACCAGCGGAAACAATCGTTTTCCGTGATGGTGTTTATTGTCCAGATTTATCAACACTACCAAACGAACCAATAAATAAAAATTATAATTTACCAGTTCATTTTATATATGTTGGCGAAATTACCGGGGAAAACAATCTGAATATTTATGTTGGTGCAGAAAATCAAAAAGTTTGCATCAGTATTAATGTAAAAAATAATTTACCGGCTTTTTTAAACATTTTTATTAAAAACACCGGAAAAAATTCTGAAATTTTAGGACATGTTTTATTAGAAAATAATTCAGAATTAAAATACGAATGTGTGGCAGAACATTTAAAAGAAAATACGGCCATTTTATTAAAAAATAAAATTTTAGCCGGGAAGAATTCAATTTCAAAATTAAGCGGTACTGCAAAAATTGATAAAGAATGTATTGAGTGTAAATCTGATATCGCATTCTTGGCCATGGCAGAAGAGGGGGCAAAATTAGATTTTATGCCAACGCAAATTATTTCATCAGAACCAATATACGCAGACCACAGTGCCGGTATTTTTGCACCAAAGGAAAATCAGATTTTATATTTGCGTGGGGCAGGAATGTCGGGGGCAGAAGTTGATTCTGTAATGCGTGAAGCATTCATAAATGATTTTGATTTATTTTAAAATTAAACCGGCATTTGCCGGATTTTTAATTATAACAAGAATATAATTCTGAATTGTTTTCCTTTTTATCAATTTGTTTGTTTCTGATTTCTTGGGCGGCATTTACCTTTTGCGCAATAAGTAATAAATCAGGATGTGATGAAAATTCTTGGTTTAATTCTTCGAATGCAAAATCAATGTCTGATTCTTGCTCAATAAATATTGGCATCACAGAATCAGCAGCAGAGAATAAAGATTCATGAATTTCAGATTTAAATTCTTCTATGATATTTAAATATACATTTATATGTTTTTCTTCGTGATTTAATACCGCATTATATGCGCATGAATTATTTTTGTGTTCTTTATCAATTTCTACATCAAATCTGTCAAAACCAAATAAAGCATCAATTTTTTTCAAAATAACACAATACCCACCGTCGGTTGGCAACATCTCTAGTACCAGGTCATAATTGCTGACCAGGTTTGCCTCGACATGACCGTGTAATAAATCAAGTGTTTTTTCTGATAAAAAAACAACCTTTTCGTATTCTGGTTTATCTAAATCAACCACAGGTGTTGTTTTATATTCAATACAGTTATGGGCCAAACAGGGCATAGATAACAAAACTGAAAAAATAACAAATAATTTTTTCATGCTTTATTCTGCCGCCCCCTGGCGTTTTAGATATTCGCCAACAAAATTATTACCATACATTTTATATAATTCTTCGGCCAATAATACAGATGAACGACCTGATTCAAATAACCTTAATAAATTCCCCAGCCCACCAAGTTCGGTATTTAATATAACAGATTCACCATTCACAGGACGCGACAATAATACCGCACGCTTTAGATTTGGATATGCCTTGCCCTGGATAAACGCCATTTCCAATGGATTCAAATTCCAATGCGCATAATCATTGGCATCGGCTGCAGGGTTGCGGAAAAACATAACTGTTTGTGCCTGGCCACGAACAACATCACCAATCCCCAGTTTATCCAAAACATTTGCGCGTTGGAATGCAACCATGTACGCCTGGCGGTTTTTACGACCTTCTTGGAGTCCGGCAATAAAATTATCACGGAACATTTTGTTTTCCAACATTGGCGCAGTTTCGTCAATCATAATCAATGATGGATTACCACCAGATACAGTCGTATTATTAATACGATGTAATATATATGATATCACCGCAGGTGATAATGTTTCGTCTTGTAAAATATCTGTAAAGTCAAATGTGGTTAGACGTGATTGTAAATCTAGTGTATCAGATGCTTCGTTAAACATATCGCCATACTGTAATGGGTCAACCCATTTCTTTAATGCAGGGCGCATATTACCATTTGATGAAAAACAACTTTCCCATAAATTCTTTAATAAACGGTCACGGTCTGATAAATAATCAAAGTTTACAGATACGGCACGTGCAATTTCATCTGCAGAAAATGCATCACTTTGACCAGAAATAATCGCAAACCAACGACGCAAGAACGCACGGTTTGCCGCAGTATCTGGCATCTTTAATGGATTTAGACGTGTCATAAAACTTTGTGCCATTGGATCTGAATTTTTTTCTTTGCCGTGCATGGTGATGTATTTTCCACCAACTGCCATCGTAAAGATTTCAGCACCGCGATTTCTGTCAAAGAAGAAAGCCTTTAATTTCGGATGACGCAATGATTGTGCAATCAAAAATGAAAATAATGTAGTTTTACCACCACCGGTTGGACCAATCGTCATTGTATGTCCAACCGCAACAGGTTTGTCCGATACATGGAATTGAAACTGATACGGTGTGCCCTGGGCAGTTGGGAAAACGACCAATGGTCCGGGACCCCAGTCTGAATTCGCAACACCACGCGGCTGGGTTGACATCGGTATAGATATCGCAGCCGTGCGAGAAAGTAATTTAAAACTGCGTGGAAATACATCAAATCCGGGAATTTGTGCAAACCATGATACCTTGGACGCGAATGTTTCAACAATCGGTGAAATACCGAATGATGCAGAAATCTTTTTAAATTCATCAATATGATTTTGCAATTCTTCGCGCGTTGCACCAAATAAAATAAACAAGGGGTAATAGTTAACCAGACTTTGTGTGCCCGACAAATTTTCATCCATTGCCGTTTTTACCGCTGAAATTTGATCTTCGGTTGATTCTTTGTTATCTTCGTCCGCAGTTGAACGACGCTGGCGTATTGTTTTTTCAATATCTGAATTCCCCATAATGCCAAAGCCATTCATACATATCATTTCAGTCTGAATTGTGTGAACCGTGTCAAAAAATTCTTCGTCCATGTAGTCTGGTGATATTTTAAATGACAGACATGCTGCGAAAGACTGACTGCCGCCACTGATATAGCGAATAACCCCATCTTTTAAAAATTCAACATCATCAACCGTCACCAAATTTGATATGTTGTTATTTGCGGTTTTGGGCGATGGCTTTGAAATAGGGGATAAAATACGACCAAAAAAGCGCGCCATATTATCATGTGTGTCATTTTTCAGTACTGTTGGTTTATAAGCCGCCAGTATTGATTCAATGTAATTTCCATACTGATTCAATTTCGCGCGCGCATCAACCCCAGATACAGATAACACAATATAATAACTGTTTAAAAATATTTTCAGCCCCTGGCCCTGCCATTTATTATAGATTTTCTGTAAAACAGGCTGTCCAAATTCGTACTTTAGATTTTCATCAACTGCATCACGCACAGTGTAAAAGCGCAAAACAGTACTGTTGTCGCGAATTTGATTGAATAATTGCGCACGTAAATCCAGAAATTTTGCCTTGGTCGCTTCGTCCTGCATGCTGGTCTGAAGACCATGAATACGATATACACGTATCAGGCTGCCATCTGTTAAAGACATGGAATTATCATTGTAAACCGTTTTAAACGGAAGATAATCGGCATATTTCGCATAGCCAAAATGTGGAAAAATTTTCCGCGTCAGTGTCGGTATATATATCAAAATAACGATAAAAAGCAGCAGTACAGCCATCGCCATAATACCCAATGTTATTGGATAACCACTGCCTGCGAAAAATCTAAAAAATTCTGAAAAGTTTGTCATGCTGCTAACTTCCCTGGGATTTTCTTTTTTAATAATTGTATTTTTGCACTAACTATCTGACCCAGTTGTGGGTCACGTTTTGAAAAAATAGCAATAATCGAATGAACCGCAATAACAGATAACATGAAAAACAAAGGTGGTAAAGGCTTGCCGGTTGCAATCATGTCAACAACAAATATCACGATAAATATAATGAACTGGATCGCGAAATTTAATATCGCCAGCGAATAGGGCACATAAAATATGTGCGCCGGATTTGCCAATGCTTTTAAAACCTGAATTCTCATATCCCCCGTCCTGTTGATTAATTATATCATTTTTAACAATTTTCAACAAGTGGGAAAAGTTAAACAATCTTTTTGTTAAAACTGTTGAAAACAACCCCTTTTTTTAACTGTTAATTATTTTGATAATATTTTAAACAAAAATCATACCCCCCAAGATTTCTGCGTATTTTTTTGTTGAAAAACTGTTAATAAAAAGTTTAAAACACTTTTCAACAGTTTCAACAGCTCCTACAAAAACAACAATAATTAATATTATTATTTGATTTTTTAAAAAATGTGTTTATAATCGCCATGTAAAAAGGATAACAACATGAAATTTTTAAGTTCATTAAAGGCTTGGAAGAAACGCGGTAATGTAAAACAAATCCGTCGTGGTAAACAAGTTATCTTGATTGACCCTGATAATCCAAAATTCAAAGCAAAGCAGGGCTTTAAGAAAAAATAATAAAAATTCCGCCGATTGGCGGTTTTTTTAAAATGTATATCTGATACCAAGTGAAAATTCATTTAAATTTCTAATAATTTCCAAATCTGTTGGGATGTATTGATATCGAAACAGGGCAGATACATTTTCACCAGGAAATGTGAACATAAAACCAATCCCCAGGCGAGTATTTATACTGTTTTCTGATATTTTATCTGATGTGCTGTCAAATGTGTTTATATAATCGTATTTATCATAGAAGTTATAGTTTGCAACGCCAAATGTTGTAAAAAAATTAAAATTATGGGTTATTCTATGGTAAGCATAAATATCGAAACCATAGCCAATATAATAAACTTCGTGATTTATAGTTTCTAGTGTTGATGTTAACTCAATATTATTATTGCCAGAATGTGTAAAGAAAAATTCCAGGCCAAAGTTTGTACCAATTCGTGCACCTGCATTTATTGTGGCGGAATAGTATTGCTCGTCTATATCTGTTTTTATTGTATAATCTGCTATATTTAATCCTGTGTTCAGACCAGCATAAGGACGAATGTTTACTGGGTTGGTATAGATACCTGCAAATCCAGGTATTGGTAATAATAAAATGGTAATTAATAATAGCTTGTTCATTTTTGTACTGTTTTAATGATTTTATTATATTATTTTTTGTGATATAATTGTAGTGGTAAAAAATCAATTATGTGGAGGATATATAATGGCTAAAAAAGATAATTTTGTGTTGATTAAAACAAAAGAAGATTTTAAAAAAGCATATAATGAATATTTCAATATGGATATTCGTGTTGCTGGTAAACAATATGCGCTGGCACCAGATTTTGATGATGATTTAATTTGGATTCAAGAGCCGGAAAATTATTTGAATATTTATGCAACTTTTATATCCGAACTTATTAGAAATACAGAAAAAATTAGTACGCGTGCACAGATGGTAGAGTATTTTAATAAAATGATGAGAAGTTTTCGAGAAACACTGGTCTATCGTGCTGCCTTTACAGGTATTAATCCAGAAAGTATAAGAAAAGTAGTTGGTACCGGTCAAAGAAATGATAATTCTGTTCGTAAGTTTTTGCAGTATTTTGCATATAGTTCAAGTGTTATAATGGATAAAAATAACAGGGATACTTTTAATAAAGTAGTTACCCCTGATAATCAGGTTTTATTTAATCTGATGGGGATTTATTCACCACTGCATTATAATTTTTCTGGGGCGCGTTTAGAAGATCAGCATGTGGCAAATATGGCATTACCAAAAGAAAATCAACCAAACTTTACACGTGATGAAAGGGTATTGCAGGAAAAATATAATCAGGATTTTAATAAGCATGTAGTGGATGTTAAAAAATTATTCCCTGGTGCAAAAAATCCGCAGTTATTATATGATCTGCGTCGTGGTAAGATTAATCCACGTATCGCAATGTTAGATATGGATAAAGATGATTACAAGTTTATTGTACCATCCCAAGATTTTATAGCGCTTGAACCATATAGCTTGTACGAATTTATGTCAAAGCCGGGGTTAAATTGGACACCGTCCCAGGTGCGTTCGATTATGAGCCTGATTATAGACAAGGCAGAGCCAACAAAGTCTTGGTTAGGGGATATCCTAAAAGTTGTTAATACGAATAAGCAGATATTCCTGACGAAGTCAGAAGATAATTTAAAATTGTGGGTGAAAATTGAATCAAAATTTGCAGAGGTTATTAAATCTGAAAAAGATTATGTTGCAGGGGTTAAAAAGGTATTAGAAGAAGCACGTGCAGAAAATAAAAAGCATTCTGATGAATTTTGTATAATGATTCCGCAAGAAAAAGAATTGAAAAAAGAATTGTATGAAATACAAGAATTAGAAAGAATCTTGAAATGGTTGGCGGCTAATAACGATAATAATGGATATTTCAAAAAAAATGCGAATGATTTGTTGCAGAAATTAGAAACGTTTAAAAAAACAGGTGAAAGTATAAAAGTGGAAATTCCAGAGAAACCATGGCGTTTGTTCGCGTTTGAAAAAGAAAAAAAATTGTATGAAACATTGGTTGGTGTAATTAATCGTTTTAATAAATATGTAGACACATCTATCGATGAAAGAATTGTTTTGTTCAGTGAACATAGATTTGATTTTGCAGAAAAATTTAGAAATTTAAGTGAAAAAATTAGACAAACAGAAAATCAGATGCGTTTGAATGAGGATGAAATTAGATGGCGCTCAAAGGTTGAAGATAATAATTCTGGTGTTGCGATTGATGGATATATTACGGAACAAAGGCAAGCAAAACAAAAACGATTTGAGACTGCTAGGGTAAAAATGCAAGAAAAAGGATTTGTTCCTGGACAGAAAAGTGGTGTGGTCTTGGTTGATAAAAAAATTCGTGATGATAAAATTAAGGCAAAACTGGAACAAATGAAAAAATCTGGTAAGTATGAACATGTGCCACCAGAAAAATTGCTGGAAATTGCAACAAAAATAGTGGTTGGTAAAAGAAAGTAAAATATAATCCCCAGAAATGGGGATTTTGTTTAAGGAAGAATAATATGGCGGATATTTTATTGTCAATTAAACCAGAATTTGTTGAGAAGATTTTTTTATCGGAAAAAAATATGAATTTAGGAAAATTATTCCAAACAGAAAAGTTGATAAAATTGTAATATATGTAACACGACCGATTTGTCGGGTTGTTGGTGAAGTGTTTGTTTCAGGTATTATTTCTGGCACACCACAGGATGTGTGGAAAAAAACAGAAAAATACGCCGGAATAGGGCGGGAATTTTTTTATTCTTATTTTAAAGGATGTGAAATTGCGTATGCGTATAAGTTGGGGATGGTGCATAAGTATTATAAACCACAAATGTTGTCTGATATTGGAATTTATATGGCACCACAAAATTTTTTATATTTAAAAAAATAAAAAACGCATCACAAGGATGCATTCTTTATTCAAAACTGGTTGTGCAGTGTGTGCAGTTTCCGAGCTGAATTATTGAATATTGGACGAGAGATTGATGTATTGAAAGATAAATTATGGTTGGTAGATTTGATTTAGACATATTTTTTAATTTTATTTCCACAAACTTTATAAATCTTGGTACGTTTTGGTATTTTTTTTAATATAATCGGTAATGTGTCATGGTCATAGTTCCATGTCCATTTTATCCCGTTCCATAATCCGTTTAATGTTTCTTTATATGTTGAATGTTCTATACCTAATTTTCTTTTAATGTATCTTTTTATCTGGCGATATACACGAGTCATTCTTGATGGTGAAACAATATGTATTTCTGTTGCACGTTTTAAAACTGGATTTACCCAATCAGAAAAAGATGCGCCTTCGGACACCCAATTTTGTGTGTTTGCAAATTCTTGTGCCATAGCAGTTCGTTCAGATTCACTTCGTTTGCGTGAAACTTTACCGGAATTATCATGATATATTTCGTCTAAATAAAATATTGGTAAACCATATGATGTCGCTAATTTGCGTGCATACGTTGTTTTTCCTGAACCTGGTGCGCCGATGATATGAATTCGTGGCAATTTATTTCCTTTTATTTTATGTAAATTATATCATAACGAGTTCAAAAGTGTCAAAATTTTGCAATTTTTCAAAACAGAACTTTCGAACTTTACGAAAGTATTGAAAAACAAATAAAAAACCGCCCTTGTGGACGGTTTTGTAAATTCTGGTTGCGGGGAGTGGATTTGAACCACTGACCTTCAGGTTATGAGCCTGACGAGCTACCGGGCTGCTCTACCCCGCGATGAAGTAAAAAAGCCTGGGTATTATATACTGTTATATGATAATAGTCAAATAAAAAATTTGTTCTTACGATTTTTATTGTTTTTGCGGTCTTTCTTGAATTATATCTTTTTTCTTGCTAAGATTCAGGAAAGTTTTAAATAAAAGGTTTATTGTGTTTCAGAATAAAACGTTTAGAAAGTTATGGAAAGGCTTTTGGGAGCCAATTTTGCATTTGGGAATTTTTCAGTGGATTATTGCTGTTATTATGGCAATACCAATTTGGTTTGTGTATTTTACTTCAATTAAAAAAATAACTAATATCAATACATTCTATGAATATAGAAAGAAACCTGCTATCTTTGTTTTTTGGCATGGGCGTTCGATGATGTTAAGTCCGATTATTTGTTTGGGGGGAATGCGTGCTTATGCGGTTGCCAGTCGTCATAAAGATGGGCGTATGATGGCAAAATTGCAGCATTTGTTCGGTTTGCGTGCAATTTATGGGTCTTCGCATCGTGGTGGGGTATCTGTGCTGCGTGAAGGGTTGCGTGTTTTATCGCGTGGTGATCATGGTATTTGTATGTCCCCAGATGGACCTGGTGGCCCATCACTGCGTGTGCAAGAAGGGGCGTTGTATTTTGCAAAAATGTCAGGGGCACCGATTATTCCGGTTTGTTATACAACATCACGGGCATGGTTTCAGAAAAGATGGGATAGGTATTTGGTGGCGTGTCCTTTTTCAAAAATTATATGTAATATTGGTAATCCGGTATTTGTGCCACGTAAGGCAAGTGAAGAGGATTTTGAAAAAATCCGCAGAAATTTGGAAGATTTTATGGTTAATCAAATGCGTGAATTAGATGCGGAATATGATTATCCAGAAGTAGAACAGGATTTAACTGCGTCTGAGTTCAAGAAAAAATTGCGTGAAGAAAGAAAAATAAAGAAAAAATCAAAATAAGGTTTTGTTCATGAAAACACCAAAGTGGTTTTTGAAAAAAAATTTATTCGCGATTTTATTACTGCCTGTGTCGTGGCTGTATTATTTATTTAGTCGAATTGTTTATCATATACGTAAAGGGGGGGGATTAAAATCAAGACGTAAAATTATCTGTGTCGGTAATATTTTGGCGGGCGGTGTTGGTAAAACGCCAATTGTAAAGCAGATTGCTACTTATCTGGATGCTCCGGTTGTTATGCGTGGATATAAAAGAAGTAAAAATACCGGTGATGTTGGGGATGAGGCAACCATGTTGGCGCGTGCAGGTTTGGCGGTACATGTTGGAGATAGAAAAAGTAATATTGTTTTATTAAATAATCAAAATGACGCGGTTGGGCCGATTGTTTTGGATGATGGATTGCAAAATCCAACAATAAAAAAAGATATATCGATTGTTGTGTTTGATGAAGGAATTGGTTTTGGTAATGGTTTTTTGTTGCCGGCTGGTCCGTTGCGCGCATGTAAGCATAATGCAAAAAAAGCAGATGCAATAATTGTTATTCGTAGTAAAAATCCAAAAAAAACATTTAAATTGCCGGATGGGGTCCCGGTTTTTTATGCAGAAAATAAAACAGTATCGCCGTATGAAGATGGACAGCGTTTGGTTGCGTTTGCAGGAATTGGATATCCAAAAAAATTCTTTGATTCATTAAATAATGTTGTGGCGGTGCGTTCGTATCCGGATCATTATGATTATACAGATGAAGATATAAAAAAATTGTTTGATTTGGCGGATAAAAATAGGGGAAAATTGGTGACAACCGAAAAAGACTGGGTTAGATTGCCAGTTCAAATTAAAGATAAAATAAAGTATGCGCGATTAGACACTGTGATTGAAAACAGATTTTGGGATTGGATAAAGGAGAAGTTATAATGGCGACTTTTAATGATGTGGTTCGTATTTCTGGGGTTGGAATTCATTCAGGTAAGATGGTTAATGTTGTTATAAAGCCATCGGATAAAAAGGGGATTTTCTTTCGTCGTGTGGATATGGATGGGACTGGTTTTATTCCAGCGACGTTTGATAATGTTGGTGAAACAAAAATGCGTAATACTACGATTGGTGAAATGTCGGGGGCGCATGTTCAAACGATCGAGCATTTGATGGCTGCGATGTTTGTGGTGGGGGTGGACAGCGCGATTATTGAAATTGATGGTGCAGAAACACCAATTCTGGATGGTAGTGCGGCGGAATTTATAAAGGAATTTAATAAGGTTGGTGTGACAGGTAATTCTTTGAAGCGTGTTGTTGTAAAAAAAACAGTGATTGCGTATGCGAGCGAGGTTTTAAAACAACTGCCGTTATTGGTGCGATTAAAATTGTGGCTGTTTAATAAAATAGCAGGACGAAAAACAGATGGTTTTGTAAAATTAAGTCCAAATAATGGTAAGTCGTTGAATGTTTCTGCAACATTGGTTTATTCAGAAAAAATTATAGGAAAGCAATCTTATTCATATTCTTATGATGGAACAAAAAAATCGATTGATGATTTTGTTAAAAATGTTGCGCGTGCGCGTACATTTGGGAAATATTCAGAATGGGAGTATTTAAAAAAACATGGTATGGGGCACGGTGCATCTGAAAAAAATGTTATAGCATTGAATGATGCGGGGGATGGAACATTAAATCCTGTTATTTGGCCAGATGAATTCGTTAGACATAAAATTGTTGATGCTATTGGTGATATGTTTACCAGTGGTGGTATCGTTTGTGGCGAATTAGAATCGTACAAGGGTAGTCATGCGTTGAATAATATCGTATTGAAAAAATTATTCAGTGACCCAGAAAATTATGATATAATTGATGCAAAATAATAGAACTAAGAAGGAAAGGAAAGATGAAGAAAATATTTGCTTTGATGGCTGTTTTGTTTTCGGTTGTTGCGTGTGGTGGTATGATTAAGAATGAGAACGGCAGTCAGTATTTGGTTCAATTAGATGCGGAACCGATTGGTTGTACATTCCTTTATAAAATAGAATCAGAAGTGTCTGTTTATGATGTAGCAGATGCGCGCAGATATTTGGAAAATCGCATTGTTGATCAGGCGCGTAACGGGAATGCGTATTGGATTACTAGTCAGCGTACAAAACCAAATGAATGGGTAATATTTGGGCCGGAACGTGCATTTATATTGGTTGCAAATGTTTATGATTGTCCACATCCAAATACGGTTCGTACCGCAAATGATGGTGGGGCGGCAACATATACACCTGTTTATGTTGATGTAGCGTGTGAATATGGTAATTGTCAATAAAGAGTATCCCACAATTTTGTGGGATTTTTTTTGTCTGTTGTTTTGGTTGTGTTTAAAACCGTTTGCCTTGACTTGTGATTTTATGTTATAATTATCAAAAGTACGTACGAGAGAGATTTTTTTGGTAAGTCAGATATTACATATTAATCGTAAAAAATATGCTGTTGGTTTGTTTTGGCAACCAATGGGTGTTGGTGTTTCTGCGCGTAATTATGCGCGTACCTTGTCACGCAGTGTTGATAAGAAATTAAACCTGTATACAGAATATCGTGCGATGATTGGTTTGGCTGCACGGCGTTCTGGTGTGCGTGTGGGGATGTTAAGTGCTGCAGCAGAAGTTATGGAGAGTTTTTCTGAATATACTTCTTTTGTGGCTGTGTTTGCAGTGTCGCGTGGTTTTTATATGGTGGCGGCGCGTAATGGTGTTATTCTGGTTGATAAATTGTTTGAATCAGAAAGCGAGGCCCGTAATGAATATGTAAAGATGTCAGAAATTCCAGATTGGGGTGCGTTCTTTGCGCCAGGGGCATGGGGAATGCCACGGGCGGCGGAACGAAACCTGGGGGATTTGCTGACGGGACAGTCGCGTGCAACATTACATACGATAAGTCGTTTTGGATCACGTATGTTTTCATTGATTATTTTTTGTTTGTTCTTGGTTGGAATGGCGTTTGTGTTCAGTGATTCTGTGAAGCAGGTGTTTATGCCGCGTCCACAGGTTGCAGAGTTGAATCCTGAATTGGTTGCAGAATATAAAAAACAGATAGAAGAAAAAGCAAAAGAGTTGGATGAACAATTTGAAATAGAAAAAACTTTGCCACCAGAACCGATTGTTATGCCGTATGAATTGTTGCCGGATATGATGGCGCGTGCGGGACAGTGTTATCAGGCGATTGCTTTTTTGATGCAGCCGATTGTTGGGTGGAATCAGATTAATGTTATTTGTGGTGAAACACATGCGACTGCTGATTTTAAACGCGATTTTGGTACATTAGATGGTTTTTATAATGTTGCAACAGAATTGATGCCGGGGGCGTTTGTTAGTGAGGTTGATGAAGATTCTTTGCGTGTGCAGGTGGCGTTGCCAAAATTAGAATCTTATTCCAGTCAGGATGAGCGTGATGCAGATACGGTTGTGCGTGATGTGACATCGGTGTTTCAAGGGATAAATGAAGTTGTTGATACGGAAATTGTGGTTGATTCATTGACCAATGGGGTTGATGTTGCAACTGTTAATGTGGTAGAGATTGGGGCAGAATCTAAACTGGTACCACAACAATTCATGGAAATCTTTTCTGATTTCGGTGGGGTTTATTTGATGCAGGCGGAATGGAATGTACGCACGCGTTCATGGAACTATGAGGTGTTAATCTATGCAAAGTAAAAAAATGTTTTTATTAGGAATGATTTTTTGTGGTGCTTTTTTGACCGGGGGTGGGCATGCAGCTGAAATCACAGAAGAGGTGATAGAAGAAGTTGATATGGAACAGGTGTCAGCAGATGCGGTTGCAGCGTATAATCCAGAAGGGTCTTTGTTTCAGCAGATTACAGATTTGGAACAACAAAAGGTTCTGATGCAGTTGGAAAAAGAACGTGCACAGTTGGATTTAGAACTGGATAGATTGGCAGCTGAAAAAATTAAGTTGCATATGGAAATTGATACTTTATCAGGACGGGCAGAACAGCAGCAGCAGGAAATAGAAACACAAAAGGCAAAATTAGAGGCCGAGGCTGCACGTATCGAAAAAGAAAAAGAAGAATGGATAAAGGAAATTGAACAGGCAAAAACGGAAGAAGTTAAAGATTATACTTCGGCTGCTGCGAAGAAAGATGAAGTTGAGGTAGATGCTTCGAAAAATTGGCGTTTGGTCAATGTTGTTGGAGCAGGTGCGCAATTACAGGCAACTGTTGAAGATTTAACCAGTGGTCAGAAAAGACGGGTTAGTGTTGGTAAAACATTAGATGGAATGACGGTTAAAACAATTTCGTTGTATGATGGGGTGGTGTTGGTTGATAAAGATGGTAATACCCAGGTGTTAAATATTACAAATGGAAAATAATTAATATGGCAAAAGAAATCTTGGAAAATTCAATCGTTTCAGATAAACCGTCTGTGCCGGCAGGGTTAGAGACGGCGGAATCCAAAGATATTATTGATTATTTGTTTGCGAATGGTAATCGCTTGTTGACTGCAACAGGGGCGATTCTGGAATTGCCACATGATACGCAAAGTTTGATTGCCTATTTTACCGGAGGAGAAATTATTATATCACGTACACATCGCTATGATGGGCGCGTGTTATCTTTCTTGGATTTATTGAAACGTCGTGGTCGCAAAATGCGCGAGCCGTTTTATTCTGATTTAGGATTGATTTCAAATATATATAAATCTAATGAAATGCGTTTGGGTGGTGGTGGACGTGTTCGTCCAGATTTTGATAACCAAATGCAAAAAGATTTTGTCGATATTATTGCCAAGGCAGCCGCACAAAAAGTATCAGATGTTCATATAGAAGTTGCAGATCAAACAACAATTTTTTTCCGTATTGATGGCAGTATGCAGCCGGTTATGGAATATAATTCACAGTGGGGCGAATCTTTTGTGCGTGCAGCATTTGCATCGTCTGATATGTCAAATGCAAACTATGCCCAGAATGAATATCAGTCTGCGCAGAAAGATGGACGAACACCTTTGCGTGGTACAAAAGATTTGTATTTACCAACAGGTGTTTTGGGTGTTCGTATGCAGTTTAACCCGATTGCTTTTGGCAGTCGATATGTGGTTATGCGTTTGTTGTATGATAATCCATCAGAAGGCTTAAAAACAGAGCAGGAATTTGGACCATATGAACAGCGATTGTTGGCACGTTTGCGTTCATTCCCAACAGGATTAGTTATTGTTGCAGGTCCAACCAGTTCAGGTAAGTCAACCACACTGGTGCGTAATATGTCGATGATGTTGCGTGAACGCAATTATGAAATCAATATGATTACGGTGGAAAATCCGGTTGAGCAAAAGATTTTTGGCGCGCGTCAAATGCCAGTGGTTAATACGAATAATGAAGAACAACGCGAAGAAAAATATGTAGAAGCCTTGGCGGCGGCATTGCGTAGTGACCCGGATACATTGATGGTTGGGGAAATTCGTACTTTGGCGGCAGCACAACTGACGGTGCGTGGTGCGTTGTCGGGGCATAATGTTTGGACGACATTGCATGCGAATTCTGCCATGGCAGCCCTGACACGATTGCTGGATTTGGGGATTGAGCCGTTTAAGTTAAAAGAAGAAACTTTGATGCGTGGTTTGGTTTCAATGCGACTGTTTAAAAAATTATGTCCGCATTGTCGTGAACAGTTATCAGCACACCCAGAACGGGGGGCCTATCGTCGCGTGATGGATGCGTATGGGGAAATTGGTTTGCGTCAGGTGTATCAGCGTGGTGCTGGGTGTTCTCATTGTCATGGTACAGGTAATGTTGGACGTATCAAAGCCGGGGAAATTATTATTACAAACAGTGAATTTTTGCGCTTTGCATTGGCAGGTAATACTGATGCGGCTGTGCGTTATTGGATTGAAGAGATGGAAGGTCGCACATTGAAAGAAGCAGCAGTGTCTTTGATGTTGCAGGGTATTATCAGTGTAGATGAGGTGGAACGTTGGGTTGGTCAATTAAATCAGCCGGGGGTATACTGATATGAAAAAGTTGGAACTGTTGTATGCCAAGATGATGTTTCGTCTGAATACTGAAAAACGTATGGCGATTTGTCGCAAGCTGGCGTCACTGTTGCGGAATGATTTTACATTGATTAATGCGCTGGAACGTTTGGAAATGGTTGAATCAAAAAATGGTAAAAAACCAAATGAACCATTTGCGATTGTTATGCGTCAATGGCAAAAGAATCTGGAAAAAGGTATGACCTTTTCAGAGGCAACACGTGGTTGGGTACCGCAAAATGAAACTTTGTTGGTGACATCAGGAAACTTGTCTAATTTGGTAATTGCGTTGGAAAATGTTGGGCGTGTGGTTGATGGGATGCAACGCATCAGACGCGCAATGACGACGGCGGTTGCGTATCCTTTATTTTTGTTGGCTTTGACATTTGGTATAATTATTATGGTTGGAATTTACTTGGTACCACCATTGGCCGAAGTCGCAGGTAATTCTGTTGTTTGGCGTGGCACAGCACGCAGTTTGATATGGTTATCTGATTTTTCAATTCAATATTGGTATGTGTTTTTATTAGTGTTTGCAATTTTTGTTTCGATTTGTTGGGTCAGTCTGGCAAATTGGACGGGCAGGTTGCGTGCAGCGTTTGATAAGTTTCCACCGTGGAGTACATATAAGATTCAGGTGTCTGTGGGATGGTTGATGAGTTTGGCTGCCATGGTCAGTGCTGGTGTGACAATTCCAGATGCAATGCGAATGTTGGCCGACAGTGCCAGCAGGTATTTGCGCAGTATTCTGGACAAGGCGCTGCGTTTTATTGCGAATGGTGATAATTTGGGGCGTGCGTTGGAAAAAACAGGACGTGGGTTTCCAGATGATGAAATTATTGGGGATTTGACGATTTACGCGGATATGAATGGGTTTGATGAAAACTTGACCCAGGTTGCAAATGATTATTTGAATGAATCTGTTCGTAAGATGGAAAAGATTTCGGATACATTAAATAGTCTGGGGATTTTATTGGTTTCTGCAATAATTGCATGGGTTGTGCTGGGGACGTTCCAGATGCAGGATCAAATTACATCTGCGTTATCGTGAGTTAGTGTTAGTGTTAGTGTTAGTGTTAGTGTTTTGGGGATGAAAATTCCAAAAACTATTAATCACTTACACTAAACACTTGCACTGGTCGCTATTAAACCATAAAAGGCAGGTTTTCTAATGTCCCTTCGGCGACACGGACATTTACATCAATCATCATAAATATTGAATCAGGTGTGCACAGTTCATGTTCGCGGAATATGCTGTTGTCTAGAAGGTGACTGGTGTTAACAGATAATTTTGTAATCAGATGGTCATCGTCTAGCAGGGTATAGATTGGGCCGATATCACGCGGTGTGTTTGCGCCAATTTCGTGTTCGTTTTGTGGGCAACGCAGACCATCCATGATTGTTTTTACACGATTGTCAATATCGCTGCGCGGTACACCGACAATTTCAGGATGCAACATTTGGATGTCCAGTTCAGCCAACAGTTTTAAATTTGGTGTGATAATTGGATTCCAGTCAATACCGCCAACATGACGTGTCGTTATTGGGGTCTTGATTGGGTTGGGGACCATGTATTGGGTTAAATTGTTCCATGGACTGTGTTGAATTAATTTTTTTAACTGTGGGTGAAATTGCATACGAATGTCTGCAATATGCTGGGCGCGTTTTTTGGGATTGATTAAAATATCGCCAAAATATATCAATTTGAATTTCATGTTATTTGCCTTTGGTTTGTTTTGTTTTTAAATATTCTATGAATTCTGTTATCGAATCTGACCGAAGTCTGTATGGTAAAATTTTATTTTCTACAGAATGATTGTATCTGGCACATATAACCAGTGGACGTGTATATTTTTTTTGTATCAAAACAGTTGCGCGACGAAGATATAGTGTTTTTAGTGCCTTGTATATCGTTTCTTCGTCCATGTTTAATAATTTTGCAACCTGAGGCGGTGTCAGGTAGTCGGATTTTGAAAAATTTTTTATTGCTTCTTCGGTCACAATAAATTCCCCTTTTTTCTTGATAATTATACCAGAAATTGCTATGTTTTACACAGAAAAAAAGAAAGGAAATATATATGGCAGTGAATAATGAATATACAGGCGATTCCATTAAGGTGTTAAAGGGGTTAGAGGCTGTTAAAAAGCGTCCGGGAATGTACATCGGTGATGTGGGCGAGGGTGGTAGTGGTCTGCATCATATGATTTATGAAGTTGTTAATAATTCTATTGACGAAGCAATGGCAGGGTATGCCGATACGGTTTATGTTTCGCTGAATGCAGATGGTTCTGCGACAATTCGTGATAATGGACGTGGTATGCCATTTGATATTAATCATGATACAGGGCGCAGTGCATTAGAACTGATTATGTGTGAATTGCATGCCGGTGGTAAATTTGATAACGAAGGCAGTGGTGCATACAAGGTTTCAGGTGGTTTGCATGGTGTTGGTGTTTCGGTTGTTAATGCATTGTCTACATGGTTAGAAGTAAAGGTTTGGCGCGGTGATAAAGAAGCGTTTATCTCTTTTGCTGATGGTGTGCCAACATGTGATTTGAAAATAACTGAAAATAAATCTGGTATCGAACATGGGACCGAAGTGACATTCCTGCCTTCACCAGAAACATTTACAGGTACGGAATTTAGTTTTGATACTATGGAAACATGGTTGCGTGAGCAGTCGTATCTGAATGCAAATGTTAAAATTATCCTGGAAGATTTACGTGGATCTGAGAAGAAAGAACGTGAATTTCACAGTGTTGATGGGCTGAAAGGATTTGCAACTTATTTGGATAAGTCTAAGGAATTACTGAATAAAGACCCAATCCAAATGATTAAACAGTTGGATGATACATATATTGAAATTGTTTTGCAGTGGACAACAGCATATACGGAAACATCATTGTGCTTTACAAATAATATTCCAAACCGTGATGGTGGAACGCATTTGGCTGGTTTTCGTGCCGGTTTAACACGTGCTATTAATAAATATATTGCAGAAAAAGGAACCAAGAAGGATATTAATCTGTCTGGTGAAGATTTTCGTGAAGGTTTAACAAGTATTGTTAGTGTGAAAATCCCAGATCCAAAATTTGGTTCACAGACTAAAGATAAATTGGTATCAAGCGAGGTTCGACCAATCGTAGAAAGTACAGTTTCTGAGATGCTGTATGAATTCTTGGATGAAAATCCAGCAATCGCAAAAACAATTGTTGATAAAATTATCGAGGCAGCAACAGCGCGCGAGGCAGCACGAAAAGCGCGCGAACTGTCGCGTAAAAAGACGGGGCCGGAATTGGGTGGTCTGCCGGGTAAATTGGCGGGGTGTTCAGAACGTGATCCGGCAAAATGCGAATTGTGTATTGTTGAGGGGGATTCGGCTGGTGGTACAGCAAAACAGGGGCGTGATCGCAAGACTCAGGCGATTTTGCCATTGCGTGGTAAAATTTTGAATGTTGAACGCGTGCGTTTTGATAAAATGTTGGGGTCTGATACCATCGGTGCATTGATTACCACAATGGGGGCAGGTATTGGTAAAGATGATTTTGATATTGAAAAAATGAGATATCATAAAGTTATTATCATGACCGATGCGGACGTTGACGGTCAGCATATTCAAACATTGTTGATGACATTCTTTTATCGTCATATGCCACAGGCGATTGAACGTGGGTATATATATGTGGCAAAGCCACCACTTTATGGTGTAAGTCGCGGAAAACAGCAGATTTATCTGCAGAATCAGCGCGAAATGGATGATTATCTGATGGAACAGTTGGCAACAGATGGTATGATTGAAACGTCTGCTGGTGTTCAGGTGTCGGGTGCGGATTTAAAGCGTCTGTTGGGATTAGTATTGGATATGCGTAATATATTGCAACCGTTAAATCATATTGTTCCGTTGCGATTTGTAGAAGCGTTGGCGTTAAATGGTGCGTTTGAAAATGAAAATGCAGATGTTTTCGCAAATGTTCAAAATATGTTGGATGCCCAGGAATTAGAATTTGAACGTGGTTGGAAAGTATCTGCGAATGAACATGGTATTGAAATCACACGCACGTTGCGCAGCGTTAAAGAGACGTATATGTTGCCGCGTGAAAAAATGGCTGGGGCAGAGATTCGTGCATGGCATAAATTGGATGGGCATGATGAATTGATTGAAATGTTCAGCAAACCGACCGTTCTGCGTGTAAAGTCCAAGAATCAGAAAATCTGGGGGGCGTTAAAGTTGTTGGAAACAGCGTTTGAATATGCCAAGAATGGATTAAAGATTCAGCGGTACAAGGGGTTGGGTGAAATGAACGCGGAACAGTTGTGGGAAACAACAATGGATCCAAATCATCGTTCCTTGTTCCAGGTTAAGATTGATGATGCAGCGAAAGCAGACGAAGTTGTGTCTATGTTAATGGGGGATGTGGTTGAACCGCGTCGCGACTTTATCGTAGAAAATGCGCTGGATGCAAATTTGGATATATAATATGAATGTGGCGCGGATTTCCGCGCCATGAATTTAAAATAAGAAGGGTGTATGATATGGTGTTGCCAAAAATTATAGATCGCGGAAAATCGCAAGAAGATACTTTGTTGGAAAGAAAAGCAATAATTCAAAAAAGATTAGATGAATTTCGTCAACATGGTGGTTTGTCTGAATCGCAGACTGGATTCTTGGAAAAAGAAATTCAGGCGATTGATAAAAAATTACAGGAATTGAAAACACCGAAAGTGGACAGAAGTGATGTTGCCAATAAA
Organism: Candidatus Enterousia sp.; assembly: GCA_045636045.1. Lineage (GTDB taxonomy): Bacteria > Pseudomonadota > Alphaproteobacteria > Rs-D84 > Rs-D84 > Enterousia. The sequence continues at coordinate 14,285 of JAZTWT010000004.1, read as the reverse complement.
TTTAATATGGCTGAAGATAAAATAAAATCTGATATGGAACAGCAAAATATGCAGAATTTAACGCCTGAACAAATTATGCAAATGATGCAACAGAAACAAGCGGCCTGAATTTGATGTTTTCAAGAAAATGGTTTTTTGATTTAGATTCATCTTTACGGGTGTGTGGGCTGGACAGCGATATTCAGTCTTTTGACGAGATTTTACAAAATCTGCGCATGCGTAAAATATATGATGCGGATGCGTTTGCTGGGCATTGTACATATGTTATTTTGGCAGGTGGGTTTTCGCAACAAACTGCAAAAAAAATTTACCAAAAAATTATTGATGTGTTGCATAAATTTGGTGCTGATTACAATTTGTTAATTAAATTATTTAATAATAAAAATAAAGTTAGTGCAATATGCAAGATTTGGGAAAATCGTAATAATCTTCGTGATGAATATTATAAATTAAAATCCCTGGAAGAACGTTTATATTATCTGCAAAAATTACCACATATTGGTAAGATTACTGCCAATCATTTGGCACGAAATCTGGGTGAGGATGTTGTTAAGTATGATGTCTGGATTCAGCGTTTGGGTTGCGTGTTTGCAGGTAAAAATATTCCAATAGATAACGGGAATTTGTCACCACAGGTAAAGACGGCCTGTGATGATATGTTTGCGTATTTGGTAGAACAAACAGGATTGTCACGGGGGTATATTGATGTTGTTTTGTGGAAATCTTGTCAGCAAGGGTTGATAAAGTTATGAATGTGAAAATCGAACAATCGTGGAAAGATGCGTTAAGTGCAGAATTTGATAAGGAATATTTTGTTAAACTGACAGATTTTGTGCGTGGTGAATATTTGTCGGGCAAGACTGTTTATCCGGCACCACAGAATATTTTTAATGCATTTAATTTATGTCCGCTGGATAAGGTTAAGGTTGTGATTATTGGTCAGGACCCGTATCATGAACCGGGGCAGGCACACGGTTTATGTTTTTCAGTATTACCACCAACGCAAATTCCGCCATCATTGGTAAATATATACAAAGAAATCGAATCTGACCTGGGGCGTAAATCTGTGACAAATGGTGATTTGACATATTGGGCAAATCAGGGTGTATTGTTGCTGAATGCGACATTGACGGTTCGCGCGCATACGGCGGCATCGCATTCGGGGCATGGTTGGGAAGAATTTACAGACAGTGTTATTCGTGTGGTCAGTGCACGCGAAAATATTGTATATATGTTGTGGGGTTCTTATGCCCAGAAAAAGGCGGCATTTGTTGATGTGAATAAAAACCTGGTTTTGAAAAGCGCGCATCCGTCACCGCTGTCGGCGTATCGTGGATTCTTTGGTAATAAGCATTTCAGTCAGGCAAATGAATATTTAATCCAGCATGGTATTGCGCCAATTGAATGGTAAGGGTGGGACTTAAAAACTGTATGTCATGCCAATGCCATAGAATGCGTATGAATTGTTTTCAGGTGCGGTGTTGCCGTTTGAAAAATGTTGCATAAATAATTCAACCGCGGTGCATTCAGATAATCTGTATCCGGCCCCCAGTTTAAACCCGAATAATAATTTAGAACCTATGCGTTCGTTTTGTTGTGCCTGCATACCAACCCCCAGACCAATAAATGTGTACCAATCATCGCCATGGAGGGGAATAACATCTTCGGATAACATGGCGATTGGTATTGTGTATTTGTCCCAATGCCATCCGTATTTTTTGCCGTATCCTAGTGTTTGGATTATGTTAAGTGATTTTCGTGCGTGCATTCCGAAAAATTCAGTTGGTTGGGAATATTGTGCGTGCAGCATTATGAATGGTACCCATTGGGTTGGTGGTGGTAATAGAAATCCGCTGTTTATACCATAGCCAATATGAAAAGCAGTCTGTTGTTTATATCCATTGAAAAAAGGATTTATTTCCGCGTGTGCAGGGATTAGTGATAGGATAAAAATCAGAGAGTATAAAAATTTTTTCATAGTGGTGCACATGGTATCATAAATGGGGTTGATGTTTAATCGAACTTTATTAAAAAAAATAATAATTTTAAATAAGAATAAAATCGTTATGTTTGTTTTTCTTGCATTTAAAAAAAATGTTGTTATAATGCGTGGCGTTTGGCAGCGTAGCTCAGTGGTAGAGCAGAGGAATCATAATCCTTTGGTCGGGGGTCCGAATCCCTCCGCTGCTACCAGAATTCAAACCGGGTTTATCCCGGTTTTTATTTTGGTATAGTTGTGGCGGATAATGACCACATGGTCTGGGGCATAGGCGGCTGCCAGAATTTATACGCCTGTGTGGCGGTTTTTTGTTTTGATTTTAATTATAAAATCTAGATAATATTCTTATGAAAAAGCAAAGGTGGTGAATATGGTACGGCGGCTGTTTATTTTTGCGGCGTATGATAAAGATAATATTATAGATAATGCGTTGATGTTTTATTTGTGTGCGCTGGGGAAAATTGGGGATATTGTTTTTGTTATGGATAATGATTTGCCAAAGGATCAGTTAGATTTAGTGACTTCTTTGCCAAATGTTTTGTATGCGAATGCCGAACGGCATGGGGAATATGATTTTGGTTCTTATAAACGTGGCTTTGCATGGGCCAAGGATGATGATATTCTGGGGAAATATGATTGGGTGTATTTTGTAAATGATTCTGTATATGGTCCAATTGGAAAATTAGAAGATATATTAAATAGATTGGAAAATTCGGGGCGTGCTTTTGTTGGTATGTTGGAAAATTCAGATAAAGGTGTTGCGCGACATGTTCAATCTTGGTTTATGGGAATAGATAGAAATTTGGTAATGCATGCTGCGGTTCATGAATTCTGGGGGCGGATTTCAAAGTTAGAAAATAAAAATCAGATTTGTATCCAGTACGAGGTTGGATTTTCAGAACTGATTAAAAATCTTGGTTATGATTTAGTGACTGTTTTTGCACAGTGTAATTATAAGTCTAATGTGATTTATCGGCAGCCGTATCGTGCATTGCGACATGGAGTGCCGTTTATAAAGAAGTCTGCATTAAAAAATATGTTTAATTTTGATTTTGTCGCAAAGTGTGTAAGAAATAATAAATTATTTGATGCGATAAAAAACAGTGCAGGGCGTAATAATATTCAATTTCGCAGGCAGGGATTTTTGAAGCGATTGTTTAGGTAAAAAAGGTGGGGTTGACTTATCTTTTATATATTTTGTATAATGTGGGCGATTAAGCAATAAAAGGAAAGGAATATGCAAAAATTATTAGTTGCTTTGATGGTGTTAATTCCAATGAAAGTGTTGGCAAATCCAGCGTGTCCAGTGTGTACCATCGCGATTGGGGCCGGGCTGGATATTGCACGTCGTTTGGGGGTGCCAGACAGTGTGGTTGGTTTGTGGGCCGGGGCGTTGTTGACGTTGATTGGGTATTGGACGCTGAAATTTATGGACAAAAAAAATTGGCATTTCCGCGGTCGTGATTTTATTGTTGTTATGTTGTCTGTGGCAATGATTGGTTTTGCGTATTTGGGGACTGTGAAGTATAACCCGGTTTCAATTTGTGGTGGATTTGTTATGGACCCGGTCTTGTTTGGGACGATTTGTGGGGCGCTGATATTTATCCTGATATCAAAATTATATGAATGGATGAAGACAAAAAATGGTGGACATGCGCATTTTCCATTCGAAAAGGTTGTGTTGCCAATTCTTGCACTTGCGTTGGCTAGTTGGGGTATGATATTGTGTTTTTGAAAATAAAGAAAGGATGTTGTGATGAAAAAAATCGAATCTGTTCAGGAATTTGTTGAAAAGTTGGATGCCGCTAAGAAGGTTAATCCAAAGGATCTGTCTTCAGATCAGGATTTGACAATTGCGATTATGAATTTGATTTCAATCGAAGAACATTTAATGTTTTCTGGCGCAAAAACAGGTAAAACAGAATTCTATGACCTGATTAATGATGTTAGAGAGATGCGTAAAAACGCGATGTTGAAGATTATTCCATCGTATGAGGGTGAGGTTTGGTGTATTTCAAAGCATTTGCTGGCGGCGTCAATGCGTGTGTTCGAAGTTGGAACCAAAGCATTATCTGCCGGGGATAGTAAGACGGCATATGAATTGTTTGATCAGTCGTATGAATTATATTGTATGTTCTGGGGGCTGAATATGGGGATGCTGACCGGTGAAAAAAAAGATGATAAATCTGTTAAAAAATCGGCCCCCGTCAAAGTAGTAGAAGCGCAAGCCCCGGTTGCAAAAGAAGCACCAAAAGGTGGAATGAGTAAGCTGAAAAGTTGGGTTAAGAGTGCAGTTAATTGTTGTATTGAATAAAATTAAATCTAATGGTATATCTATGAACGGTGCCGACAGTTCATGTAGCGTTTGTACACTACACTGTCGGCACTGTCCATATCTATATCATTATCTTTAATTTTATCTATCTGACGAGGTGGTTTTTTTTATTCTTGCTTTTTATGTGTGGGGCATTATAATTAAGACGGTTTTATTGCCCTAATAGTCTAGTGGTAAAACACGTCCTTGGTAAGGACGAGTCGCAAGTCCGATTCTTGCTTAGGGCACCACAAATTCATCATCTATTTTATTATTGTTTTCTTAATTTTGTGATTTCTTTAGCAGGCTGCGAATGGCCAAGGGAAAATCATTTGATTTTGCCAGGTATGAGCCGGATACTAATAAATCTGCGCCGGCATCCCAGCACATTTGTGCGGTTTTGTCGTTTATGCCACCGTCAACAGAAATTAAAAATTTTAGTCCGTATTTCTTGCGTGTTGCCGCCAGAACGGAAATCTTGTGCAGGGCAGAAGGTTCAAAGTTTTGACCAGCAGCCCCCGGATTAACAGACATTATCATTACTTCGTCAATGTCGCGCAGGACCGATTTTAATAATGATACAGATGAATCTGGGTTAAGTGCAATGCCAACGCGTCGGCCGGCGTTCTTGATAATTCGAACTGCGTTGCGTAAACCTGATGTGTTTGTGGATAATATTATCGTGTCAGCGCCTGCGGATATGGCATCAGTTGCCCAGACAGATGGACTTTCTGTCATTAAATGAACATGCAGGTGTGCGTTTGTGTGTGCGCGTATTGTTTTTAGTTCTTCGATACTGCCGGCAATTCGATCAACATAAAATCCGTCCATTATGTCAACGTGTATCATTGATATGCCACCAGACTTAAACATGCTGTATGTGTTCGGATTGCGCATGTTAAAGCACAGGGTGCTGGGCATAATTGGGATAAAGGTTGGTTTTTGTTTTGGTGTTTTATGAAATAGTTTTGCAATCCAGTTTGTGCGATTGGTCCAGCGTTCGCGGCGTGCCAGATAACGTTGACGGTGTGTGTCTTCGGATTTCCATATAAAATCTGATAGGGCGCGAACGGTTGCATCTGTGCCAATGTTTTCAGTTATAACGGCAAATGCGTTTTCAATAAAGTCGCGTAAACCTTCGATATCTGCGCCACCGCCGGTCATAATAATTTTTGTTGGGTGGTATTTGGTAAATGATGGTAAACATTGGTCTTTGATTTGACTGATTATGTCAACCAATATTGGTAGGATTATATCGTTTACATCGCTGCGTGAGAAATCGTATGCTGTGTCTGCTGGGGTAAAGCGGTCCATTTCACGTGGAATTAGCGACGCAACGGTGCGTTTGATTCTGTCGGCGGATTCTGGGTCCAGGTTTAGTGCTTTTGATATTGCATCTGTTAAATTGTTGCCGCCTAGTTTTATTTTTGTATGCCACACAGGACCGCGGTCTGTCCAGATAGATGCGGATGTAAATTCGTGTCCAAAGTCAATAAACATTGTTGTTTGTTTCTTTTGGCGATAGGAAAAATTTTGCAAAAATTGTGGATCAAAGAATGCGTTGGCCTGGATGTGGGCGCCACGCAGGTGGTTGTTTATGTGGGTTATTCCGATGTTTGAATAGAAAATAGAGCCAAATGCAGATACCAGTTGACGGTCAATGTGTCCGATCGGGGATAGCATATTGCGTGCGGTTGGTGTGTCGTAGCGCAGTGGGACGATGTGCATCGGTAGGTATTCATCTGGTGGTGTTATTTGTGATAGCTGAACCTGAAGGTCAGAGTTATTTATTTTATGTTCGCCGGACCATGTGGTGTTTTTTGCGGTCATGTCGAACACAGATTGTCCCAGATTCCCTGTGATATATGCGGAATCAAAATGTGCCCCGATTTGTTTTTCTAGTTCGTCGATTACAGATTTTATTGCGAATACGGTATCAATGCTGTCACATGTAAAAAAGGCGGAACGGTCGATTTGGGCGCCGTGGATATGGTGTGCGATTCCGCGCACGCCATATGTGCCAATGTCCAGACACAGAAAAGATGAATCAAACAGGTTCATTTTTTTATTTGACCAAAATTCGCGCGTCATCACGCATGTCGATTGTTTGGATTGCCTTGCCCAGCAGGTTGTGTTTTGTGTTTAGTGATACTAGGTTATTGATTGCAGATGTTGGGTTATTTTCTGGCAACATTACGGTTATTCCACCGGTTGTGTGTATGTTCCAACGGCGGTTTTCTATCCATTCAAGATAGTCGATATTTCCAATTAAATTATGTGCAGCGCGTGTTATTTCAGATATATCATTTGGTAATTTACCGCGAAATACAATGTTTGCAATATTTCGGGATGGTGTTGGGGTGTTGATTATTGTACCGTCGGCGGACAAAGGGTAATAGTTTTCGCCATCTGTCCATGTTGCAATCATTTTGTACATTGCTGTTCGTACAATTATATTACCGTTAGGCAGGTGTCGAATGGCGACATCTTTGACACCGGGGACGGCAGAAACGCGTGCGCGCAACGTATTTAAATCCAGTGATGATGAACGTGTTTTTGGTGGAACCGAAACAGCGTTTGCAATCGCAGATAAATTTTGGTTTTTTGTGTCCGAATGTATTGATATATTGTGGATATATGACAATCTTCCGTGGCCGCTTCGTGTCATTATGGTGCGTGTAGCAAAATATATCGCCAAAATAATAGCGAAAATAAAACATAACCAAAACCAGATTGAACGCTTCATGCGTGATAGTATATCACAAAAAACATGATTTCGCAAAGAGTGACGAATAAAATTTTAATTACATTGCGCGCAACAGGTATCCGCGACGGAACATGCATCGACGATATGCGCCGATTGTGCGTGAAGCAGTGTTGCGTGGTACAGACATCAGGTTTCGTTGGCCAACATCACGGTATTCATTTGATTGAAATGTCACCCACAGGCCGTCCCAGTCAGGCATGATACTGGATTGATTTGGTGATAATAATTTTGCCAAACGGGAACGTGGCTGGTACGATTTGGTTTCAATTCCCAGGCACGATTTATGGTCGCGGACAAATTGTTCGGTGGTGACTGCTTCGTTTTCCCAGTTTAGTATGGTTGCATCATCAATACTGCCGCGGTTAACGGATGCGCATGCTGTCATAAATATTGCAAATAATACGGGTAAAAATTTTATTCTCATGTTTCTATTATAATTTAATTGCCTGTTGGTGGCAATAGTTTTATAATAAGAAAAAGAGAGAAAGGACAATATAATGGCAATTACTGTTCAACAGTTTATTAAGTTGGCAAATTATTATAATCAGACAGCGATGATTATGTCGGCGGTTTGTGTGCAAAAGGGCGGTATTGCAATCGAGAATTATGTTGGGCGATTTTATGCTGCGGATGTGTTGGAATATGTTGTAGAGTATGGTCGCAGGTTGGTTGAGGCGGATAAAAAGTTGTCACCTGAAATTGTTGCGCTGGTTAATCGTTTTGCAGCCCAGTTTGAACGGGTGCGTGATTTGGTGACACCAACACAGAAACCAATACATGAAATGACGTTGGCAGAGTTTGAAAAAGTTATGAATATATAGTAATATATTAGGATAAGGAGAAGCGATTTATGAAGTTTGTAAAAAGTGTGTTATTGGGGTTGGTGTGTGTGCAGATTTTGTCTGCGTGTTCTGCTTTGTTGGGTAAAAAGAAAGAAGAAGAGCCGCAGTTTGATAATGTGACTGTGGTGGAAGAAACGGTTATTGATTCGCGGTCTGTACCAATCTTTCCAAAAAAGGCGGCGTTGACAACGGATACGGCGCGCAGGTTTTCGATTGAACTGCCTATGCGATGCGAAGTTGATTGGAATAATCAGTCGGTTGTTTCTGTTGTGCCAGCTGAAAAAATTGAAATTGTGCGTTTGGGGGTGGGGGATGCACTGCCGGATGATTTGAATGTTTCTGATTATGAATTTAAGGATTTAACCGTTAAACGTGCGTTGGATAAATTGTTGGAAGGAACGGATATAACGGTTGTAGAAGATGAGCCATTGTATGAGAAAATTACTGGTACAATCAGTGAGGGGCCATTGTCTGATGCGATAGAATTGATGACCAAGATGGGGCGTGTTTATTATTCTTATGATGCCCAGAATGGTGAGTTGCATTTGAAACATCGTGCCAAATGGTTGATAAAGATGCCGCAAAATCAAACGATTATTATGGCGTTGTTGGATGCAATGCATGGTGCGGATATGCGTAATTTATTGGTTGATTGGGCTGATAAAACGGTTGTGTTCGAAGGTAATTATCAAACAGAACGTGAGGTTGCCAGGATAATCGCAGATATTTCTGGTAAAAAGTATATGTTGGCGTGGGATATCGATGTGTATCGTGTGTATCCGCGTACGGATAATCCAATTGTGTGGATGAATTTGTTGCCGGCTTTTGGAAGCAGGAATGTAAAGATGTCTGTTCCGGGGGTTGTTGGTCGTGCGTTGGTTGTTGGGCCAGAAATTAATACCAAGACACTGCAGGAATTTTTGGGACAACAGGCGAATGTGGTTTTGATATCCCAGGGAACTTTTGCAATCCCAAATGGTTGGCAGTCGCGATTTGATATTGGTCAGTGTGGGCGTGAAGAAAGATTAGAGACGGATTTGATTGTTGGTGCAACAGGAACGTATGGGGATTTTGCAGGACGTAAGAAAATTGATGCAAAAATTGTTTTGCGCACCAGTCAGGGGGAACTTAGTTCATTTAATATCCCGTCAACTGTTGGTGATAATTATGTGATTATTGGTATACCAACGCATTCATTTGTGACAACACCAGAAACATTGATTTCCCCATTTGCTGAATTGGTTGTATTTATGTCGCCACGTGTTGTATCTGTTGTTGATGGTGCGGGTGAAATTTCAGGTGCAAATGAATTGATTGGTGATGCGTTGCGTGATTTTTTAAATGATTAAGGGTTTAGTATATGTTTTCAAAACTGGAACGAAAGATTGCTTTTAGATATTTAGGTGCGAAAAAGCGCGGATTTGGTTCTGTGATTTCGTGGGTGTCGCTGATTGGTATTATGTTGGGGGTGGCGACACTGATTGTGGTCATGTCGGTAATGGGTGGTTTTCATGATACATTGTTGGGGCGGATTGTTGGTATGAATGGTCATGTTGTGGTATATCACCAGGATGGGGCGATTTCTGATTTTGATTTCTTGATTGATAAAATGAAGCAAAATCGAAGTGTTTCAACACAGGTGACATCGATTGTACCGATTGCCGAAGGGCAGGTGATGGCAACTGCAAATGGTAATAATACGGGTGCGATGATACGCGGTATCAGAATGAAAGATTTGATTGCAAAATCCCAGACGGGAACGCGCGTGTATGGCAAGCCTTTGACAGAAATTCAGGACGGTGAATTGGTCGCAGGGGCATCGTTGACACGTGCGTTAAAGGTGACTATGGGGGATAATATTTCATTGGTTTCCGCAAATAATGCAACACCAACACCGTTTGGTTCAATGCCACGAATTATGTCTTATCCAGTTATGTCGTCTTTCTTTATGGGGATGTATGAGTATGATTCTGGATATATTTTTATGCCTTTGGAAACCGCACAGAAATATTTAAATATTGGTGATGCGGTGACGCATATTGATTTATTTTTGCATAATCCTGAAGAAACGACGGTGGTTGTAGAATCGTTGGCGCGGTTGTTGCCAGATGGGTTTGTGGTGCGTGATTGGCGTGATTTAAATCGCGGTTTTGTTGGGGCGTTGCAGGTGGAATCAAATGTTATGTTCTTGATTTTAATGCTGATTGTGATTGTTGCAGCATTTAATATTGTTTCCAGTTTGGTTATGTTGGTCAAAGATAAGAATAAAGATATTGCGGTATTGCGGACCTTTGGGGTATCACGAAAATCGATGATGAAAATTTTTATGTTATCTGGGACATCAATTGGGGTGATTGGGGCATTTTTTGGAACAATTTTGGGTGTGTTGATTGCGATTTATGTTGAACCAATTCGTCAGTTCTTTCAATGGCTGACGGGGCGTGATTTATTCCCAGCAGAATTATATTATCTGTCTGAATTACCGTCAAAGTTGGTATGGATGGATGTTATTGGAATTGCGTTAATTGCGGTGTTGTTGGCATTCTTGGCAACATTGTATCCAGCGTGGAAGGCGGCAAATACAGACCCGGTAGAGGTGTTAAGAAATGAATAAGAATACAAATTTTGAAAATGCAGAATTTAAAGTTGTGTTAAAAAAGTTTTTGCGCGATTGGTCGGCGTTAGAGTATGAATATAATCCACCATCTGCGTTGAGGGCAGAACAACGGTATGAACAATATGGGGTTAAGTTGCCATTCAAGTTGCACTATAAATACAAGATGCCGTTTGGTATGGAGTCTTCATATGATTTGTTGTTCTGGTTGCCGTTTGGGGAAATGGGGCTAGAGCCACCTGTGACCCTTAAAGAATTTGCCGATTTTCATAAGATAAATATTGATGATTTGTCTGAGGGGGATAAGAAACGCTTCTTGGTTTATCAAACGGTGTCGGCTAAACAGTTAGATATGATTATGGATTGGGTTAGACAGATATCAGCGGTGCATATGATTGCAGAAATAAAACGACTGAACCCGGAATTGGCGCATATTAAAACAGATGGTAAGACAAGTGGGGTTGCGAAGCCTGTTCAGGATTTTATTTGTGGGGTTGCGTATGGTTTTTCGCCCGAGGATATTGAATTATGTTTAACATCAAGGTATGGGGATTTGCAGGAAATTGCGAATAGTCCGCGTTATCAAAAATTGCGGTTTGGACATTATACGACCCCAGAACGTTATGAGGCGTTGTTGGTTGCGGAGCAGCAAATACAACAGATCGAGCAAGCAAAACAAAAAAATGGGCGCGAATAAATGGCGAATATTTTGAATTCTTTGTCAAAGGTGCATTCGGGCGATGTTGTTATGTCGGTGCGCGATATTAAAAAGACCTTTGTTGAAGGGGGGCAACCTTTGCATATTTTGCGTGGTGGTGGATTCGATTTGCATCGTGGGGAAATTATTGCCTTGGTGGGGCAGTCGGGGTCAGGGAAATCTACGTTGTTGCAATGCGTTGGTTTGTTGGATAAACCCAGTTCAGGCAGTATATTAATTAATGGGGCGGCGGTTCAGAAAATGGACGAAGATATGCGTACCCAAATTCGTCGTAATAAAATCGGATTTGTTTATCAGCAGCATAATTTGCTGTCGGATTTTACTGCGTTGGAAAATGTTATGTTGCCAATGTTGGCGAATGGGGTTGATGAGAGTGTTGCGCGTGCGCGTGCAATCAAGTTGTTAAAATCTGCGAATGTTGCACATCGTGCGTCACATGTGCCGGGGGAAATGTCAGGAGGCGAGCGTCAGCGTGCAGCAGTGGCACGTGCATTGGCAAATAATCCGGATATTTTGTTGGCGGATGAACCAACGGGCAGTCTGGATCCACAACATGCAATGTCGGTTTTTGATTTGTTGTTGGATTTGGTGCGCAGGAACAAGATGGCGATGCTGTTCGTGACACATGATATGAATCTGGCAGCGCGTGCAGATAAAAAAATTACCATTGACAATGGGATTGTTATATAGTGTAATATATATAGAAAACAATAGGAGAGGGGATATGAAAAAATCACAAGATGTTCGTATAAAACATTCAGTTTTACGTCGTATTTGGGGTGGGTTGGCGTTGGTGGCCCTGTTTGCGTGTGGGGTTATAGTTGGTCTGGATTTTTCCAAAGTATCAAAAAAATCTGAATCAAAGCCAGCAGATGGTTTGGCGGTTAGTTTTAGCCCGAATGCAAATATTGACTTTACAAATATTAATGTTGGCGAAGCAAAAAGTCATAATGTTCATATGGCAGTTAGCGCACCATTAACGACGGTTGCGGTTAAACCAATTGATGGGATAAGTGGGCTGAAGGTCACAAATGACTGCGCGGATGTTGCAGTGGTCAATGAACGCGGGGGGTGTGATATCTTGGTTGAATATACACCACGTGTTGCAGTGGATTTGGGGCGTGTGCCGTTGGTTGTTGGTTGGGCAGATGAAGCAGGCGAAGAATTTATCGCAGAATTGCCAATTTTAATTAAGGTGACAGACCCGAATCAAAAGGAAACGTGTGTTGTTATCGAAGAATTGTTGGCGCGAGATTTGCAACCAGAAAATTCTTCACATTATGAAGATCATGAATGGAATATAAAAATATATGAAAAAATGGTTATGAATGGCTGTTCGGAAAATCAGATGAAATATCATAAGATGGCCCAGCGTGAACGCGAAATATTGGCGGCATTGCAACAGCCAACAAACGATAATAATCAGCAGACGTGTAAACAGATTGAAGAGTTGTTAATAGGGCAGTTGCCATCGGCAAATGGGAATGCAGAATACCGTATTGAACGTGCGAAAATTTATGCGAATTTGTCAGAACGTGGATGTGCAGAAAATAGTGCGAAATATGTAGAATTGGCGAAACAGGAATTGGAAATTGCACGTGCATTAGAAGATGACAGGTTTGATAATAACGATACTGTTGCAGTTGTTGAAACGTACAAGCGTTTGAATATGCAGGCGGCCGCCGAAGAAATCTTTGAGACGGCAAAAAAGCTGACCAATCCAGCAATCGATTTTATTCTGGAAGTAGAAAAAATCATTAATGAAAAATAATGGGATTTGTTTATGAAATTTCTGACTGTTTTATTGGGAATATTTGTTGCATCATCTGCGTTTGCAGATGATGTGGCGGTTGCAGAACGCGTGACATGTGCGGATATCCAGGCCAGTATCACGGAACTGTCTGAGATAGAAGAACCAGATGAAGATGTGATAGATGAATTGACCAGGTTAAAGGCAGATTATCGTCGTTCGTGTCAGCGTACTGCGCGTGGTCGTAAAACGTCGGCCAGTTCGCGTGTTGTTATAGAAGCAGAAAAGAACCCTGAGGAAAAACAGGAAGTCAAAGAAGAGATTCTTGGGAAAGAAGAACAACCAAAAAAAGAAGAAAAGAAATCTGAGCTTGAAAAGAAAGATGTTGCCCAAGAAACAGTGATAGATGATACAGATGAAGTCGAAGTCAAGGTAGAGGATAAGACCGATACATCACCTGATGTAGTAAAAGAAACAACAGAAGAAGTTTCTGAACAATCAGAGGAAGTAGAAGAAGAGATTGTTTTGTCGGAAGAAGATGAAGTAGAAGAGATAAAGAAAAATTTAGAGGCAGGTTTATGTGCAGATGGTACGCAGCCCAATAAATATGGATGTTGTGGCGATGAATTGTTCAAAGATATGGGAAATACAACATTTGCATGTTGTCCAAAAGATGGCGGTGATTGCTTTCCGCCGATAAAGTAAGGTGTTTGAAATGAAAAAGAATGTAAAAAATTGGTTGGTCTTAGTTTTTGTATTTATCATTGGTTTTTGTTTTGGGGTTTTCGCGTATGCAAATCGTGATGCCTTGGTTTTTTGGGATAATCCACTGTGTCTGGATGGAGGAGAGCCTGATAAGCATGGTTGTTGTGAGGGTGAGGTTTACACCAATATGGGTGATTTAGGGTTTAATTGTTGTCCAGAGAGTGGGGGGGATTGTTTTCCGCCAATGCGATAATTTTAAATCTGATGACATATCTAAAGCGAATGGAGAAATTTCATGTAGGTTTGTACACTGCAATTTCCCCGTTCGCTTTATCTGTACAATTATCTTTAATTTTTATTTCTAATTATTTTTATCCAATTTTTACTTTATTCTTGATTTTGTTTTCATTTAGTATATAATCACAGGGCTTTGAATTTGTTGCGGGCATAGTACAAAGGCTAGTATGCAAGCCTTCCAAGCTTGAAATGCGGGTTCGATTCCCGCTGCCCGCACCAAGGATTGGGCGTGCGCCGGAGTTGGAGAGCCGGGGCAGACTGTAAATCTGTTGGCTTAAG
>JAZTWT010000003.1:0-11281 GCA_045636045.1 Candidatus Enterousia sp. | reverse complement strand
ATAGTTGCAATGGAATGTGGCCAGGTATGCCTTCATCGCGCGTTCTGCATCTTCGTCAGACTGTTGTTCAGAATATGCACTCATTGCCTGCATCGCCCCCAGACCCGTTGCCGCCATGGTTGCACCACCCAACATTTTGTTTGCCGTCGATTGTTCTTTGTCTTTCATTGCCTGGGCATTCTTTTCCAGTTCGTCGATTGTTTCATGGTCTTGTTTAATTAAATCTTCGACCTGTTTGAACAGTTCTATGCGTTCTGTGTTGTCATCGTCTTCGCCCCAGCCCGCATCTTTAATTATTTCATATAATGTATTCAGACGATTGTTTTGTGGCTTAGTATCATCAGCGTTGGCAACGTTAAAGTGTTGTCCAATAAATGAACATATTAAAAATACTGAAAAAAATCTGATCATTCTCTTTTCTGTGACTTTTATTTTAGTAAAATGTATGTACTGTGTAAAGTGTAATTTTAGTAATCTTTTGTTCTGGACATTTGTTTTTGTTTTATATAGAATGCACAGCGTTGCGGGCGTGGTATAATGGTAGCACGTCAGCTTCCCAAGCTGAAGACGAGGGTTCGATTCCCTTCGCCCGCACCAAAAATTAAACCGGCATTTGTGCCGGTTTCATTTTTGGAATGTGACAATGGAAGAGAACCAGAAAGAGTTGCGATAGCAACAATAGGGTTCGGGACGAAGCGATAGCGAAGTGAAAGGGGCCCATGGAGTGAAAACGAACATGGGAATATACATTCCCTTCGCCCGCACCATCCGTTGTCCTGACGCTGCTGCCAGATTGGGTTTGTATCTTTATTTTGTTTTGTGTAAACGGTTATATCGGCGTTGCACTTCTAGTTGCTGAACGGCCAGGTCGTAATTTTTTTTCAATGCTTGCAATTTTTTGTCTTTGATTAATGCAAAAAAGTCTACCGTAGGGTGTGATTCTTCTAGACAAAACCTTTTGCCACAAATAATGCAAATGGGGTCTATGTGGGCTCTGTAATAACTTTGGTGCTTTATGCAGCAGGATATAATATAATTATCTACATTGTTTCTGACAAATTCTGTAATTTGTGTTGCGTAATATGTAGAGTCACGTTGCGCTTGTTGTACCTGTTGTGGGGTTATGGTAATGTTTTTGATATCAATTTGATCGGCTGGTTTTACCCCAATGTGATATACCTCATTTAAAATACGGTTGGAAACTTGTTGGGTCAATTTGTTATGTTCTGGGCTGGAGAGGTGACGTTCTTTGGCTTTTTTTGCTTTATCAATATCTTTTTGGGCGTATATAAAGTCTCCGACGACACAAATTGTTATACCTAGGATTGGGGCAGCGATCATGCCCCAAACAACTATTTTGAAAAAATCATCGTCACCACTGTCGCCACCACTGGGTAATGTGCCACCTTGTTTGGTTGAATAAAATGGGGCAACGCGTGCGCCACCAAGTTCTGTTGTCATCATGATATTCGCCTTTTTAATTATTTCCCAGAAACGGGGATTTGTAATTTTTGTTTTGGGTGGATTAGGTCTGGATTTTTAATATTATTACGTTCGGCGATAATGCTGAATAATATGCCACGACGCATAAAGTTGCGTGCAATAACCCATAAACAATCGCCACGACGAACGGTATAGTATGTGTCGTCATCGCCGGTCATTTCTGGCATTGTGAATTTATGCATGATTGTTGCAATGGTGCGGCCGTCGCCGTCGTGCAGACGAACCGCCAGTTCGTATTCGCGTCCAGTTTCCAGTTCGCCAACATCGGCCCCCAATCCAAAGTGTTTATGATCAGATGCGCGTGCGAACCCCATATATTTACCGTCCAGTGCCAATGATACACGCAGCCGCGGCAATGCGTCGCCGGTAATAACAATACGGCCAGTGTCCATATAGTCTATTTTTGATACGGATAAATCGCCGTCTTTTAAAATTGCCGGGGCCTGTAATAATGTGCTGCCATCTTTGTCTATTAGTAATGAGATAGAGTTTGCAGCCCCATGTTCTGAAATGTAGATAAATACGCGCTGGGATGATTTTACCTCGGGCTCGGTCCCCAGTAATGCAATGGTGTAATTTCCAGGCTTCCATGCATCATTTGGGGTGTATACAAATTCTCCGCGATGGTCGGTGCGTTCGGTTGCAATAATCTGATTGTTAACCAATATTGATATGTTTTGGTGTGGCAACCAGTACCCTGCAATAATAATATTTCCATTCTTTTCAATGCGTACAATATCAAATTCAGGAACGGTTAATTTGCGGACAGGTTGAATTACAGGTTCTGGTATTGTTGGTACGATTACAACGCGTGATGGTTGCGGCGCACGAATAAATGCAACCCATATGGCGATAAATATCACAATTAATGCGCATGTAATTGGAAACCAGTATGATTTTAATTTGTTTTTTCTTTTTTGTTCAGGCGTTGGTTCGGTTTGTGTCTTTTTTTCTGATGGGCGTGCGAACAGATTCAGTGATTTTAAAAAGCCACGTGTGTATTCGCGGCGGTTTTCCAGCCAATCGTTCTGTTGAGAAATTGCATCGTTAATCAAATCATCTGTTGAACGCTTGGTTTGGCCCATGTTATTTTTCTTTGACATACAAAACTCCTGAAAAATATATGTATTATTGTTAGTTTGGACAAATTATTCCAAATAATATTTCTTTGTCAATTTATTTATGGTATAATCTGGCGGAATATGGAGAGTTTTTATGAAAAAAATTGGAATTATGACAACTGGTGGGGATTGCAGTGGATTAAATACAGTAATTCAGCGTGTTATGCGTGGGGCAAGTTTACGCGGATGGCAGGTTTGGGGAATCTTAGATGGAACAGATGGTTTGACTGTGACACCGCCGGCGGTAATTCAATTAAATGATATGCTGTTGCCGATTGAGAATGCACGTTTAGCCGGCAGTTTCTTGCATAATGGTCGTGTGCATGCATTGAATTTTGAAACGGCTGCTGAAACAGGTAAATTACAGTTGTTTAATAAAAAATTACGCCAGTCGTTGAAGATGTTAAATTTTGATGCGTTGATTTTGATTGGCGGAAATGGCAGTTTGTCTTTGGCGTGGGCTAATCGTGATATTTATAGGGATCTGCAGTTGGTGTGTATTCCAAAAACTATTGATATGGATATGCCGTTAACGGCGCGAACAATTGGATTTGATACCGCTGTTCAGGAATTGACATCGTATTGTGATCAATTAATGCTAACTGCGCGCAGTCATCACAGATGGTTTGTGGTTCAGGCAATGGGGCGTGATTGTGGTATGTTGGCATTGCATGCCGGGGTTGCCGTTGGTGCCGCTGCGATATTGATTCCAGAAATAAAATTTGATGTGGATAGTTTGGTTAAGCATATTAAAAATTTATCAACTGATTATGGGATTATTATTGTATCCGAAGGTATTTCTTTGCGCGGGCATTCGGGGCGACCTGCGGATATGATTGCACGAAAATTGACCGCGGCTGGGATTGTAAATCGTACCGCTTTCCCAGAACATACACAAAGGGCAGGTGATACAGTGGCAGCGGACCGCATTTTGGCAACGCGTTTTGCGGATTGTGCATTGAATGCGATTGAAAACAATGAAACATATGTTATGACCGCGCTGGAATGTGGTGAAGTGCGTACAGTCGCGTTGGCAGATTTTGTCGCCGCAGGTGAATGCGCATATGATCCAAAGGTACCAGAATTGCTGACTTCGAATGCGTATGTGTCGCATGACGAACCGTTGTTAGAGGTTGCGTATAACATGGGAATATATATCGGGGAACGAAAATAGCTTATTTCTTGGTTGCCCAGTAAAGTGCCCAAAACCAACCGATGATGGACCAGCCGAAAACCCAACTGGCCAGACGGACAGCTTGCATGTCAGGTTTTCCTTTGCCATTTTGGCGTGCAATCCATGCAGGGGCCAGTATTATACCAGCAACGATTACCGCAAAAATTGCGTTTTCTAGTATAAATAAGATATTGTATCCCATTATCATCTTATTTTCTTTTTATGTATAAAAGGGGGCATAACAGCCCCCCATAGTTTGTTCATCCTGCGCAGATTATAAACCATATTTTGCGGATTTGTCCAGTTCTTCTTCGATACGAATTAACTGGTTGTATTTTGCCATGCGGTCTGTGCGTGACATAGAACCAGTTTTGATTTGGCCGGCATTTGTTGCAACTGCCAGGTCTGCGATTGTGGTGTCTTCGGTTTCACCGCTGCGATGGGAAATGATTACACCATATTTTGCGTCTTGGGCCATTTTGATTGCGCGTAATGTTTCGGTTAATGAACCAATCTGGTTTACTTTAATCAAAATTGCGTTTGCCACACCTTTTTCAATCCCACGTGACAGACGGGCAGGGTTTGTGACGAACAAATCGTCGCCAACCAACTGGCATTTATCGCCAATTTTTTCTGTCAGTTTTTTCCAGCCGTCCCAGTCTTCTTCTGCCAAGGCATCTTCGATAGAAATAATTGGGTAATCTGAAATTAACTTTTCATAGAATTCAATCATTTCATCAGATGATAATTTTTTGCCTTCGAAATTATAAATACCATCAGAATAGAATTCAGATGATGCAACGTCCAGGCCGATAGAAACCTGAGCGCCTGGTTCGTATCCCGCGGAACGTATTGCCGCAACGATTGTGTCCAGTGCTTCGGCGCATGAATTAAAGTTTGGTGCAAAACCGCCTTCGTCACCAACATTGGTAGAGTTGCCGCCTTTCTTTAAAATAGACTTTAAATTGTGGAATATTTCAGAACCCATACGAATCGCTTCGGTTTCAGATGTTGCGCCGTTTGGAATAATCATAAATTCCTGGGCGTCCAGACCATTGTCAGCATGTGCACCGCCGTTGATAATGTTCATCATTGGGCGTGGCAATACACATGGATTGTCGTTTCCATAGATATCTGCAATGTATTTATATAATGGAATATGTTTTGCGTTTGCAGCGGCGTGTGCTAATGCCATTGAAACAGCCAATATTGCGTTTGCACCCAGTTTGTCTTTGTTTGGCGTGCCGTCCAGTGCCAGCATCTTTTCATCCAGTTCTGTCTGTTTTGATGCATCCATGCCGATTAATGCCGGTGCAATAATTTCGTTTACATTTTTTACCGCAGTCAGAACGCCTTTGCCCATGTATGCATTGCCGCCATCACGTAATTCCAGTGCTTCGAATGTGCCTGTTGATGCGCCAGATGGAACGGCTGCGCGACCGAATGCGCCCCCAGATAATTCAATGTCGCATTCAATGGTTGGGTTGCCACGGCTGTCCATAATCTGGCGTGCGTGAATTTTTTTGATTTCAAACATATTTTTTCTCCTTAGATACTAAACATAGTTAATTTCGTCTTGCCTTAATTTAACGAAATGTTTTATACTATAAACATAATTGTTATGGGAAGGAAATAAAAAAATGATGAAAAAGTTAATCGCCTTGGTTTGTGGTTTGTTGCCAATGGTGGCAGGGGCTGTCACTGTTTATCCGACGGGGGATAGTGTTTTTGTTTCTACGCAGGGGGCTGATTGGCAGGCGGCGATTAGTAATAATGAAACGATTGTTATTGATACGTCAATTGCGCATCCAAATGTTAGTGCGATAAAGTCGCCAAATGGTTTTTCTATACTTAATAATGTTTATTTGGGGCGTGCAGATCAGGGCAGTGGAACAGGGGATTTATATATTTTAAGTTCTGTCGCGAATCCTTTTACTATTGAAACCCAGGGGGATATTTCGATTGGTGCGATTTTGCAGGTTCTGGGTGGTAAAACATTGGCGTTTAAAAATGATACGAATGATTATGCGTTTGATGTGACGATTGGTGGTAATGCCGAGAATGAAGGGATTAAAGTTGGTGAAGCAGGGCAGACGGCGGCATTGTTGATGGAAGATGTTGGTGATTTGACGGTTAATGCGGGTGTTAATGTGTATGGTGATTTTTCTGTATCCGCGCAATCTGTTGATATTTCAGGTGGAATTAGTGTAGATGCGGGCGAGGTATCAATAGAAACGACAGGGAACGTTTCTTTTGCGGGGTTAACCGTATCGGGAACTTCGACAACAAATATTGTTGCGGGGGGGCAGGTTATATCAAATGGGGTTATTCAAAATAATGCCGGGGATATGAATATTACTGCGGATTATTCTGTGCCGGGTTCGACTCAGGGCGCTTTGGTGGCTGTTGGTGGGGTGCAAAATAATTCTGCTGCGGATATGGTTATTGATTTAAATGGCGCAATGTATGCAGGGCAGTTAGTTAATTCGTCACAGGGTGGAACATTGCGTATTAATGCGAGTATGTTGGATGCTTCGGTTGCTGGTGCTATGTATTCCCTGGTCAATAATGGTAATTTTTATGCGGATATTACTGGACAAACTAGATTAATGGGTGGGGTGGATTTGTCGGGTATGAATGTTGATAATGAATTCTATTTAAAGACAGAATCTTTGTATCTGGGGGGGGATGTTTCGCAGTTGTTTTTAAATTATTTGAATGACTATCAACTGATTGTGACGGATGGTGGAATTAATGCAGGTGTATTGCAGAATGGTGTTAATGATGCCGGAACTATAAACGATATGGCACAAATGACACTGAATATAAA
This sequence comes from Candidatus Enterousia sp., assembly GCA_045636045.1. Taxonomy (GTDB): domain Bacteria; phylum Pseudomonadota; class Alphaproteobacteria; order Rs-D84; family Rs-D84; genus Enterousia. Next base: position 4,653 of record JAZTWT010000003.1, on the reverse strand, counting down.
TGGTGGGGTTGTTGCAGATTCTATTATGAACAGTGGTAGGTTGTTGTCTGTGGTTTCTCAGGGGGAAATTTATGTCGCAGGTACGATTTCATCATCAAAAGGGCAGATGGAATTGATTTCGGGTGGTGTGTTGAGTGCAGACGGTGGTGTTACGAATCAGGGAAATATGACCTTGAACGCTAATTTTGTTAGTTTGCAGGATGTGACAAATTCTGGTTCAGATGCAGTTTTAAATATTTCTTCGTTATCTGATGAAACGGGTTTTGTTCAGGTTAATGGTTCATTGGTAAACGATGGTGGTGATATTAATCTTTCTGCCAAGGATATCAGTGTATATGGCGAGATTGAAAGTAATAAGGGTACGATTGATATTACTGGGTCAGACACAAATGGTGGTGCGGTTCAGATTGGTGCGATTGATGCGGCAGGTGGTGTGATTAATTTGAATGCGCTGGCCGGTTCGGTTGATGTAATAAATGCGGGTGGTGTTGCGGTATCTGATGGTACATTGAATTTAGGGGCCGCGGTTAAAAATTTAAATGTCAATAATGGTTCGGTTCAGGTCGATGGCGATATTATTGCATCGGCAACTGCGACGGATGTTTCGGGGGATATGAATATTACTGCAGGTGGAAATGCGTTTGTTTTGTCGGCGAATTCTGTTTCTGTTGGTGGTGATATAAATGTGACCGCATCTGATATGGTGCGTAATATTCAATTTGATACAATTTTAACCCAGGTTTCTGGTGATGTTAATGTTTCTAATAAAGGAATGTTAACACTGGGTAAAACGGCGACATCCGGGGTCGAGATTTTGGGGGCTTTATCGGTTGATAATGGCGGATTTTTTGAATCTTATTCAAATGAAATTGTTGCGGCGTCTGTTTCAAGTGATAGTTTGTTGTGGTTGCATGGTGAAAAGTTGACTGCCAGTGATGGAAATATCGATATTGATGGGAATTTGTATTTTGATCCATCAAAAGACCCTGTTTCTATTACAACTGGGATGGTTGTGCGTGATACAAATAATTTCAGTATGAATGCCACGGATATTAATGTTGGGGCGGTGTCAGTTGGTAGTGTTAATACACTGAATATGAATGCGACAGATACTGTTGCGATTAATGGCGCGGTTGTAAATAACGGTGTTGTTGATGTAGTGGCACAGGGGGCAGTTTCTGTTTCGGGGGCGGTGACAAATAAAGACAATATTCGTATTTCTGGTGCTGTGTTGGATTTTGCAGATGTGGCAAATGTGTCCGAGTTTTCTGTAATGTCATCTGGTAATGTTTCATTTGGAAATATTTCGCATGGTGGTGATTTGTTTAGTGTAAATGCCATGACGGCAGTTGCTGCGGAATCTGTATCACAGACATCAGGTGTTATGGATGTGGTTGCAGACAGATTAATGGTTCAAGATTTGACAATTTCTGGTGCGACATCGCTGGCGAATTTGAATGCCGCAAATATTATTGTTTCCGAAGATGTTAATATTTCGGGTGATATGGTTCAAGGTGGCGATTCGGGTATGTTGAATCATTATGCAGATAGTTTTGCTGCATATAATTTGTATGTTGATGGTGATGTTTTGTTCGATTCTTTGGATACAACATATAATATTGGTTCGGTTGCTAATGTTGGTGGCGAATTGAATGCGACCAATGGTGCAAGTGTGTTTATGAATGCAGGCAGTTCAATTACAGCCACAGGCGTAAAGAATGATGGGGATTTGACTTTGAGTGCAAGTTATGCACTGAATTTGGGGAATTTGGTAAATAATTCTGGTGTATTAAATCTGGTTTCCAGAACGGTTTCGTTGGATACATTTGCGATTAGCGCAGGTAATGTTCTGCTTAGTGGTGAAGAGTTGAATTTATCAACGGCGTTGAATACAACTGGGGTGTTGTACCAGGGGTATCGTGGCGCACTGGCTGATGCGGATATTAATGTCAAAAGTGTGAATTATGTTATTAATACATCAAATCTGAAGGTTAATGGTATTGAACAGACGGGGAATTTGTTGGTTAATTCCAGTGATATTGATGTTGGGGGTAATATTAATGCGACTGATTTGCGTTTTGTTGCGGTGCCGGTTGATAACTGGATGAATGTTGATATAGCAGGCAATATTTCTGGCGGTGTTGATTTTATTGGATTAGAGAAGATGACAGTCGGTGGGGATTATGTCTTTGATTCCAGCAGTAATATAAATGCCGTTATTTTACCATATGCAGCGGGCAGCACGATTGATTCAACAGATGTGAATTATTGGTCAAATGTTGGCATAAATTCTGATAATTTGTTGGTCTTTGAAAATTCCCAGGATGGTGGTGCGATGATTAATATCGGTGGTAAATTTACCGCGGGTAATGCGTTTAGTTTAACAGAACCAGTTGAATCTGCATTAGAAGGTGGCCAAATTGGTATTTCACTGCGCGATGTTGTTGACCAGGGAACGGCGATTTGGTTTGTTCATGCAGATGGTGGTGTTGTAGATGCAGGTGATTTGGACAAAGTGCGTAATTTATCGGTGCGTTATTGTAATGCAGACGGTTCAATATGCTATGATTATCTGGAATCTTTGGATGTTAATAATGGAACAGAAGAAGATTTACCAGCATATATCGCAGCCCGTGATAATGATTTGTATATTGTGTTTGATCCACGCTTTGGTGGTCCAATCGAAGTCTTTAAGATTCAGCCGATTGTTGCGTCAGGAAATGAAAATACATACGGTGAAATTGTATCAGCAGGCGCGTTGGACAATATGATTGCAGGGCGTTTGCGCGATAAAAAATTCTTGAACCGTACACCGATTGAGGTTATCCCGTTGGCGTTCCAGGGGACAAATATGCAGGAAATGGCGATGGAGTTGTATAATCGTATGGAATATTATGCAGAAAACGATCGTAATTCTGATTCTTTGGCGCATTTTAGTCGCTTGTTCCAGCCGCGCGAAATCGAACAGATTATGGGAACAATGGTATTGAATGAACATACGGCATATCGTTCTTTTGAAGATCGTATGTTTGATGAATTTATTTGGAACCGTAATCGTAATTTAAAGAAAGCGTGGTTGGATGTGGATTATGGTGTGCTGTATCAGGATATTCAAGATGGCAAGCATACAGATGGTAATCGCTTTAGTATCTTTGGTGGTTTTGATTGGCAGGAAACAGATACATTGCAGTTGGGGTTGATGGGGCGGATTTCGCATACGACATCTAAGGCAACTGACAGAATAAATTTGGGATATATGCCTGGTCAGGAAATCGTCGGTCGTGTTGCGACAGATGTTGCGGATACAAATATTGCATTGGGTGCATATTTGATGGAAACAGTTAATGAAAAGGTGCGTATTTATGGTAATGCCATGGCGGATATGCATATATTTGATTTAAGTCGTACGCAGAACTATGTTGATGCGATTGATGGTGATGGTGCGGCATTTGCATTAAGTACAGAATGGGGAATTATGCACGATATATTGAATCAGTATATTGTCGGGAATTTGTATGCGCGTGCTGGGTATAACTTTGGATTTGAAGTTAAAGAAAAGGCCGCAGGTTATGATTATATGCGTTTGCAGTCTGATGGGTATTGGATGTTTACGCCGGGGTATTCTGTGACAGCACAAAAACGTATTTATCCATCTGCATGGTTCCAGATTCGTCCGTATGCATCAGTTGGTGTGGAATATGATGTATTTGGTGTGCCAGATAGTGCCGAATATAAATTTACAGCGGCGGATGTTTATACAAAATATGATTTTGAAATTGACCCATTGTGGATGAATATTGGTGGTGGTATTGAATTCTTGGGCGCCAATGGTGTGCAAATGGGTGTTGATTACAGATATCAGTATAATGATGATATTCAGTTGCATAATATTCGTTTGTCTGGTTCATACAGATTTTAAAAATGCCGCCCATTTGGGCGGTATTTTTTTGTATTAAAGCGATTGCATTTATTTTAATTCTTTGTTAAAATGACTGTGTCAATGGGTGTTCCATTGATGGGGTGTGGAAACCCGTACACGAAGCGTCTGGGGTAGAAATTGGCGCGTTTTTACGCGCGTTTTTTGTATCCGGGATGAAAGACTCCTGATCGTAATGGTCAGGAGGGCATGTGAATATATTGAATAAACAGCACAATTCTTCGTGATTGTTTCCAACCTCCTGACCACTTGTTTTTGTGAACAGTGGTTTTTTTTATTGTGGTGATGTGACCAATGACAATCCACCGATTGTTGCATAAACTCTAATACACACCGGTTGCATCACCGCCAAGAATTTATAACGGGGGGATTTTGGGTATGTTTTTTGAAACCAGAAAGTTTATGTTAACCGTATCATTATGCGCCATGTTGGCGGTGAACCCAGTATTGGCAGATGTGCCAAAGGAAAAAGAATCGGTTGGTGATTCACATACAGTTTATACCCAGGGAACATTTGAAGGTCGCATGGATTCAGGTATTGCAGGGGTCACATATGTGAACAAGGCGATGGATGCTGCCGGGAATGCAGCCCAGAAAGCCGAAGGTCATGCAGCGGCGGCGGGTGCATCGGCATTAAGTGCGGCGGACAGTGCCGCGGCTGCAGCCGCCAGCGCAAAGAGTGCGAATGACGCATTATCGGGCAAGGTTGATGTAGA
>JAZTWT010000002.1:0-25980 GCA_045636045.1 Candidatus Enterousia sp. | reverse complement strand
ATGTTAAATACAAGCGATAATTTTAATTGGCCGGCACCATATGTCGGCCTTTCTTTATAAAAAAATGGGGGCAAAATGCTTACAAAAATAGATTTATGTACTATGGCGTTATTAAAACTGGGGGAATGCCCAATACAATCTTTGTCCGATGATACCGCAGCTGCAAAATTATCACGGACATTATTTGACCCCGTAATAGATGCGTTAATTGCAGTGCATCCATGGCGATTTGCAACATCGGAAATAAAATTAACAAAAAATATGGATGGTGATTTTTTAATTCCATCGGATGTTTTGCGTATACTGAAAACCCCCGGACGTGTTGTTGGGAACAGGGTGTATTCAAATGCAGAAACCGTATCTGTAACGGCCATTGTTCGTACTGCACCCGAACAGTATCCATCATATTTCATATCTTTGGCTGCGACGCGTCTGGCGATGGAATTTTGTATTCCCTTGTTGGGGGATCAAACGGTATTTCGTATGTTGGTCGCATTGTATGAAACGGAATTACAAACGGCAAAATTTATCGACAGTACTACATCTGTCACCAGTGCCATAGAAGACTTTTCATTAATCAGTTCGCGTTTTTAAATATTATTAGGGGAAAATAATGGCAGATTTTATAAAAACACAAAATTCTTTTGCCAATGGCGAAGTTGCACCAGAATTTTATTCGCGCGATGATATTCATGGTCTGTCCAGGTTGGATAATATGAATGTCTTGTCTGGGGGCGGGGTTAGTCGTCGTGCTGGATTGAAAAGTGTCGCCAAGTTATCAGGTGACGCACGCCTGATATCTTTTTCTGTATCCGATAATGAAAATTATGTTATCGCGTTAACAGATAAACATATGTATATTTATTGTAATGATAAAAAATACCAAGATTTGATTACACCATGGGAATACGATGATTTGGCGCGCATTCAGTATGCCCAGCGTTTTGGGACAATGATATTTGTTCATCCTGACTTTGTGCCCCAGGTTTTGCATAAATCGGAAAATCGTTTTTACATATCAGATTTTTCATTTGCCCGTAATGATTCAGATATGACGATAAATATACCGTTTGTTTCATTTGATGATGCTGCGGACATAACGATAACGGTTTCGACCAGCGCCCAGGGTAATAATTATGCAACATTCACAACCAATTCAGATTTTTGGACACCAGAAAACTTGGGGTGTCGATTATTATTGCTGGAACGACAATGGGTTATAAGTGAATATATATCCCCAACCCAGGTTATTGCGCATACAAATGGAACATACTCGATACCGTCCAACCCCATCAGTGATTGGCGCGAAGCCGCATTCAGTACGCGTCGTGGTTGGCCATGCAGTATTACCTTTCATCAGGATCGTCTTGTATTCGGCGGTTCACGTGATTGGCCGGCAGGTATATGGATGTCCCAGGTTGGTCGTCATAATAATTTTAATACTGGCACAGGGCTGGATGACGAGGCGATATTTGTGTCCCTGATGTCCCAGGCACGCCAACAAATATCTGGTATAATCAGCAGTGATAATTTACAAATATTAACCAATGTTGGCGAATGGGCAATATCTAATAAACCGCTGACCCCATCATCTGTTGATATCAAGCAACATACATCAGTTGGTTCGTATTCTGCACGCACTGTCGCGCCACAACAAATAGAATCATCCACTGTCTTTATTGCATCAAATGGGTGCGATATTCGTGAATTGTGTTTGGATGAATTGGGTGAAAACTACAATGCCGACGATTTGTGTGCATATTCCAAGCATATTGTACATAATCCTGTTGATATGGCGTATTGTCCAATTGAACGCAGGTTGTACATAGTGCGTGCGGATGGTGTTATGGCGGTATTAAATAAAAATTCATCGCTGGGGATTTGTGCCTGGGGTACTTATACCACTGCGGGGAATTTTATGTCTGTGACCGTATGCGAAGGTAAAACGTATGTTGTTGTTGCGCGCAACAACGAGATGTGGTTGGAATATTTTGATGTGAAATGTCTGTGTGACTGTGATAAGTATAATTTTTCATATACTGTATCGGGGGTGCCATTGCGGGCATCTGGGCATAATCCTGCGCGTCTAAGATTACGCAAAATAACGGCGCGTCTGTTGGAAACAAAATCAATTCATATAAATTCACATCGTATATCATTGCCAAATGAAATATATGCGACCGATACACCTGGCTTCAGTGGGGATGTGTCAATTAATTTGTTGGGGACCATGCATGATTGCATTCAGGCGCCATGGGTAATCCATGGTACGGACAGTCAATCGATAACGGTGTTGTCGGTGACCATGCATGGCTGGTATGCAATATAAATAAAAAAATAACACAAAGGATATAATATGGGACAACTTGTATCAGATGTAACTGAAATTCTTGATTATAAGGATGCCAAAAAACAAACTAAATCACAACGCCAAGAAATATTGGCAAAAATGGCAGCAGATGAAATAGAAAAAACAAATTTGATTAAAAAAGCTTTGGCCACCCAGCGTGCAAAATATGGGGCTGCGGGTATGTCAAATTCTGGGATAACCGAAGGTGCTGTCTTGCGCCGTATAAAATCAGAGACCGCCGCACCATATGAAAAAAAGCGTCGTGAAAATTTAAATAAATTAAAGCAAACGCGTACGGCAAAGCCAAATTTATTAAAGTCTCTGTTGTCGCGTTTTGATAGTTTGGTTGGTTAATCATAGGGGCAGGGGGATAAAATGTATAAAATATCGTATATTGCAGATGGAAGTACGACCGAATTTGCCTTTGCTTTTCCTTTTTTTCAAATAGCGGATATTAGTGTAGCAATAAATGACAGTGTTAAAAATGACACATACGCCTTTTCTGTGGTTCCAAATTCCGACTTTAGTGGTGGTAATGTTGTTTTTGATACCGCGCCAAATACAGATACTAAAATAGATATTTTTCGTCAAATATCTTTGTCTCGTATCATAGATTATCAGCCAACGCAAAGAATAGATCCAGAAATTTTAAACGCTGATTTTAATTTTTTGTTATCAGCATTTCAGGATTTGCGCAGTGTAGAGATTGATTTGTCAGAATGGTCAAACCGGCATGATGATATAAAAAAACTGATTGATTATACTCATGCGGTTATCCAGGATAAATTGTCTGGTGGTGGCGTTATGGGGCTGTATCGTAATTTACTTGGGGTGCTGGAAAACGCGTTGCCAAAATTAATAAATGACTATGGTTATATAACGGATGTCGCGCCAAACGAAAATTCAGATGATTACGGGGTTTTATAGTTTTCTTGATCAATGGAACCGTGTTCTGGGGTATACAACACCCGCGCATCATAAACAGATAATGGGGTTCTTGGTTGAAGTTTGGCAAAACGAACCACATCGTGGTTTGTTGATGGCTTTTCGTCATTCTGGCAAGTCAACGGTTGTTGGTGTTTTTGTGGCATGTGTTCTATACATGCAACCCGAAACAAGAATATTGATATTATCGGCGGAAAATGGTTTAGCCTCACGCATGGTATCGCATGTTCGACACATCTTGGAAAATCATCCCTGGTGTGCCGATATGGTGCCAACGAACAAGAAAGAATGGGCGTCTGGCCGAATAACAATCAATCGACCAATTGGTATTCGCGAATCTTCGGTCATCTGTCAGGGAATACATGGCAATATCACAGGAATGCGTGCAGACTTAATTATTTGTGACGATATAGAAGTCCCGAACACAACCAACACGGCGCAGAAACGTGAAACATTGCGTGAAAGATTGCGTGAATTAGACTTTGTTTTATCGCCCACGGGGACAATGATTTATATTGGAACACCGCACACACACGATACCATATATCGTACATCAGACAGCGATTAATTAAGACTGCTGATAAAAGTTCGCAATTTTTCCAGCAGTTCCAGTCCTGCATCTCCGAACATTGGCAGATATGTTTCGTATTCGGGCATGTCGGCCTGAACCTGGGCACGGGTACGTTCTGACAGTGGGTTTGATATTATTTCATTTGCCGTCCCCCACAGTCTGTACGCGTCATATGTTTGCTTAATTGTTTTCCATTTGCCCAGCATTTGTGGACGTGCGCCCAACGCAGACTGCAAGGCAACCGGCCATTCTTCACCAAATTGTCGCACGACGGGCAACGATAAAAACATATCCAGACCCGCCTGATCTGGGGTAAATGTGTCAAAGGCTTCCTGTAATTCGCGCCATTGACCCGCGGTTAATGAGATAGAAGCCACCGCCTCGGCCATCATTCCGCCATATGGCAGCAATTCACGTTCGATTGAATCCATCGGGGTTTTGCCACTGCGCAGATTTTCGATGTGTTCCACCAACTGCTTCCCAGCCGGCATTTCGCGTAATTCTGTTATAACGTCGTCAGTTGCTTCTAGGACCAACACGGGATTTATCGCCGCCCAACCACCGATAATAACATGTTCTTGACGATACAGATTTAACAATCTTTGCGCAGTTGTTCTGATTTTTGCTTTCATTTTTGGCCTCTCTCCTGGTGAAATGAAACGTGAATTATTCCATAACAATCATAACGACTTTATGCATTGTCTGACCGGTAATTTTTTCTTCTGGACCAGAAATGTGACCGTAAATTTTGCCTTTGGAATCTTGGCGTACGCTGACAATTTGTGCGTTGACCGTTGTATCGTTATCCAATGAATCAAAGTCAGTATCAATACAAACTGCCATATCACCGGGTTTTGCCGGGGTTGTAGCATCTGCAAAGATATATGACTTTTCTGGGATAATTCCCCCCAGTCTTTTAACATTTGGCATAACCGCATAAATTCCCGCACGGCCTTCCAATGTCATTGGAGAAACAATCATGGTTTTATCGGATTTTTTGAATGCGACTACCTTACCCGCAGGCATTCCGAATACTGGTACCAGCTTCTTACGTGCGCTGTCATATAATTTTGCGCCGTATAAACTGCCGTGCATATCAATACTGGACAATGGATTCCCGGGCACCAAAACAGACTTTACGCGTTCTTTTACTTTGCTGATATGTTTATTCAGTTCGCCTGATTTATACAGATTTGCGATTTTATCAAACAAATCTTCAGCGCCCATTGCAAAGGATTTTGCCAACGGTTCAATTTCATTTTTGTATATTTCGCGTTGGCCAACTTCGATTTTATGATAAACAGATAACGTCATACCTGCTTCTTTAGCTGCCTGTGCAATGGTTTTCCCGGACTGTTGGCGTATTTTACGTAATCCGCTGCCAAACACCTTCAGACCACTGTTTTCATTATCGTTCAGACGGCGTTTAATCTCGCTTTGCCATTGTCCGGCAACATCGTCTGATTCCTTGATGAAAATATCAGACAATTTACAGCCCAAAATATTACAAATGTTTAACAGTTGCTTCTGATTCAGGCGTCGCACACCCTTTTCAATCTTTGAAACTGCGGACAAAGATAAACCTGCCTGGCGTGCCAGTTCGGTCATTTTCATGCCGTTTGCCAAACGTATGTTACGGATATTATTTGGAAAAATAATTTCTTCTTGGGCCATGTGCAACTCCTAAATAACTATTTCTTGACAAAATAATAGTCAATTTAGGCGCACGGTGCAAGAAAATAATTGCATCTTACAACGGCATATCGTCTGGAATATCATCAGGATTGATGGCTGTTGGCGCAAAATCACTATCGTTATTCAGGCTGGCGGCTGAAACCGTTGGGGCAGGTTGTGCAAATTCATTGTCGCCATACGATTCAAATTCAGGCAGGTTATCGAATAAACTGTAATCGCCAAAGAACGCTGTGCGTACGGTTTCCGGGCGACCATGACGGTTTTTTCCGATGATAATATCTGCCTTGCCCTTGGCGCGTTCATATCGCTTTTGCCATGATTCAACCATTGCATTATTGGTTGTATTTGACAGACGTTCCGATGGGTCGCGGTTTTGCAGATAGTATTCTTCACGATATGTAAACATAACAATGTCCGCGTCCTGTTCAATAGATCCAGATTCACGCAAATCCGACAGCATTGGTCGTTTATCATCACGTGATTCCACACTACGTGATAACTGGGACAGTGAAATTACCGGCACATCCAATTCCTTGGCCAGCATTTTAAGGCCACGCGTAATTTCAGAAATTTCCTGAACGCGGTTATCGCTGTGTTTACCGCCTGGGGATGTCATCAACTGTAAATAGTCAATAACAATCAATGCGATTCCGCCATGCTTGCGTGCCAACCTGCGTGCACGGGTACGCATCATTGGTACAGACATACCTGGTGTGTCATCAATGAACAACGGTACCTTGCCAATGGCGGCAGAATACTGGGACATTTTTAAGAAATCTTCGTCCGTCAAATTACCTTCACGCATTGCAGATGCCGGCACCTTGGACTGCGAAGACAGAACACGTGCCGCCAACTGGGACGCGGACATTTCCAAACTGAAAAATACGACTGCACCCTTGTAATTTTGGTTTGCGCGTCCATACGCAATGGCATTTGCAGCGTTAAAGGCAATATTCATTGCCAATGTGGTTTTACCCATCGCCGGACGACCTGCGATAATAATCAGGTCAGAATGATGCAATCCGCTGATTGATTTATCCAATGCATCTAACCCAGTGGTCAGACCGGATAATTGCCCATCTGCCTTGTAGGCTATTTCCGCTTCGTTCAGTGCGGTCTGCAATGCGGCAGCAATCGGTGTCACTTCGCGTTCAGATGCACCAGCGGTCGCCATATCAAACAATTTCTGCTCTGCCAATTCAATCTGGCGTGACGCAGGGTTGTCCAGGTCTTCTATAAATGCCTTGTCTGTGATTTCCTGGCCCAATGCAATCAAGTCACGGCGTAATGCGTGTTCATAAACAATTCGTCCGTATTGTTCAACATTAACAACGGTTGCCCCTGCACCAGACAACTGGGTCAGATAGTCAACACCGCCCACTGATTCCAAGACCCCCTGTTGGTCCAGATAATTTTTTGCTGTAATAATATCAAATGGGATACCTGCTGCGAATTGACGTTCGGCCAGTTTATAAATTTCCTGATGTGCGGGGTGTGAAAAATGATTTGGTCGCAGGAATTCAGACACGCGTTCCAATGCACGATTATTCATTAAAACCGCAGCCAACACAGCCTGTTCGGCTTCCAGATTAGTAGGTAATGTTTTGGGGGTAAAATCTATGTCTAATTCCTTTTCTTCCCTGCCCATGGTATATGAAAAAAATGCTTTTTCAACGCCTTTTTTGCGTGGGTATAAATTGTTGAAAATTCCGATAGTTAACGCCAATGGCGAACCTGCATGGCCTGAATTATTTCCAAATTCTGCCATTGAGCAAATGCGCGAAATTGTTGGCGTGCGTCACTTTATGTCACAGATGATGCTGGACTTTGTGCCGCTGGAACGTGCGCGATTGGATCCAGGTGGGTTGCAATTCTATGACGAAGAATTTGACGTGCGCAATGCAAAAATCGGCACGCATCTGATAACAGGTGTCACATTGTATTGGGACCCGTCCAGTGGTAAACGCAAATGCGACGGCAGTGCATGCGCCTTGCTGTTTCGCGATGATAAAAACCGATGCGTGTTTTTACACGATGTCTTGTATCTGACAGTTGATGAATCTGAACAGTTTCCATTATCACATCAGTGTGACATGGTTTTAGATTTTATGTATGCACGCAAATTGAACCGTATAACCATAGAAACAAATGGTATGGGCATTGGGGTACCTGAAATTATGCGCGATTGTGCCGCGCGTCATGGTATGAATGTATATGTAATTTCGCAAAGGAATAATAAAACAAAATCTGAACGTATTTTAAACGCGATTGAACCGTTATTGTCCACTGGGCGATTGTATGCACACGCGCGCGTCCGGCAAACGCCATTGATTTCAGAAATGATTGGTTGGACCCCTGTTGGTGCGTACGGTGTGCATGATGATGGATTGGATGCTGTTGCCGGTGCAATAACTCAGACCCCGGTTCCGGTGCATGCATCTGGGACGGTCCAGAAAATATTTTCTGCAAACACAAACTTTTCAATTTAATTAATCAAAAGGAATATTAAATGCAAAATAAATTACAAAACCTGTATAAACATGCACTGGATATGCGCACGCCGTGGCTGTCGCGATGGGATGCGGCGCGTCGATACGCCATGCCATCATCAGACGAAGACATTGCCACATTATTTGATTCAACTGCGATGGATGCATCGGATAATCTGGCGGCATCTATTTATACATTGTTGACACCACCCGAATCAATGTGGTTGCAACTGGTCGGCGAAAGTGAATTGTCACAAAATGCAGATTTTGCCACCGCTGCCCTGCGTACAAATTTAAATGATTCAAATTTCTATACCACAATTCATCAGTGTTATATGGATCTGGTTGTTTTAGGGACGGCGTGCCTGTTTATGGCGGAAAATCCGATTGGCGCATCATCTGCGTTTAATTTTACAGCCATTCCAATGAATGACATTGCGATATTGCCAAACGCGATCTTTCACACGACATCAATGCCTGCACGCGAAGTTATGGAAAAATATCCTACATGGATACCACCAGCAAACATGGTTGATACGATTAAGCGTGACCCAGACACCCCATTAAGATTGGTGCAATCATTGGTTAGTGGTGAATTTACGGCCTGGTTGGATGTTGGTGGTGACATTGAAAACAATATTGTATCGACAGGTACTTTTGAAACAAATCCATATATCATATTCCGCTGGTCATTATCGTCTGGCGAATTATACGGGCGCGGTCCAGTTCTGCGTGCATTACCCGATATTAAAACCGCGAACAAGGTTGTTGAATTAGTTTTAAAAAACGCAACAATCGCCGTGTCTGGAATTTGGCAGGCCGATGATGATGGTGTTATAAATCTGCAAAACATTAACTTGACCCCTGGGGCGATTATACCCAAGGCTGTTGGCTCATCTGGTTTAACGCCTTTGTCCAGTGGGGCAAATTTTGATGTATCCCAATTAATATTAAAAGACCTGCGTGAACGCATTCGTCACACATTATTGGCAGACCGATTGGGACTGCTGTCAGACAAAGAAATGACTGCCACCGAAATATTGGCGCGAAATGCCGATATGATGCGTATTTTGGGGGCAACATATGGGCGTCTGCTGCATGAATTTATCAGACCATTGTGTGATCGTGGTCTGCAGATTTTGTCGCGTCGTGGTGTAATCATGCCAATCAAATTAAATGGCGATGCAGAATTGAAATATATTGCGCCGATTGCACAAATGACGGCGACGGAAACATTAATAGGTGGGGCATTATGAAGAATACAGAAACAGATTTTGCGCGTTGTTTTGCAACCAATCATGGTTTGCGTGTATTAGAATATTTGCATCGGATAACTGTTGAGCGCACACTGGGGATAAACGCATCCGATAATGAATTGCGCTGGGCGGCGGCCCAATGTGCATTGGTTCGTCAGATAGATACGCTTATCTCACGGGGCAGGGGGGATAAATCATGATGTCAATGGATTTTCTGCGAAACAGTTGGTTTTTAATTGTGTTCATTGGTGGCTTGATTTATTGGGCTGCCCGCCAGGATTTATCAGTCGCAGAACATGATACGTTTGATACGCGAATAACGTCATTGGAAAACCGTACAACCATATTGGAAACCGGGATTGGTCAAATTCAAATAAAAATAGATGATATCAAAGAAGACCTGACTCTGATTAAAGGTGCAGTTATAAAATAATCAAAACAAAGGAATAAAAATGTCACGTCAGATACAATTACGCCGTGGAACGGCAGATGAACATAACGCTTTTACTGGTGCCCCAGGCGAAGTCACCTATGACACCACACACAAAACATTACATGTACACGATGGCGCAACACCTGGTGGTACCCAATTAGCGAAACGAAATGAAGTGCCGATTACGACCGATATAATTCATGCAATGATGCCTGATTACAGTAATTATATTGAATTGCAGTCAGGTACGCATACAGCGGCCTATGATGGTTGGTTGATTGTTGATATATCATCTGAATCTGGTGAATCCGGTTGGGTAATAGAAATTGATAATATGATACTAAGGTTTGGCCAGGGATATAGCGGCACAGATTATACACACGCAACAAATGGTGTTTTGCCAATCGCACGTGGCACGGTTTTCAGACTGGAACTGCGTAATGGGGTGCGTGTACGATTTTTTTCGTGTATGAATGATAAATAAAAAACATCGGGGATTTCCCGATGTTTTTTAATACTTGTGTACCAAAACTGGTATTTTCCACAGACTGTACTTTGTTCTGTATAATTCATGTTTAATGACAAATACAGGAATTCCAAAAAATCTATATATTTCAGAATTATTTGTCTTCTTTATATACAGCAACGGCAACCCAAAAAGGTAAATTTTAGTTTTTGCAAAAGCCATGGAAATTTTTATTACCGGTATCAGATTCAGTAATACAAAATATTGCTTGCTGCTGCTAGTCATAGCCCTTTTTATAAATTTTCTATTTCTGTCACACTGTTTTGGTTTTGCCCACAAAACATCCATTTTTTTTGCCAAATCATGGGATACATGCAGTTTCAGTTGTTCAAACAGTTCTCTTGGTACCAGGTGTTTTATATATACCTCTTGCCAGTTGAGTTTTTTATTTACGAATCCAGAAAAGTTTTTTTCTAATAACAGAAATGTTTCTTTATGACTAATTTCAACCTGGGTATTCGAAAAGCCCCCCAATCTAAAAGAAGATATGTTATACGGAATTTCTATACCGTGTGCCTTGCTCAAGAACATTCTGATAACAAAATCATAGTCGCCGGCACTTTTAAAGTTTGTATCAAAACCGCCCAGTTTTTCCATCAGGTCCTTTTTTACAAACAGTGACTGATGGCAAAAAGGCATTCGTACAAAAAATTCTTCATGCTTTGTATTCATTATATAACATATACTGCCATCTTCATGTACAATTCTGGCATTTCCTGACAGAAAGTCTGCATCTGATTTTTTCAATGCATTCGCCACTATATCCAGGGCCCTTGAATCATGATAAAAATCATCACTGTTCAGATATGTGATGTAATCACCTGTTGCATGTTGAATGCCTTTGTTCATTGCATCATAGATACCTGTATCTGGTTCTGACCAGAATTTAATATATCCCTTTGCTTGGTATTCCTTTAACAAATCAACCGTTCCATCCGTTGATGCGCCATCAATAACGATATGTTCGATGTTTTTATATGTCTGATTATGAACTGATTCCATATTTTGAATAAAATAATCGCGTCGACCGTTTTTTATCAGATTGAATGTAATTGTGACAACCGTTATTTTTGGCATATTAAACCCCTGCAGAAATTACCTTGATGATATGCGCAAATATATCTGTTGTCAAGGCAATCGTACCAACAAAAATCCCCCAACCTGGGGGATTAATTTTATCCGATAATTTTCTGCCACAACGTTTTTTTCTTGTTTTGTTTTTTTCGTTTGCGGCGTTGTGCATTAACGGTTGTTTTTTTTGCGTCCAAATGCTGAGTATTTTTCTTTTTCACATCTGTCGAAGGTGCAAATGCGCCCAACAAATCTTCGGTTTTATTCTGTTCTGGTGCGACGCGCTGGATTGAGTATTGGTCTATATTCAACAGGCTGTCATCACCGACGATAACAATTTCTGTTTCGAATTCTGCTTCCATCTTGGCCAATTCTGCGCGTTTATGATTCAACAAATAAACCGCGACATCGGTCGGGACCGTCATAATGATTTTCTGTGCGGCCTTGGCCAACAGTTTTTCCTGCAGGTGGCGGAACAGAATAATTGCCGCCGTCTGGATTGATGGAACAACACCTGCGCCCATACAGTGTGGACATGCCACATAAGACGATTCCATGAAACTGCTGCGCAGACGTTGGCGTGACAACATTAACACACCGAAGTTATTGATTTTTGCAACCTGGGTGCGTGCGCGGTCGCGTTTCATTACCTCGCGCATTTTCAGTTCCAATTTGCGGTTATTCTTTTCTTCTTCCATATCGATAAAGTCAACCGCAACAATTCCGGCCAAATCACGCAAACGCAACTGCAGTGCGATTTCTTCGGCCGCCTCCAGATTAGTATTCAGTGCGGTTTGTTCAATATCTTTTTCTTTGATTGCGCGGGACGAGTTAACATCAATCGTCACCATGGCTTCAGTCTGGTTGATAACCAACGAACCACCTGACGGCAATGTCACATATGGTCCATGCAGACCTTCTAGTTGCTTTTCAACACCGGCCTTGACCATCAATGGGACTGCTGCATCCTTGTATTGAACCAACTGTTTGCGTGGTGCGCGCCCATACATTTGCTGGAAATACTGTTTTGCGGCATCAAATGCTTCTTCGCCTTGAATGACCAAAACATCTTCTTTATCGCTCAAGAAATCACGAACAACACGGCGCAACAGTGAATCTTCTGTATGAATTGTGACCGGCGCAACTGATGCCAATGTTGTCTTGCGGATTTCGTTCCACAGATTAACCAGATAATCATAGTCTGCCGCGATTTCTGCTGGATTTGCCCCCATGGCGGCTGTACGCAGAACAACGGTCATTCCCTTGGGGATTTTCAGACCATGCAGCACTTCACGCAGACGCGCGCGTTCAGATTTATCAGAAATTTTCTTTGAGATACCATAACTGTTTCTCTTGCGTGAATTTGGCATCAAGACCGCGAAACGTCCCGCCAATGACAAATATGTTGTCATTGATGCGCCTTTTTGTCCACGTTCTTCCTTGACCCCTTGAATCAGCAAGATTTGTTTTGGCTTGATAACATCCTGAATTTTAAATTCGCGTGCGCGTTTTGTAAATTCGTTGTTATCTTCACCTGCACTGTGATCATCGTATTCTGCGACTTCGTCTTCCTCGTCATTTGGGTCGTCATCGTCATCAACGATATTCGCGTGCGCCAGTTCTAATAATTTCTTTTTCTGTTCTGGCGTCACCTGATAATAGTCTGGGTGAATTTCAGAAAATGGCAAGAAACCATTTTTTCCCGTTCCATAATCAACGAACGCCGCCTGCAGTGACGGTTCCACACGAATAACCTTGGCCAGATAGATATTACCCTTAATCTGTGGTTTCGTTGTGGTTTCAACGTCAAAGTCTGAAACACGATTTGTTGCCGTATCAACAACAACAACACGCGTTTCTTCCGGGTGGACTGCATCCACGTATATTTTTTTTGACATTCAATAATCCTTTTGTTTTGGCGGTGTATGCAATGGCAACAACCCGTCCCCATGGGGCGTCCATGCCCATGCCAAGGGATTGCGCCACGATAATCATCAGCGCTATTCGAATTGTTAAAAACAGTGACAATACAAACACTTAATACAGCCCCATTTTCATACACTGGGGCTATTCTAACACGCCAATATACAATTTGGCAAGGTATTTATTTTCTAATTTTTATTTCGGATTTTATTTTACTGATTTTTGCTGGGATTTTTTCTTTTGCCTCGGCCAGCCATCTTTTCATACGGCTGCGCAACCATCTTTCATATATAAAGAACAAACTGCCAACCCCAATCAGTGGTAAAACATAGTAAATAATACGATACGCCAACAGTGCGCCGAATATATTTGCTTTGTCCACGCTGTCGGGCAGGGCCATCAAAAATATACTTTCAAACACACCGATTCCACCTGGTACCTGGCTGAATACGCCGGTTGTCTGGGCGATTGCGAATAATCCCATAAATATTACAAAAGGGATATCAACAAACGGAATCATACAGAAATATAATACCAGTCCGGCCAACACACTGTCTGTTATTCCCAGAATGGTCTGTGCGGTTGCCATCTTGGTTGATGGAATTTGGAACTTTATCTGACCAATTTTTATACTTTTTTTATGAAAGATAATCGTTGTTGCAAAATATGCCAACAGGGTTGTGACACAGAATATAAACAAGGCATTCATGCCGACACTGGCCCCCATTGAACTTTTGAACAGTTCACCGGGTATTAAAAAATAACTGATAACCACAATCGCCGACGCCCCCAGAAAATATGTAAAACCCGATATCGTCAGCATTTTTAATATATCACCACCGCGAATACGCCACCGTGTATACAGTCGATAGCGAATTGCACCACCACTGACCACGGCATGCCCTGCGTTATTACTGATTGCAAAGCCCAACATCCCTGCCAGCATCCATTTCCACCATGTCACCTTACCCCCGACATAGTTTAATGCCAGATAGTCATACAATGACAACGCCAAATACCCTGCAAAACATGCCACGCATGCCATTGCCAGATTCACAAATGGAATATCCAGTATTGAATGTGCAATATCCGACAGACTGTAATTCCGCAACTGCCACCACAGCATTCCTGCCGCCAGAACAAAGAAAAAAATACCTGAATAACTAATTGCTTTTTTTACCAGGCGCTTTGCCTTAACTGACATAAAAATCCTTTTTCAATTTTCGATAATAGCAACAATTGTCTAGAAAATCAAATTTAAAAATAGGTTGATTTTTTTGTTGCTATATTTTTTTGCTTTCAGCATAATCAGAATATCACTACGAATCGTCGTGTTGGGGTGTGGAAACCCATGCATAAGGTGTCTGGAAAAAATTGACGGACCATTTGTTTTTCGCGGTGGTTTTTATTTTGGATTATGGGGGAAAATATGAAACACAGTTTTATTCGTTTCGTTGGGGGACTGATATCGTTTTTTGGCATTGCTGATATAATAAGTGCCGCGCACGCAGATAACTATAGTACGTGCAGTTCAATATCATACATTACTAACTCATCAAATCCCGTGACAAGGAATGAATATGTGCACTACAGAACTTCCTCAGGTGAAACATGGTATTATAATTGGCCGGATGTGAAATACACGGGGGGGGCTCTGTGGGATGCATTGCCCGAATTTGGTACGAATTATTCGGCCGGTGGGTGGTTTACGACATGGCATAAATATCGTGACACAACATTTCGTTTTCCTCATACTTCTTCTAATAATAAATTAGCAAAATACTGTATATTACCACCAGGTGATACTTTATACTATGTTTCTGGGGGGGCATTATTCAAACCTGCATGCGCTATTGCCGATGGGTCTTCCCATGGTGGTATTTATACCGCCAGTAGTAGTCTGGCAACAAGTTACGGATGTTGTTACAGCGGTGAGAATGGGCTGGTTACAGGAACAGGGGCCAGTGGTTCGGGGGGTGTAGAATGTCGGTGTTATTATACCGAGGCTGAATCAGGAAAAAAATACCAATATAATGGTTCGATATATTCTAATATACAGGAGATAAAGGCAACCAAATATTGTTACAGATTTATTAATTGTGCCCCTGGGTATTATCAAGCCACAGATAATCTTTCGGTCCCAGATGGTAAAACTGGTGAATATTGTTTTGAAACAGCGCCGGGATTATTTGGATTTACGCAAGAAGACAAGGACCCTGCTTCCATAACTGGATGTCAGATACCACAGATATATTACACTAATGCCACAAACGGCGCAGGGATTAACGTTTGTACTAATTCCGGGTGCACGACAACAGGATATCGTTCCTTTGATTGGTACAATCCAGGGAAATGCTATCACGAATGCCCATCCAGCAAATCGAACGTCAGCAACTATGTAGGGGCTGGTAGATACCTTACAGTGCATTTTGCATCCACTGTTGAGAATACTAACATAACCGGTTCCGGGGTATCATACTCTGGATACAGCGGTATGCGGTCAACGGTTGGAATAAATTCATGTCGTGCTGAATACTATACCGCCGAAGATTCTAATGGTAATGAATACCGGGTTTCATGTAATTCCAATTATCAATAAATACTTGACTTTTTATTGATTAGGTATACAGTGTGGGTATCAACAAGGCACAGTTCTGTGTCGGATACCCCCACAAAAGGAATAAATTTATGCATATTAATGAACTAAAGGCAAAGTCGCCCCAGCAGTTGCTGAAAATGGCAGAGGACATGGGGATTGAAAATCCATCCCAATTAAACGTGCAGCAGTTGCGTTTTGCGGTTATGCGCGTGTTTGCTGCGGATAATCAGATTACATTAATCGGCGACGGTGTTCTGGAACGTATGCAGGACGGTTTTGGATTCCTGCGCGCACCGGAATCTAATTATTTGGCTGGTCCCGATGATTTATATGTATCGCCAAATTTGATTAAAAAGTACGGTTTGAAAACCGGTGACTATGTCGAAGGCCAGATTCAGGCCCCGGCCGCCGAAACAGAACGCTATTTTGCGTTGGAAACAATCGAACGCGTAAACGGTGACAATCCGGAAAAGTTAAAACATCGTGTATCTTTTGATGACATGACCCCATTGTACCCTGATGAACAGTTAAAGATGGAGGTTCCTGATGACAAGGATAAGGGACGCAATCTGTCCGCGCGTGTGATTGATTTGATTTCCCCCACGGGCAAGGGACAGCGTTCGCTGATTGTTGCGCCACCACGTACCGGTAAAACAGTTATGTTGCAGAATATTGCGCATTCAATTGCGACAAATTATCCCGATGTGAAATTAATTGTACTGTTGATTGATGAACGTCCCGAAGAAGTGACGGACATGCAACGCAGTGTCAAGGGCGAGGTTATATCATCAACTTTTGATGAACCGGCTGCACGCCATATCCAGGTTGCCGAAATGGTCATAGAAAAGGCGAAACGCTTGGTCGAAGCAGGCCAGGATGTTGTTATCCTGTTAGATTCAATTACCCGTTTGGGGCGCGCATATAACACCTGTGTTCCATCCAGTGGCAAGGTTTTAACCGGCGGTGTTGATGCGTATGCACTGCAACGTCCAAAACGTTTCTTTGGTGCCGCCCGTAATATCGAAGGCGGTGGTTCATTAACAATCATCGCAACTGCATTGGTTGACACAGGATCAAAAATGGACGAAGTTATTTTCGAAGAATTCAAAGGAACCGGCAACAGCGAAATTATCCTGGATCGCAAACTGTCTGACAAACGCGTATATCCTGCGATTGATATTACTAAGTCTGGCACACGCAAAGAAGACCTGTTGGTTGGCAAGGATATATTGTCCAAGATGTATGTCCTGCGCCGTATTATCAACCCGATGGGCACGCTTGAAGCGATGGAGTTCTTGCTTGATAAACTGCGTCTGACAAAAACAAATTCGGACTTCTTCAGTTCCATGAACCAATAATAAAAATCCGGCGTTCGCCGGATTTTTTTTTGTGATATAAAATAAAAGTCCAGCAACCGCCGGACTTTTATTTTATTCCAAATTAACAACCACCTGTCATGTTGCCAATGATTTTTGAAACAGAAATATCTTTGTGCAGCAAGAAATCGTATTCACAATTTCCTGATTTATAAGAGCCTGTACATGCTGCCAATGTCAGAACAGCAAACAATGCTAACATAATTTTTTTCATGTTTTCTCCTTTTGGGTTGTTCTATGAAGAATATTATATAGGAAAAAATCCAACATGCAATATTTATATCGCATTTTTTATATGCCGAATGCGCCAACCACAAACAATGATAACATCAAATCTGGCGTTCCCATTCCAACTGGTTTGTAATATATATGTTTCTGCTGCGCGCCGCAGTCGTGCAATTTGTTGGCGTGTTATTGCATTCCACGCGCAATCTATGGTTTTACGCTGTTTAACCTCAACGAACAGCAGTGTTCCACCGCGTTTCGCAATAATATCGATTTCTGCACGATTTGTATGTCGTCCGGTTATATAACGATTTCTCAGTATTCTGTATCCATGCAATCTCAGATAAACACGCGCCAAGAATTCCGCAAACAGACCACGCGAATATGATGTATCAGAACGCATATGGCTTTGCCTTAAAGTTTTCGCGTGCAGATTGGATATTCTGCACCTGGTCTGTGGCATTTCGCCCATTATCGACCAAATCCAGTGCGCCATAATGCGCAATCAGCATTGGGTCATATGAATTAGTACTGCTAATCCATTGGTCGGTCCCGGAATTTGGTGCACCATATTTATCCAACACATTCTGCCAAAAAGCCAGTATTTTGTTTTCCCACTGTTTTTCAAATTTATCGCCTGCACCTTCTTTTTCATTAACATCATTATTATATACAACACGCCATACACGATTATCTGTTGCATTACTGGTTAAATACACAACAATTGTTTCACCCGTATTTTCGCGTTCCAGGTGGATTTCTGATGCATACATCAAACCGCGTGCCTTGGCCAAAGAATTAACACATTTCTGTAATTCCTGTGGAATCACTGTCCCCTGTTGTCTGCATTCATAATCCAGATTATATTTCCAGTCCTGATGTATTGTATATATAACTGCATTTTTCTTGCGCGGCGTGTACAGACCGCGTATGTCAAAGAACAGATTATGCACATCATCATACGACATCCCCAGCATGATTCCTGCAATATCAAATCCAGAAACATTGGCGGGTTCTGCATCACTGTTTAAATCAACGCTTTCGACCATAATATCTGGGGTTTCGCTGTCAACAATGGCAAATTCGTCAAAATCTGCCGCATCACAAACTGCAATATTTGCCATTACCAAAATCATCCAAAAAAATGAAATTTTCTTCAGCACTATTCTTCTTCCTGTGTTGTTATATCTACGATACCAAAAGCGAACAGTGGGGCAGGGTCCCCCCCTTCTTCTAACTTCTGTTCTGCCATACCTTGTTTTTTATATATTTCACGCAGACTGCGCCGAAACTCAATTTCCATGAACAGCACACCACGTGTCACCTCTGGACTGGCGGCCAAATCGTTCGGATGTGTCCATGTTTTTAATTCATATTCCACACGCCAATATTTGTCACTGCCTGCCTGTGGTTCTATACTGACCAGTGATACAGTTCTTAGCATATTGTTTTTTGCCATTTCCTCTATCTTTGGTGCGATATTTTTCAGCCAATCTGTAAATACTTTTCCACTGGACATAGTGGCCAATGTTCCTTGTTTCTCCATTCGTCTGGTAATATCTGAAACATCAGGTGTGACATAGAAATATTCTATCAAATATTTCCCCAGCAGCATATTGCGTAATTCATCATCTGATAAATCCTGTAGTGCTTTTGGTGTTGATTGTCTTCTGTCAAACGAGTAATCCGGTTGAAAAAAATATGTTTCAACTGTGGCTTTGTTCGATGTTTCATAAATCGCACTGGACAAAAACAATGCGCCACACATCAGTGCGACCAATGAAACACCAGCCAAGATTTTTATTAAATTTTTCATCGGTTCATCTTATATGCATTAAAATCTGCCACAAAATATCCCAGCGTTTGTGGATATTTTCCCATGTTTCGTTCTACCCTTGCATATGCCAAAATGTTGATTGGTTTTGTCGTACTGGATTTTATAACAGCGCGAATTTTCCACATCCCACCAGCATCTGTAATTTCACCAACCGGCAATATCTGCAACGATGACATGTCCAGTCCCAACATTTCTCCTGCGGCAACGGATATTTGATAGACGGGCACGACATCTTGGATAAATCGGTTAAATATTTCATCGCCTGCGATGCAGTACAATGCACATTTCCCAGAATCAATACCAGTTTTATTTTTTGGGTTGCATTCTGTCTCTCTCTCGCATGATTGCCACAGTGCGGTATTTACTTCTTCGGTCGTCACCAGGTACCAATTTCGCATAAATTTTGCAATCACAGATTCCTGCAATGTTCGCGTTGTTGATACCTGTTTTATTTCTTCGTGTTGATGTCCAACAATCGACCACTGTCCCGTCAGATTATCAATAGAAACCAAGAACGGATGCACCGTCACAGACTTTTGTACCCACAGCAACATGCTACACATAAAAACTATGGCCAAGAATACGACCATCGTTGCCACACCCAACACCCGGGTGGCGACAATTCGCTTGCCCGCAGGAAACGTCGGTATATCAAATCCGTTTGGATATTCCAACTGTATCCCCCCCTGTATTTGGTGATTATGCCTGATATACCATGATACATGCGCATGGGCTTAATTTCAGTTCGTTGTTGTCAAAACCAACACCAACTGGTTCACGATCATAAACCTGACCGCATCCTGCCAAACATAATGCAACGAATAATCCTAAGAATACTTTTTTCATATGCATACTCCTTCCCTTTTTTCAGATTATAAAAATTTCCATTATTCCCGTCAAGGTTAAAACTGTGTTTCGAATGATAACAAGAAACGTTGTTCACGGTCATAGTCATTCATTTTCAATGGCCATCCCCAGCTGAAATTCATTGGCCCCATTGGTGTATTCCAATAAATGCCGACACCTGCAGATGTTCTAATATTGTCATCAATGTCATTTCTGTATTTTTCCTCGTGCATATTTGCAGGATAGTAATCTTCTTGGGCTGGCGGTTTCCCCAATACGCCATAGTCCATAAATACAAACCCCTTAATCTGATATTCGTCTGGTATAAATATCGGAAAATTCAACTGGGTTGAACCATTTAACTTCCACAATCCCCCCAAAGCATATGTTTTATACAGCCAATTTCGTGACCCAACACCTGCAACATCAAAACCACGCAGCGTTTCTCCGCCCAAGAAATAGCGGTAAACACGCGACACATAGTCGCCATCCAGTGGCTGAATATACCCAAAATCCAATGATGAACGCAGTTGCCAACGGTCATTCCAGAAATTTACCATACCTATAACATCCGCATTATATCGCATAAATGATTCTGTGCCGCCAAATCCGGTATAGGCAATCCCCAGATTTGCAACCACGCCCGTATGCGTATTCTGTTGGAAATTAGTATCCAGATTATGATATCTGAAATATGTTCCCAATGTATACAGGTTTGCCTTTTGCCAGCCTGAATCCACCTGAATATCATAGTTTTGGTCAAATGAAGCAGACAGGCGAACATTCTGGGTCCAATGGTCGGTTAATCTCCATCCCATACGAGCTGCAATCATCAAACTGTCACGGTCATATCCAAAACTGCCCAGCGAAGAATAGTCATACATTGTATATGACACATCAAAACCTGCCGACAGTTGTCGTCCAAACAGATATGGTTCTGTAAAACTGAACAGGGCCTGTTTCTGATATTCGGCAATAGATGCACGCAACTGAACAACCTGACCGCGACCCATAAAGTTGTTTTCGGTAATACCCGCATCAACCATGAATCCATTTATGTTTGACCAACCAAATCCACCTGACAATTCACCTGTTGGTTGTTCTTCAACCTTGATATCCAGATTCATCATATTCGATTCTGCCACACGTGTTGGAATCATCTGTACATCTTTGAAATAGCGCGTACGCATTAATTTCTGACGCCCTTCTTCAATGGTTTGCAGTGAAAACGGATCACCCGCCCGCATTGGTATTAATTGTTCAATCACACTGTCAAATGTGCGAACATTTCCTAAAATATTAATAGTATTCAGATAAATACGATTTGTTTTCTGGATTTTGAATTCCAAATCTATCGTTTTATCTTCATCATTTTTCTGTGGTACCGGTTCAACATTTATAAATGCGTATCCGTATTCTGCAACCGCACTGCGCAGGGCAGACATTGTTTCGTCCACACGATCAACATTATATGTGTCACCGTTTTTCATAACGATAACATCTTCTAATACTTCTGTCGGGACATCCGGGAATGGATTATTAACAGTTAATTTGCCAAAATTATATTTTTCCCCTTCATCCACAGTGAACACCACAGAATAGTATTCACGATCTGGCGTAAAGGTCCCATTGGTATTTTTTACATGAAAATCAACATACCCATTTTTCAGATAAAATTGACGCAGCATTTGACCATCATATTGTATTCTGTCTTCATCAAATGTGTCGAATTGCGTCATGAAACGCCACCATGCATGCTCGCGCGACAAGATTTCGCCACGCAATGTGCTGTCACTAAATTTTTTATTACCTTCAAATTTTATATCTGAAATCCATGTCGGATGCCCTTCGGTAATCTCATAGACAACATTAACACGATTATCATCTAATTCAATTTTCTGCGGTTCAATTTTTGTACCAAAGAAACCCTTGCGCTGGTATATAGTCAGCATACGCTGAACATCTGCGCCAATCACAGACGCATCAAAAGAAGTGCGTTCCTTGGTTTTTATTTCTTTTTTCAAATCATCGGTCGAAACTTCGTCATTGCCTTCAATCGTCACCATGTTGATAATTGGTGATTCTGTCACATTTATTTTCAAGACATTCCCTGACATACGCACATTGATATGCGAAAAATATCCGCTTTGTTCCAATTTTTTTGCGATTTCGTTGCTGCGCGCTTCACCGACATTATCACCAACCCTGACATCAGACAGTATGCGTATTGATTCCGCATCCATTCGCTGATTCCCGACCACATCAATGCGTGATACTGTTGCTGCCCAAACAGGCAGGGCAGTTGTTGCAAACAAAACCGAAAATACCGAAATTTTCTTCATACAAATAACCTATTTATTACAGTCCAAAAACACGTGCTAAATCATTCCACATTGTCAGTATAAACAGACCAAATATGAAAATCCAACCAATCATAATTGCGATTTCCATACCGCGCCCCTGCAGTTTACGACGTGTGATACCTTCGATTATCAATATTGTTAAATATCCACCATCCAACACCGGCAACGGCAACAGGTTCAATATTCCCAAATTAACAGACAGCAATGCAATCAGACTTAACAGTGTAAAGAATCCTGCCATCATCGCGGCGCCTGAATATTCTGCGATTGTAATGAACGAGCCCAACTGCTTTGACGAACGTTCACCTGTCACAATTTGTTTCAAAACAACCAGCAATGTCTTGGATTCATAGTATGTTTTGCGTGCGCCTGAATACATTGCACGGAACAGCCCCTGGCGTTCTGGATCAGCCTTTTTGCTGCCATCAGCAATCATTCCCCATTTTTCTGCCGGGCTTAATTTTACATTAAATAACTTATCTTCACGGACAATTAACACATCTGCATCACGATTTGCCGCCAGTTCTTTTGCCAAAATCACTTCGCCCCAGTTTGTGATTTTTTCATCATCAATACGAACGATTGTATCGCCTGGTTTTACACCTGCCTTGAACGCGACAGATTCTTGTATAACCTGGCCAATGACAGGTAATTGCGAATTGCCAACCAAACGTGGTTGAAACATAAACAGCGATGTATATATTGCCCATGCCAACACAAAGTTCATAAACACACCGGCGCCAATAATAATAAACTGTTTCCATGCCGGCGCAGATAAATAATGCCCCTTCTTTTTATCTGCGGGTAATTCTGCATATTTCTTGCGATTGAACATATCTTCCTGGCCATAGATAGAAACATATCCACCCAGTGGCAAACATGCAATTTTCCACATTGTTCCACGTTTGTCATGCCACTTAACAATCGCAGGTCCAAACCCGATTGAAAAGGTGTCAACACGAACCCCGGCCCAACGTGCCGCCAGAAAATGCCCCAGTTCATGTACAAATACAACAATCCCCAGAACGACCAATAATGCAACAATCGTCAATAAAATCTGCATCCTTTAACCCTTCTTTCGTACTTTTCTATTTACAACATTACCAACCATACAACCGGCAGTGCATAAATCCAACCGTCAAATCTGTCTAATACACCACCATGTCCCGGTAATATTGTCCCAAAATCTTTGATTCCCAGTTTACGTTTAATCCAACTGGCGGTCAAATCACCGTATTGGGACAGCAAAGATACACTGATACCAATCCACATCAACTGTGGCATAAATGTATCTGCACCCAACAGACCATACATCACCCCAGCAAATGTTCCGCACAAAACGCCTGCAATTTGTCCAGACCATGTTTTCCCGGCTGACATACGTTCCCACATTTTGTCGCCACCAATCATTCTACCAAAGAACCATGCGCCAATATCCGCACTACAAATAATCAATAACAACAGCAATACAATCCATGGACGCGCACCAACGAAATAGATTGCAAACAACATCACTGTCAACCAGCCTAAGAAACCCCAAAACACGAATTTTCCTGATTTAACTGTTTCGCGGTCTGCGCGCTTCAGGCACAAAATATATTCTGCAATCATTGCGATAACAATAGCGACACCGGCCCATCTGACGGCGCTGAACCCAAAATGCTGCAAAACGGCGATACCGACCGCCATTGCGGCCATAACAATTGCTGCAATAATTCTTTTTGCTGTGTTTGACATATTTTCTTTCCTTTGCTTTTACTTTTTACCAGTATAGTTTACTTTTTTTCCACCACCAAATCTACGATTGCGTTTTGAAAAAGCATCCAGTACACCTTGCCATAATTTTTCATTTTTCACTAAATCTGGCCAGTGTTCTGGCAAGAACAGTAATTCTGCATACGCCAATTTCCATAACAGAAAGTTTGATATTCTACATTCATTGCTGGTACGCACCATCAAATCGATTGGCAACAAATCCCCCGTATCCAGATATGTTTCAAATGTTTCTTTCGTGACTGCTTCGCCGTTGACGATTGCTGCATTAACGGCATCAACGATTTCCTGTTGCCCACCGTAATTCAGTGCAAATGCAACCGTTCCACCAGTGTTTTCTGCCGATGTTTCTTCTAATTCATCACATAACTTTGCCAATTTTTCTGGCAGTTTATCACGTGACCCAATCACACGATATCGGATATTTTTCTCAAGTGCATGCTGCATATTCTTCTTCAATTCTGTATAGAACAGATCCATCAAGAAATCAACTTCATCCTGTGACCGATTCCAGTTTTCAGACGAGAAAATAAAGAAAGTAATCGTTGTCACACCGCGTTTCATGAACCAATCTACCAGATTCTCAAAATTAGAAATCCCGGCCTGATGACCCATCAACGGCGGCAGACCGCGCATCTCGGCCCAACGACGATTGCCGTCACAAATGAACGCAATATGCTGTGGAATTTTTGTGGCTTCTGCTGTTGCGACATGCTTTTTTTTAAATAGTTTTAACATATTAAATACGTCCTGATTTTCAATTAATCGTTTTTGATGGTGTTATACAGACATAATATCTGCTTCTTTTTCCTTGGCCATGGCATCAACCTCTGCGCCACGTTTATCAAAAACTTTTTGAATATCTTCTTCGTATTTACGCTGGTCGTCTTCTGAAATTTCTTTGTCTGTGACTGCGCGTTTAATTTTGCTCATTGCATCTTGGCGAATATTGCGCATAGAAATTTTTGCTTCTTCAGCATACTTCCCTGCAACCTTGGTCAATTCGCGACGGCGTTCTTCGGTCAATGGTGGCATGTTCAGACGAATTACCCCACCAGCAGTCATTGGATTCAGCCCCAACCCAGAATCACGAATCGCTTTTTCGACGGCTGGCGCATTTGTAATATCCCAAACTGTCACAGATAATGTCTGGTTATCAGGCGTTGAAACGGTTGCGACCTGATTAATTGGCATTTCAGAACCATACACAGGCACACGCACCGCATCCAGCAGGTGTACAGATGCGCGTCCTGTACGCAAACCGGCGTATTCACCCTTTAAAACTTCTAATGTTTGTGCTGTTTTTTGTTCGACTTCTGCCTTTAAAATTTGATAATCCATAATAAACTCCTTAAGGTATGAAAAAAGATTAGCAAATTGATTTGACATTTGGCAAGAAGAAATATAGAATATATCGGGCAAAGGGGTTGTAGCTCAGTTGGTAGAGCACTTGCATGGCATGCAAGGGGTCGTCGGTTCGAGTCCGATCAGCTCCACCACTATATAAAAGAAAGCGCATCATGCGCACACAGTATGGCGGATATAGCTCAGTTGGTTAGAGCGTTGGTTTGTGGTACCAAATGTCGCCGGTTCGAGTCCGGTTATCCGCCCCATATTTGACGACACCCCTTCTGGACCATGTCTATGAAGGGGTATCTTATTGAAATAACTGTGTTTTTATTGTCCAGAAAAAGGTTCGAAC
>JAZTWT010000001.1:0-1430 GCA_045636045.1 Candidatus Enterousia sp. | reverse complement strand
TTAATAATCTTTTATACGACTTATCCACGCAAATCGCGTCGAAAGGTGCAGTCAACAAAATGGATACTACCGCAACTGTTAAAACCATATTGCCACACTCCAACCCCATAGCCAACGGGATTGTTCCAATGGCTGCTTGCACTGTTGCTTTCGGTGTATATGCCAACATACAGAACAACCGTTCCTTTTTCGTCAGGCATGTTCCAAGTAGTGATACGAACACGCCCAGCATTCGAAAAATCAGCGCTGTTGCTACAAGCAAAAGCACTGCGCTTCCGGCGGACAACGCATATCGCACATCTACGGCCACTCCTACAAGAACAAACAAAAATACTTCCGCCCCAAGCCATAGCTTATTAAACTTGATAGATAACCGTTGCGCAAGGATGTTATAGTTCTGTTTGATCATGATGCCCATGCTCATAATGGCGAGGAGACCAGAAACGGCAATCATTCCTTCTAACCGATTCTGGAGTTCCAACATCAAAAAAGAAACGCACAATATAATTAAGACCTTGACAGTATCCCGGACATGGCATTTATTAAAAAACGCAACAAGCACCTTGCCTACTATAATACCAAGTAAAAGACCCAGACAAATCCCCGTCGGTATTTGTAAAAAATTCAAAACGGAAATTGTTCCGGTGGAAGCCAACGTTGTCAGTGCCGTAAAAACAACAATAACAAAAACATCGTCAACAGATGCGCCTGCCAGAATTAACTGCGGTATGCTTTGACGAACACCGTACCCATCTTCCATGAGTTTGATCATTCTCGGAACAACGACAGCCGGAGAAACAGCTGCAATTACGCTTCCAATTACGGCAGCATCCAAAACCGATACACCAAGCAACAGTGGTGCAAATACTATGGTACCGATCATCTCGATACAGGCAGGAACAAAACACATTAATACTGCAGGTCTACCAACTTTTTTTAAGTCGGCAATATTTAACGACAAACCCGCCCGAGTCAAAATGATGACTAACGCAATTTGTCTGATTTCTCCCGAGATCAAGAGTATCGAGTCATCCAACAGATTCAAACCATGCGGACTGATTAAGATCCCAACCAGAATCATGCCCAAAAGACTTGGTAGCTTCAATTTGCAAAACAACCATCCCACACCCAAACCCAGTAATAAAATCAGCGCAATACTCATTAACATAAAATCCAACCTCGTGAAACGCAGAAAAAAGCTGACAGTTTCTGCGTCAAAATTGCAGAAGCCATCAGCATCAAATGCGGTTTAGGATAATATATCCTTGGGAGAGCCTCATTCCCATTGGTTATAGTATATCACTGTTGGCTGAAATTTGCAACTCTGGTTTTGTTTACAATAAAATGACAGGGGCGATTTGCCCCTGTCATACTTTTATCCTGCCGCATCAAGCATATTTTCAATAAAAATTCCGTATCCCCGTGTGGGG